>NZ_JBHMIY010000004.1:0-202182 GCF_042436595.1 Clostridium sp. MT-14
CTATTTTATTTTCTACATCTCCTATTTTAGAAGGTGCCGCCTCAACCACAGGATGTGTATTTTCAACTATACAGTCAATATCGGAAATGTGTATGAAACAATCACCTAGAACTCTTGGCATATTTTCATTGACTTCTGCAATTACAACTTTAGCACATTCCGTTGCCGGTTTTATGAAATCATTTGAAGTTCCAAAACTGCAAAAGCCGTGACTATCCGGCCTGCTTACCTGAATCAATGACACATCTAAAGGAATGTATCCTTCTCTGAAAAGTCTTGGCATCTCATGAAAAAAGCATGGAACATAATCTGCTCTTCCTGAATTGACAGCATCTCTTACACCACTGCTTACAAACAATGAATTGTAGTGAATGTATTTCTCCGTACCTTCTTGTGCATACTTACCTTCAGATCTAGGCAGCATACTGTATAAATTTAAATTCTCATATTTCTCTTTGTTTTTCACCAGCGCATTGAGAAGCACTAGAGGCTCTGCACATCCGGTTCCAAAAACCACATTGTCACCCGATTTGATTTTAGATACAGCTTCATCTGCACTTACCAATTTACTTTTATATAAATTCTCCAATTTTGTAGAGATCATTTTAAAACCACCTTTTAAAAAATTTTGTGCCATAACTGCAATCGCTCATATTACAATCCATAAAGTGAAATATAAGCAGCACTCTATGGCCTTGGATAAGTTCTTCCAAGATCGAGATGGAAAAAGCTTCTTATTACGAGCAAATTCCACTTGAGTTTAAAAATCAATTTGTTTACCTGTTTAATAAAAAAAAAGAGAACCCAAAGGGATTCTCTTTTTTATATAAAATACAACTGTTTACAAATTAAAATACACTGCATAAAATATAAAGATTATATAAAATACTGTTTTCACATATCTATTAACCTCTATCTATGCAAAAATTTGTTTAAGTCATGCAATATCTCCCCCTCCGAAAGAATTAACAACACATTAGGCAGGCTTCCTGGCTCAGATTCATTTTACTTCCTTGTCTTCCCGGTATAATACCAGTGACATAAATAAGGTTTCATCCTCCATACAGTAACGGTGGGCTGCAGTGTTTTTTACACTTTTCCTTTTAACTGTCATTTAAATGTCTTCTAAAAATAACAGCACCTAACAGTACATATTAAATTTTCACAAAATATCTTTCTTATTAGCTAGTATATATCAAAATTTTTTACAGGTCAACAATTACTTACACACAATTTTGGCTGCTAAATTTTCTCAGCTGCAAAAATAAAATAGACCCTTATCCACAAATCGGCCTATTTTAATCATACAAATTTTATCTCCTAATTATTTGAGTATAATTAGGAGATAAAATTTTGCTCTATCAAAAATTACAGTCATTTTTAAAAATTTATTTTCTATAAATTTTTACACTTCTCTGTTTTATATCCGAATGTTTCAGAGATCTCAACAACAATACGTTTTAGATCCTTTGCTATGGATTCCAATTTTTCATCACTCATCCTGCTGGTAGGACCTGATACACTAATAGAACCTACAGGATATCCATTATAATTTATGATAGGTGCGGCTACACATCTTAATCCCACTTCCAGCTCTTCATTATCAATACAGTACTCTCTTTTTCTGATCTCCTTCAGTTCATCTCTTAATTTATCAGGATCTGTAATTGTATTACATGTAAACTGATTAAAATCAGTGTTTTGAATTATATTATCTATGTCTTTTTCAGACATAAAAGCCAGTATAGCCTTACCCACTCCAGTGCAGTACATATAGGCGCTCCTTCCGACTTGTGAACTCATTTTAATAGCACTTTCCCCTTCAACTTTGTCTATGTACACTACCTGGTTTCCGTTGCATACGGCTAAATGAGCTGTTTCGTCATACTTATCCACCAATTCTTTTAAGTAGGGGAATGAACTGGCTCTTAAATCCATGCCTTCTTCAACCAATTTCCCCAATTCAAAAAGCTTCATCCCTAATCTATATTTCCCATTTTCTAAATTCTGCTTTAAATATCCTCTGCTTTCCAATGTGCTAAGGAGTCCAAAAGTCGTACTCTTATGCAAATCCAGACGATTGGCAATTTCCGTAACCCCCAGCTCATTGTCTTTTCTAGAAAAACATTCCAGTATCTGCAGTGCCCTATCTACTGATTGAATTAAGTTTGATTTGCTCTTTTGCATCTTCTATACACCTTTTCCCTTTATAATTACATTTATTATCATAAATGATAAATTTATATATTTTTATTATACTTTTGTTTCATATATCTGTCAGCTGATAATTTTACTATATCATATACTTTTTTTATAGGTATATCACATTCCCCAGCTTTATTGCAATACTCATTATATTCAAAAGATAATTTGGCATTTAACCTTTAAAAAATGCTATTTTCACTGAAATATTACATAAAGGGACAGGAGTTCTTTCTATTCTTATAGGACAACATATATTTATGGAATTTAAACAATTTTACTCCAATAGTAGCAATTCCCTCAAATATTATTTTCAGGAGCTTATTTGCATCTTTTTGAAATGCACTTATATTCAAAATACCCACAATTCCATTTTCCCTGTATTAACCAGGACCTTCATTATCATATTTCCATATATTTCTTCGGTACACTGAGAATAAGATGTCTTCATAAACCACTCTTTCTAAAAATTCTATATATTCAACCTGTACCTGATATAAAACGGATACAGGTTGAACACAAAATAAGATTACTCTTTCAATACAGACATATCGACACCTCTTTGACGAAGCCATTTAGGGAGTAATTCCCTGTCAACTCTTTCACTCACTTCTGGTGCCTTCTCAAGAAGCAGTGCTGCAAGAGATTCACTTACATTTAGTGCTCCCATTGCCCCATCAAATATAATTACATTCTTAGTTCCCGCAGCAGTATAGGCAAAATTAACGGCAGTTTCAGTATCCTTCACTAGAGCTGCATAGTCCATATAGTTCAAATTCAGCGGATCCCTATTAAACAGCTCTGCCTGTTCGCTTCCTACAACCAAAGTAGGTATATGCTGTGCAAAGAAAGCAGAAGGATAACCTGTCCAAGCATAATTGTGAATGCACATCTTTATTGCAGGATTTATAGGCGGTATACTGTCAAGCAAAGGTCTCCCATTTTTCCCATAAAAAGCTTCCGTATACCAGGTATATGGTGGAAGAGGTCTATCTAAATCATACAGATCCGTATTTGCCCCTGCAAAATTGGCATATATTACCCCGGCTGAAAATACATAGGGAACAGGACATGGAAAATCAAGTACAGCTATACACTTATCTATTTCACCAAACAGTGTCATTATCTTTCCATACTGTTTACAGCCTATAAAAGTTACTTTATTGTTCAATTCATACAGATCATTATTTACATCCACACCCACAATTCCATTTGGAGCAACATCCAGAAAGGCTGCAAATGCAAATTTTTTCTGTACAAAATCCGAATCAAACAGAGCCCTTGCCACAAAATTTGCACCTCTCGGTCCAAGGTTTTGATGATAAGTGGATCGCGTTTCAATACGTGCATAGGACATTCCAAAGGGCTTTACTGCCTTATCCACCTGGCGGTGAAAATGTACTTCCCTGACATCACTGTGGTGTGTGTGCACTATCCAGTCAGCATCATAGACCTTCTTAAGTCCATATAATGTGCCTATCTCAGTTTTTATGGGAATTCCCTGATCTACAGGAGCTACTCCTACTGCCTTTCCATTAAAATACTTATCCAATTCATATCTTTTTATATATTCTTCAGTTTCACGAAAACGCATTCCAACACCCGCACGCAATCGTATATCCCTACATCCGGTTCTCTTTTCTATTACATCCTTTACAGTTTTCAAAAGTTCTGCATAGGGCTGCCCTCCTAAAAGAGTAAAACCATGATGAGAGGCTAGAATATTTACTGAATGTTCAGGTTTTATCATGCTCATGTCAACTTTCATAAGAGCTTCTTCTGCAGCCTTTCTCACCTTCTCTATACCATTTTCTCCTGGAAAAATCACATCCGGCAAATCAGGAAACAGTTCCTTTAGATAAATGGAAGTCATGCCTGGAAGATCTGCTGCCCTGGTCTTTACCAGAGAGGGATCAATACCATATTGTGATTTCTTTGGAGATATCGGCGCAATTGCTGGTCTCATTATTTATCCTCTCCTTTCCTACACCCATCAATAATTTTATCTAATACTTCTCTGTCCTCTTCAAAATAGAATCCACGTGAAGAATATTTCTTTTTAATTTCTTCCGGCAAATCCCATGCAGTAGCTGTTTTACCATACCACTGCCATCCTCCTTCAATTGGATTAAGCTTATATCCTGCAGCATCAAGAAGTCTTAGTATCGGCTGTATGCACTCTATTGTACAGCCTGTACGAATTCCGGTTTCAAGTGAAACCTCCTCAGGAGTTTTTGCTCCCTTTAAAATAGCTGCAGCCACTTCCTCCGCTCTAACTCCTACACAATAACAAATTGTCTGTTCCGGATGCAGATGCGCTTTTACACAGAGATCTATTATATCTTCGTAATCTACACTGTTTATATCTACACCAACCTCAATAACTTTATCCCTTTTTGTCATAGTTATAGCATCAAATGGACATCTTTGTTCACAATTCGCACAGCCCCTACATCTGTCGGCATCAACTACAGCCTTATGATCTTCAACTTTTATAGCAAGAACAGGGCATACTTTCTCACAAGTGCGGCATGCCCTACACTTGTCATTATCCACACGGGGCAAAAGTGTAACTTTTTTCATTGTATTTATTCCCTCCTTAGTATAAAATGATTATATAAATCTATTTTCCTAATTGTACATTAGGTTCTATATTTTCCTCCTATATAAAAGCCATATTTTAACAATAGGAGGAGAATATTCAAATTTTACCTGGTACTAAATAAATTTTACACTTACACTTCCAAGACCATAAAAAGAAACCGTAAATATATCTCCTGCCTCAGCTTTTTCTGCTGCTGTGAATGCACCTGCAAGGATGATCTCTCCTTTTTCAAGTGCAATATCAAATACACTGAGCTTATTCGCAAGCCATGCTACAGCCGCTGCAGGGTTTCCCCAAACTTCTGCACCTACACCACTGCTTACCATCTCTCCATTTTTCTCAAACATCATTCCAATGAGCTTTAAATCTAAATCCTTTATGGAAGCCATTTTGCTCCCAAGAACCAATCTTGCACTGGAGGCATTATCCGAAATTGTGTCTGCCAGTTTAATCTTCCAATCTTTAACACGGCTGTCTACAATCTCAAAAGAAGGTAAAATTCCATAAGTGGCCCTGTAAACATCTGCAATAGTTATTCCAGGCCCCTTGAGAGTTTCTTTCAGAACAAATGCCAGTTCTCCTTCTACTTTCGGTGCAATGAGATCGTTTCGGCTTAAAGTATCACCTTCTAAAATAAGCATGTCATCCAATAAATGACCATAGTCCGGCTCATTTACGCCAAGAAGTTTCTGCATTCCACGGCTTGTAAGTCCAATTTTCTTTCCTATTATCTTACGTCCTTGAGAAAGTTTCATGTCAATTCCTGCAAGTTGTATCTGATATGCATCCTCAATACTCAGATTGGGATATTTTTCCGTAAGCGGGCCTATAGGAATTTTAGATGCCTCCGATTCCAAAAGTTTTTTTGCTTCTTCACTGTAATTCATATTTTCATCCTCCACCTTATATTTTTTTACTTCATTTTATTTCTCCATCGCTGGCGCAAAGCACTGGCAATAGTTTCTGCCAATAAATCCTTGTCAAGTCCACTTTGAATTCCTCTTATCAGAATATCACAGCCTAATTTAGCTTCTTCATGGGGTCCCGGCAGAGCAACTATATAACTCATTCCAACTTTTCCCACTCCAATTCGGACTCCTTCTTTATGGTGTCTGTGATAGTCTGGCTTAAATTTTAAAATCCAGGGCGTACAGGCATCTTTATCTATTTTCAGTATGGCCTCTACATTAAAATCTTTGTCTTCGGCTCCAACCCCTCCTGTAGTCACGATCAGCCCATATCCTTCTTCAAGTGCTTCTTCTATGCCGTTTTCAGCATCCAATACATCGTCTCTTAAAACTCCCCCAAATTTGGCCTTATACCCGTATTTTTCCAAAGATTTTATGATATATGGAGAATTTGTATCCTCTATTTTACCGGCTATGACTTCTGCACCTGATGCAAACACCTTCGCACGCTTTGAAACTGCTCTCTTTATCTGCCTAGTAAGCCCTGCTGATTTTTCCAGAACATCCTTTGCTTCTTTAGAATCAAGCCCAATAAGTCCGAGTATGCCTTCAGAATGTACTGCAGCATCATTTCCAAGCTCTACTCCAGAAATTTCAGACAGTTTAGAAAGTACCTCTTTTTCTTTCCCAATTACAGATTCAGCCTGAACCTTGCGTTTCATAATATCAAATGCCAAAAGCCCAGGTCTTACATCCACAACCATAATTTCTTTAGTTGTCATATCAAGTACATGAGAAACTTTCTCTGCAATCTCATCTAAATTAGCATTTTTTAAATTTACATCATCAATCCAAAAAGTGGTCTTTTCAAGTAAATCCCATTCCAATTAAAATCATCCTTTCAAAATTTTTATCCCGTAGCTTCCATTATTTATTTAGAAATTTAAAATGCAAATAGCAAATTATGAATTTTAAGAATTACTTGACAACATCAAGGCTAAAATCCAGCATCGGAGCATCTATAATCGCCCTTCCTACATCCACAATATCGGCGCCATAATTTTTTATAATACTAATGTCCTTTAAACTTATTCCACCAGAATATGCAATTCTAATATCTTTAGAGCTCTTATATTTATTCGCTATGCTGGCAACAGATTTTAAATCACCTATATTGCCCGTATCCACCATTAGTATTCCTGCTCCAGCTTCTATCGCCTGAATTGCTTCTTCCTCAATAGGATTTATTTCGCCTTTAAGCTGTACAACTACAATTCTGGTGCTGTCATATTGTCTGGCTTTTTTAACAGCTTTTTTAACACATCCTAAAAGTCTAACATAATTTTTATCAAGATATACGAAAGGTTCATCTATTATACGAGCTCCTATTCCTCCAGAGAGAATGGATTGTCGAGCATCTCTTTTGATTTCAACTGGTATTTTTTTAAATGCACCGCACACAACTTTTACATTACAACCCGCTTCTCTGGAAAATTTATATGCAGCAGTGGCAATTCCTGAAAATTTTCCAATAGTCCCTAAAAGCATCTCTTCAGCCTTTATAATCTGTTCTGCATCTCCATTTCCTGAAAATACACAATCACCTGCTTTGACCTTATCCCCTTCGGAATATATCTTTTCACTTTCTATCCTCAATTCATCTGCCACTTTTTTTAACCTTTGGCTTCCAGAAAAAACTCCCTTTTGTTTAGAAACTATTTTAAAATTCCATTTATAACTTCTTATATCAGAAAAAAGATACTCTCTAAGTTCCACAATTATTATCCCCTCTCAATAAAATTAAATATAATTAATTTTTACATTAAATTTTATTTATCTAATTTTATTCCCCATTCGGGTATTAAATTTTGTTGTAATCCAAGCTGATCCAATACTTTAGCTACTAAATGGTTAACCAGCTCGTCTATAGTCTTAGGATTGTAATAAAATGCAGGTATTGGAGGTATAATAGAGACGCCCATTTTTGCAAGTACCAACATATTTTCTAAATGTATACTATTTAATGGAGTTTCACGCGGTACTAATATCAATTTACGTTTTTCTTTCAACGTCACATCAGCAGCACGAATAATCAGGTTATATGAAAAGCCATTTGCAATTCCGGATAATGTTTTCATACTACAGGGCAATATTATCATGCCTTGATGATGAAATGAACCACTGGAAATTGATGCATCCATATCAGTTTCATCATAGATATAACTGGCATAACTTCTAAGGTCTTCAATCTGCAAACCAGTTTCAATCTTCAATGTTTTTAAAGCCCATTTACTCACTACTAAGTGGACTTCTATGTTTTTTCTTTTCAGGGCCTTCAATAAATTCACAGCATATATTGATCCTGTTGCTCCTGTAATTGCTACAACTAACCTCATAACCAATTTCCCCCTTACATACAAATTTATACATCCAATTCACTCTATATACTCTTCAAGTTTAATCTCATTTTCTCCTGGAATACGTATTCTCTCGAAACGCCCAGGCTCTGCATCAAGAGGTACAGTTGCATCGATACCCATTTTGTCACTTAAACCCTTATCACTGGATGGATCCAGGACATTTCCCGATGCACAGGGTACTATAAAAACATCCTTATATGCCTGGCATCTTGTAGCTATGGCCCATTCTACATCCACAGGATCAAATATATTTACATCCTTATCTACCACTACTACATGTTTGACTTCCTGACTGCTTCCAAAAGCTGCAAAAATAGCATTTTTTGCCTCTCCCCTGTTTTTCTTGTCTATAGATATTACTGCATGGTAACGGCATGTACCTCCGGGTGTAAAGTGAACTCCGCAAACAGTTGGCACAGCATTTCTAACTAGCTGTAAAAGTCCTCCCTCACGTGGTATCGCTCCCAGCAGCATGTGCTCCATTGTAGCAGGAACTATAGTATGATAAATAGGCTTATTCCTCGAAGTCATTGCTGTCAGTTTGATTACTGGTTTTAGTGACTTAGGTCCATAATATTTAGGATATTCACCAAAGGGCCCTTCTTCTTCTCTAACACCTGGAATAATATGTCCTTCGAGAACTATTTCAGCCTGTGCAGGTACTTCCAAATCCACTGTTTTACATTTAACTAATTCAACAGGTCTATTATATAAAGAACTTGCAATGGTCAGTTCATCGACACCTGGAGGAGTTAATGCTTGAGATGCTAAAAGAAATAGCGGATCTAATCCAACAGCTATGGCAACGTCAAGCGGCTTATTCCTTTTCTCAGCTTCTCTAAAAAAATTGGACAAATGTCTCGGCAGAATGAGTATGCCAAGGCGATCTTCTGCCAACACTTGCAGACGATGTATTGAAAGATTTCTAATACCCGTTATTGGATCCTTGGCTATAAGCACTCCTGATGTTATATAACGTCCACCATCTTTTTCATGATGAATCGGAATAGGTAAATTATTAAGATTTACCTTTAAAGTGATTTCTTCTTTAACAGGTGCTTTATCAGAATCTACCATAATGCAATCTCCGGGATTTGCCTGTGCCTCTGCAAAATGTTCAGCTACTTTATCAGACGGCACACCCATAGCTAGAGCAAAAAGCTCCCTTGTTCCTGCAATTCCAGTAATAACAGGAATATTTGAATCCTTTACATTATCAAAAAACAAAGAATACTTTCCATCTGACTTTTTACCAAGACATGCAAGCTCATATTTAAAATCCACTTCTCTTTTAACATGTTTTAAATAACCTTCTCTATCCAATTGCTTAATCCACTGACGCAATGATATACAACTCACAGCTATCACTCCTCCAATTGCTTATATTTTATATGTAAGCACAGTTTGTGCTATATAGTCGTATTACGTTTTATGTTTCTATGTTAATTATAAATACCTATTCCAAATATGTCAACAATATAGTAATCATATTGCTTTTTTAAATTTTATAACCAAATTAAATTAATTTTTTAGTTAAATAGATCAAGTAAAAATTATTCTATGATTTCCACCTGATCTATCAATTAAATTGCACGTAACGATAACTTTACAATCTTTAATATTGTAAAATATTACTTATTTAACGTCAATGCATATATTTTTAGTCTGGGTAAACTCATTAAGTCCATCAATGCCACGTACTCTGCCAACCCCACTTTCCTTATATCCGCCAAATTCAGCCTGATTATACAATTTATAGTAAGTATTCAGCCAAACCGTGCCAGCTTCTACCTTATTGGCAACTCTTAAAGCCCTGTTCAAGTCATTAGTCCAAATTGCCCCAGCAAGTCCATATTTGGTTCCATTAGCAATATCAATGGCTTCCTTTTCAGTATGAAATTTTTGTATAACCAGTACAGGACCAAAGATCTCCTCTTGTATAAGTCTTGAATTATTATCCAAATCAGCAAATACCGTAGGAGCTACAAAAAATCCTTTATCATACTCCTTCCCTTTCAGACGATTCCCGCCTGTAATCAATTTTCCTTCCTTTTTACCCAATTCTATATACTCCATTACTATTTTCAATTGTTCTTCAGATACTAGAGGCCCAAGATCAGTATCCTTTTCCAGACCATTTCCCACTTTTAGCTTTTCCGTTTCCGTTTTTACTTTTTCTACAACTTCATCAAAAACTGTATCCTGTACAACAAGCCTGGTACCCGCCATACATACTTGTCCAGAAGTTAGAAAAACTGCATTTAATACTGCTGGAATTACATTATCTAAATTTGCATCTTCAAAAACTACATTAGGCGACTTGCCGCCAAGCTCCAAAGTAACCTTTTTTAAAGTTTTAGATGACAATTCTGATATTCTCTTTCCCACACCAGTACTTCCTGTAAAACTAATCATACCAACTTGCTTGCTGTCTGCCATATATTCTCCTAAAACTTTCCCTGAACCCGAAACTGCATTAACCACTCCCTTAGGTAAGTCTTTAACTTCAGACAAAGCCTTTATTATCTCCATGGATATGGCAGCAGTAAGTGAAGCGGGTTTAAAAACTACAGTATTTCCTGCCGCTAATGCAGGCACCATTTCTCTCAGCATAAGTTGTGCAGGCCAATTCCATGGCGATATAATACCAACTACACCTAAAGGTTCTCTCATAATATAAGAATATGAATTTTCTGCCGGTTCAATAGTACGGCCAAAAACATTTCTTGCCAATCCAGCATTATATCGAATTGAATCAATGGATCCTTTCAATTCACCTCTTGCTTCAGCAATTCTCTTTCCATTGTTTATCGTATACAGGTATGCTAGATCTTCTATTTTTTCTTCCAGAATGGAAGCCCATTCCAGCAGTACCTTAGCTCGAAGTGATGAATTTTTTTTCCATGTAGTATTTTCAAAAGCTCGACTTGCAGCATCAATAGCTTTTTGCATATCGGACTCACTAGATTTTTGTGCACATCCAACAAGATCCTGATTTGCCGGATTAAGCATATTAAAAGTTTTTTCTGTACTAGAGCAAGCCCATTCTCCATTAATATAATTCAAATACGTTTTTGCAGTCATTTTACACACTCCTCCAATTAAATATTGTTTATTTATATTTTAATTAAAATTATCTTTCGTTTCAGGTGAAAGAATACTTCCTATTATGAATATTAAACCCATGATAATTAAAAACACAACTAATCTTGAAGGTATCTGGGAAATCGTAGGGCTAACCGCCGTTACAAATGTAGGCATTAGTCCTCCTATGGCAAAACCTACATTCCAGCTTACAGCTGTACCGCTAGCTCTGATTTCAGTTGGGAAACGCTCATTTAGAAAAATAAGTACGGGTGAATACGGCGCATTACCAAGAGCAGAAATCAATATTGTAAATAAAAGTACTCTGCCGATAACATCATGGGCTTGAGCAAGATGTATATATAAGAAGGGCATAATTACTAAGCAGGCAATTCCAGTTATCAAAAACGTTTTCTTGCGTCCAATAACCTGACTCAATTGACCTATTAACATTGGAGATATAAAAGCAATGACACTCACTAGCATCAGTAACTTAGCAGAACTAGAAGCTGGAATCTTATTAATCGTCTCCAAAAATGTAGGTAAATATCCTGATGTAAGATAATATATTGAAGATGCTCCGGCAACAACCATTATATTTATAATCATAGTAGAAGCATACTTTTTCGATAGCAATATTTTCAACGGTGATTTAGTCTGTTTATTCTTCGGCTCTTCCTCCCTTTTTTGCTTCATTTCCAACCACAAAGGTGATTCGTCAAGAACTTTGTACATTACTATAGCTAAAATTATACACAGCAATCCTGAAAAAAACATGCACCTCCAGCCCCAAATTTTAAATGCAGGACCTGGAAATATTTTGTTTACTATAAATAATACAAAAGAAGCCAATAAGGCGCCAATACTTGCTCCTCCTGTTATTATTCCTGACATCAAACCTCTCCACTTTGCAGCAACTGTTTCTGTTCCTATTGTATGCGTCGAAGCAGTAACTCCGCCTACAAAAAAGCCCTGTAAAATACGTATTAAAAGGAATAAAACTGGAGCAATAAAACCAACAGATGCAAACGTAGGTAAAATTCCCAAAGAACTAGTTGCTATTCCTACACCTGCTACTGTTATAATCATGGAACGTTTTCTTCCCCATTTATCAGCATAATTGCCAAAGAAAGCTGAACCGAAAGGTCTTACTATGACACTCACAGCAAAAGCTGCAAAAACAGAAGCGAGTGAAAGAGTCTGAATCTTAGAAGGGAAAAATAAACCTGCTACTGTCGGCGCCACATATAATATGAGAAAAAGATCAAACAAATCAAGGGACCATCCCATTACCGATGCAAATGTAGCAGATGCAATCTGCTTATTGCTAACAGTATTAATATTTTTTTCCATAGTTATCTCTCCTATTTATCAAATTTAGGTGTATAATTAAAATGTTGTTAATTATTCATTACTCATTAAAACTGTTTGCAGGTATGATCTTTCTACCTGCAAAATTTTTATAGCTATTATACAAAAACAGAAATTGTGTTTTTTAATAGGCTTTTTGTAAAACAGCTAAAATTTCATTTTCAGTAGGCTTACGGGGATTCATTTTAACCATACCATGACCCATGGCATCTTTTGCAATAGCAGCTAGATCTTCTTTTTTTGTTCCAAGATCTTTCAGATGTCTAGGAAGTCCTACATCTTCTACTAATTCAGAAACGGCTTTAGCAGCCTCCAAAGCACTTTCTCGTAAATTTAGATTTTGAACCTTGGCACCTAAAGCAATTGCTATATTACGATATTTTTCCATATTCGCTATTGAATTATATTCCATAACATAAGGCAATAATAATGCTATTGCCACACCATGACTTACATGAACATGGCCGCTTAAAGCCGCCCCAATAGAGTGAGTCAACCCTAAAAATGAATTATTAAAAGCCATTCCTGATATTAAACTTCCAAGAGATACTTGATTTATTGCTTCCAAATTATTATTATTAGCAACAGCTCCCCTTAAATTAGCACTTATAATACCAATAGCCTTTATGGCTAAAGCATCAGCTGGAGGTTGCGATATATTTGAAACATAAGTTTCAACAGAATGAGCAAGGGCATCAACTCCACTAGCTGCTCTAACCTTCGGAGGCGCCGTAGCAGCCATTAAAGGATCAACTATAGCCAAATCAGCAGCTAAGTAAGGGCTTGTTACAGTTATCTTCATGTTATATTCCCAATCAGAAAGAACTGCAAAAATAGTCACTTCACTGCCCGTACCCGATGTAGTAGGAATAGTAATTAGAGGAACTGAAGCTCTGCCTGGCACTTTATTTACGCCGGCATAATCACGAATATGTCCACCATTGTCAGCTACAACTCTAATCCCCTTAGCAGTATCCATTGCACTGCCTCCGCCTAATGCAATGATTATATTGCAATCCGATTCTTTAAAAAATTTTGCTCCTTTCATAATAGTATCGAGACTTGGATCAGGTTCTACATCATCAAAAATTTTAATCTCAATTTTATCATTTTTGAGTACCTTTTCAATTTTCTCAAGAAGGCCGGCTTTTTCAACCCCCTTATCGGTCACAATCAAAACCTTATCCCTTTTAAACTCCTTCACCTTACCAGATAACTTTTCAATGACATGATCTCCAAACAAAACTACTGTTCCCAATTGAAAAACAAAACTTTTATTTACCATTTTTAAACCCCCTATAGAAATAAAATTTAAAATATACATATAGGAAAGATTAATAAAAATATTAAGGCCATCCTATATGTAAAATTTTACAACAGTTAATCGGCGTAACAATCTAATTATATTAATCTCTATTTTTTTGACAGTTCATAGGCAACATCTATAATCATGTCTTCCTGCCCGCCAACCATTTTTCTCTTTCCTAACTCAACCAGTATATCCCTCGGGTCTAAATTGAATCTTTTTGCTGCATTATAGGTATGAAGTAGGAAACTCGAATAAACTCCTGAATATCCCAACATCAAAGGAGCATTGCGCACAACCTGCGGACGCTTCATGATCGGTTCTACTACATCTTCTGCTACATCCATGATTTTGTAAAAATCTACGCCAGTTTCATAGCCCAGCTTCTGGAGAAGTCCTGCTAAAACTTCTATCTGTGTATTGCCTGCTCCAGCTCCAAGTCCCCTGCATGCTCCATCAATGAACGTTGCTCCTGCTTCAATTGCTGCTAAAGAATTTGCAGTAGCCAAAGTTAAATTATTATGTGCATGAAATCCCACTGGTACATCCAATGCATCTACAACTGCACTGATTCTCTCTGTAACTTGCTTTGGAAGCATTGCCCCTGCAGAATCTGCTATATTCACATAATCTGCCCCATAGGACTCGAGTAATTTTGCCTGTTCCACAACTTTCTCCACCGGTGCCATATGGGTCATCATCAAAAATCCCACTGCCATCATGCCAAGCTTTTTAGCCATGCCTATGTGCTGCTCACTTATATCTGCTTCCGTAACATGGGTTGCAACTCTTACTACTTTAGCTCCATAATGGGATGCCATTTTTAAATCCTCAATAGTCCCGATTCCCGGCAACAAAAGTACCGTAAGATTTGCCTTTTCAATTACATCACTTGCCGCTTTTAAAAGTTCTTCTTCACTTGTTTTAGACCATCCATAATTATAAGAAGAACCTGCAAGTCCATCACCATGGGATAATTCGATATACTTAACTCCTGCTCTATCAAGCCCGGATACTATGGCTTTAACCTGTTCCACGTCATACTCATGAGAAACAGCATGACTTCCATCTCTTAAAGTTGTATCCACTAAATTTATAAATTTCTTTTCACCCATATTATTTCCCCTCCTCTGCAATAATCTCTTGTGCCAATTTCTCAGCTGTCCTTACGGCAGCAGATGTTATTATATCAAGGTTTCCAGAATACTTAGGAAGAAAATCTCCCTGTCCCTCAATCTGTACGATAACTGTCACCTTATCTCCATCAATAATAGGCGGCACCCTGAGTTTATAACCAGGTACATAGACCTCTATCTGTTTCACTATTTCATTTACTGATTCAGTAATAGCTTTTATATCTGGATTTTCAACCTGTACATATATAGTATTGGTCATCATGATAGGCGGCTCCGCCGGGTTTAATATTATTATGGCCTTGCCTTTTTTTGCCCCCCCTACAACTTCCAATGCTTTAGCTGTTGTCTGCGTAAATTCATCAATATTCTGTCTAGTTCCCGGGCCAGCGCTCTTTGATGCAAGGCAGGATACGATTTCTGCATATTTCGCTCCTGCCACTCTATTAACAGCGTAAACTATAGGTACAGTAGCTTGTCCTCCACAAGTTACCATATTTAAATTCGGCTCTTCTTTTACCTTATCAAGATTTACACAGGGAACCACATAAGGCCCGACAGCTGCCGGTGTAAGATCAATGGCTATTTTGCCGGCTTTTTTGAGCAGCGGTGCATGTTTTAAGTGATGCTGTGCACCTGTAGCATCAAATACAATTTTGATATCCTTCTCTGGAAGTATTGCATCAATTCCCTTTATTGATGTACTAAACCCCAGCTTTCTCGCCCTTTTTATACCCTCTGATTCAACTACGCCAGTCATCATAGCCAGCTCGATATATTGGCTTCGCATAATCTTATACATCAAATCAGAACCAATATTTCCAGGCCCAATAATACCTACTTTGACTTTATTCATATTTACATCTCCTTTTCTTAGAACAAAAATTAAATTGTACTATATTATCGTATAATGTTTTTATTATTTTTTAAAAAAATATTATTTATATTTAGAATTAATGAAATGCAACATAGAATATCGTTTTCAAAAATTTTAAAAAATAAATATATTTTTAATTTACCCTAATTAATATAAATATCAGCAAAATAAATTTACTAAATACAATTTTGTGCTATATTGTCGTATTGAATTCTCTATTTTTTTCATTAACAGTATTATACTTAATAATATTACAAATGTCAACAATTTATGTTATAAATCTTTATAATAAAATATAAGCCTTAATTGAAAAAGTAAAATAGACCCTTATCCACAAAGCAGTCTAATTTAGTCTTATAAATTCAACTACTTCTTTAAATAAAAAAATTCAGGTATATGATCAATAATTGATCATATACCTGAATTTTTATTTATCATTTACAACACGAATTTTTACCGATGCATTGTCGCCTATGGTGAACTTATCCTTCAAGTTGCTCGAACTGTCAAACTTGATTTTTACAGGCACTTTTTGAATTACTTTTTTATATTTTCCATCCTTCGAATAGGAATCAGGCTTCAGTGCACCCTGAGACATCTTCCCTATGGACTGGACTTTACCTGTAAATTTTTTTGATCCATATTCATCTATGGATATATACACCTTCTCTCCATACTGCAGTCTCCTGGTTTCTGTACCGTCTACATTGGCGATTATGTAATAGCTATTTGGATCAGCCAGAAGTGCTATGGTCTTATCTGGAGACAAGTTGTCTCCAACATTTGCCTGTTTCTTTACAATCAGGCCATCAATAGGTGCTCTTATGAGAGATTGATCTACATTTGAATCAGGAAGATTTCCCGAATCCTGACGGGCTATTATCTGATCCTTCACAACCGTATCACCTTCATCTCCATCAAATTCCAGCAATTTTCCACGAATTTGCGGGCTTACATTGATCAAATCCGCAGTAACTTTTGCATCGTCAGTGAAGACATAGTAGATATGTTCATACACATAATGTGATATCAAGCTCACCGCTATTACTGCAGCAGCTATTAAGATCCCTAAAATCATCTTTTTTCGATTTTCTCTTATAACAGAAATTATATCAAATTTCATATTAACCCACCTCTTCTATTACTGCAATCCAACTTCTGCAAACATACCCGGTTTTAAAAGTTTATTTTTATTGTTTAAAGTTACTTTCACAAGTACATCTGAACTTCTTGGATCCAGTTTTGAATTTATGACTGCTATCCTTCCCGAAAACTCGTCATCTGATATATCAGGTATTTTTACAGCTACACTTTGTCCAACATTAATCTGATTTAAGATGCGGGCTGGAGCATATGCATTTACATATAAATTATCCGTGTTGACTATTGAGATAATCGATTCACCTTCAGTTACCGTATCCCCTATATTTGCATTTCTTGAACTCACCGTACCTGAAATAGGTGCTTTAATAACGGCAGCATCCAGTGCTTCCTGAGAGGCTTTCAACTGAGATTGAGCCTGGGAAAGCTGAGATTGATATCCGCTGACATCAGAAGAATTTGAATTTTTACTACTCTGAGCATTAGACAGACCAGTCTGAGCAGCACTTACAGCCGATTGTGCTTCATCTACTTTACTCTGAAGTTCTGTGGTATCCAGCCTGGCTACTACATCCCCGGCCTTCACTTTTTTACCTAGATCCGCAGACACTTCCACAATTTTTCCAGTAATATTTGAACTCACATCTATACTGTCATCTGTTGCAATCTTTCCACCCATAATAAATACAGTACCGGTGCTTGGCCCATTTATGCTGATAGACTTGCTACTGCTTTCATTACCAGAACTGCATCCACTAAAAAGCAAACCTATAACTAAACAAAATAAAATAACTCTCTTCATTAGAACCCTCCTTACAAGCTATAATTGTTTTAGACTAAATCAAAGTTCATTTATATACATCACTATTCTATTCCATAAACATTCTAACTTCAATAACATCATGAAAAATCCTTAAATTATCTCAAATATTAAAAATCTCTAAAAAGCACCCTTTGCCTGCCGCAGCTGTAAAGAGTGCTCTTATGTTATTTAACTGGTATTTCTATAACATCAGAAATGGAATTCATTTCTTTGAGGCTGTCCCAAACAAATGCTTTTAGTTTGTACACTTCTCTCTCCGGAAGTTTCATCATGGCAGTTAAAACAGAAGATCCCCCATTTTTAATTAACTGGCTGGCTAAAGCTATTTCCTTTTTGTATTCCTTTTACCGTAACATTTACAAAATCATTCTGATATGAATCATAAGATGGCAGTAGATCATAATGATCTTTTGCGTATACAAACAGCAGATAATCTCCATCACTTATAACTTGATTTTTAGGAAAATCTGAAGGAACCATGAAATTAACCTTATACATCCATCCGCTTTGAGAGCCATAATACCCGTCATCTGTTCCATTTTCCTCATTATTTATACTAGTTATCATACCTTGATCATTAACAGTTGAGTCCAGTCCTGCTGCATTTAATCCATCTTGTGCCGTAGATTTTTCACCCTCATAATTAACTGTAATTTGCTGAGGCTTAAAGATCACTTCATTATACATTCCCACTACTGCAATATGAATATTTATGCTTTTATTATTGTCCTCTGCCAAAACACTGGATGCATTGGTACCCATAATGCTTATAATCACAGCTAGAATAATACCTATTGATGCAAGTTTTATCTTCAGAAATAAATAAAGGAGAGTTCCGGGGAACTCTCCTAATTTACATCTTTTTATGTAACTGTTTACTAAAAACAATATATTGACAGACAACAGAGCAAACAGCTTGAACAATATATCAGGCAGGCCTTCTGGCTTAGATTCATCTTACTCCCTCGCCTTCCCGGAGATAAACTCCAGTGGCATATTGAGGTTTCATCCTCTATACAGCAACGGTGGGCTGCAGCGGCTTTTAACCGCTTTTCCTTTTAACTGTCAAACTGACAGCACCTGATACGAAATATTAAATTTTTATAAATTATCTGACACTTTTATGTTAATTATAGAGGATAGAATTGGCAGAGTCAATGCCATTTCAGACTATTCAGAAATTTGCCCCTAATTTTTTACAAAATTTATGTAAAATCAGCTATATGCTTACTGTATACAATTTACCAATAAACAAGAGTTAAAAATTAAGAGCCGACAGTATCAGTAGATTTTCGGCATTAGCTGAAATTTTTACTCTACTATCAGCTCTTCACTATACACTTCAAACCAAATTCACTAAAATATTTTTTGAAATCCTCCATATTCTCCATGTCAAATCCAGCTTTTGCAGTGACTTCATTTTTAAGCTAATAAAACAATTTAGTATATTCAGTCTGCGTATTTGCAAAATGATACACATATACTACATCTTCTATATGCTTATAAATTGCCGCATATTTTCCACTAATAACCATCCTGTATCCTTGTTCATTCAACCAATTATCAGGTATTTTAGAACCAGAATCCGGATATTTTTCTAATCTTTCAATAGCATCTAAAATACTGTCACTCACTTTAATTGCTGATTCTACACTAAATTCAATGCAGTAATAATCTTCAATAGCTTTTAGATCCTCCCAGGCAGCAGGCAGAATTTCAACCCTGTATCTCATTTACACGTTCCCTTAAACCGTTTCTAGCTTCTGCAATGCTCATAGTCTTTTCGCCATTGATTCTCTCCTGCTCTGCCTGCAAAACCTTTGCTCTGAGCTGTAAAATCTGTTCTCTCTTTTCAAAAGCATCTATACTCATTAAAACAACATCACCCTCACCATTTTTAGTTATATAGATTGGCTCTTTTGTTTCATGAGCTAATGCCGATATTGCTGAATATCCATTTCTAAGTGCCGCCGATGCTTTAATAATCATATTTTTCACCTCTTTTATACCATTATTATGATATAATTATATCAAAATTTTTCTATGCAATCAACAGTTCCGGAAAAATCAGTTCTACTAACTCAGCTTCAAAATCCTCCAGTATAGTTTTCCATGCCGCATCAAGCTCGTGTATTCTTACCAAAATCTTCCTTTACCATTGACTCTTCACTATACATTTTAAATTGAATTTTTAAAAAATCATTTATCTGATATAAGGTAAAATCAATTTCACCATGTTTTCTATTAAATCCAGTTCTCTCTTGGAACACCTTCCAAGGAGTTCATACAATACGGAATTATCCTCAGTGCCGGATAGCTTGTACTTTCTTAAATTTTCCCTAATCAGAATATTTTTACCATTGTCTTTTTGTTCCCCATATATTAAATAATCAGTGGTAACGTGGAGACAATTGGCTATTCTCACTAAAGCTGTAAGACTCATCTGCCTTTCTCCCCGTTCTAATTGCCCTATATAAAGTGTAGAGAGATTTACCATTTCAGCAAATTTTTCTCTTGTTAGATTTAGTTCTTCTCTCTTCCCGCGAATTCTACGGCCCACTTCCTGCCCATTAATCGATTCCTTATCCTTCATTTGTCTTCACTCCTGTCCCTAACCTCTTACTTTAACTTTATACATAACAATTAATTAATTAAATAATCTATATGCTGAAAATTCATATATGCAATAAGCAAACTTAACTGATACATTATTATAGATATACTTATATTACTTATAAAAATTGAGGTGCTAAATTCATAAAAATAAAGAATAATTTAAATGAGCTTTCAGAACACTATAAAATTCAAAAAAATTAATATCCCGGGGTATATTACCCGGGATATTTGGGAAAAATTATATAATATTTTGCCTGGCAGCAGTCTGCTTTACTATATCATATACCTTTTTAACAGGCATATTATACTCCTCTGCTCTTTCACAACATTCTTCATACTCAGGGGAGATATTTGAAATTTTACTGCCATAAAACGCTACCTTTACAGAAAACTCCCCCAATTCCGTATTTATTTTTTTGATTTCATAGGGCAGCATGTATTTATGAAAATTGAACACTTTTACTCCAATAGTGGTAGTCTCCTCAAATATGACTTTTAAAATCCTATCTAGATCCCCGCCGCCAGCATTGACACACAGTATGCTTCCAATCCTGTTCTTTTTCATAAAAGCTGTCTGCAGATATACATCCTTCGCTCCTGCGGAGAACAGTTTCTGGGATATGTATTCATAGAACTGGGGATTCATGTCATCTATATTGGCTTCTACTTTTACTGCCTCTCCTTCTTTTACAAAATTTCTATTTTTGCTGTCTTCCAAATTCCCTATACAAATTCTAAGCAGGTTAGGTATTTCAAGCTCCCTATCCCCTGCCCCATAACCACAGCTTTCTATATTCATAGAAGGCATATCTCCAAAGTTACCGCAGAGAGTCGAGATAACAGCAGCACCTGTAGGGGTAACCAGTTCTTTTTCTATCCCTTTCGAATATATTTTTATGCCATGAAGCAGCTGAACTACAGCAGGTGCCGGCAGAGGTATAATACCGTGAGCACACTTTGTAAATCCCGTTCCTATATGTATAGGAGAACAGTATATTTTTTCAATCTTCAAAAGGTCCAATCCAATAACTGCACCACATATGTCAATTATGGAATCCATTGCACCCACTTCGTGAAAATGTACAGCCTCCACAGTAGTATTATGTACTTTAGCTTCTGCTTCTGCAAGATTTGTAAATATCCTTATTATGTCCGCCTTAACTTTTCCCTTGAGTTCACTCTCCTGAAGGATGGTTTTAATGTGACTCAGATGTCTATGGACATGACCTTCCTCTACAATTACGTCTACTTTTGTACCTCCTATTCCATTTTTCAATACATGCCTTGATTTTAGTTCAAAAGGTACTTTAAGTTTCATAAGCTCCCCTTTTAAAGTATCCAGTTTTAATCCTGCATCCACCAATGCTCCTAGAATCATATCTCCGCTTATTCCGGCAGTACATTGAAAATAAGCAATTCTCATATTTTACCCTCCCTAAAAAATGACTATGAAAGCATTTGTCATGTAAATTCACTTTCATAGTCATATCAATTTTACCCTATAATATTCTCATACATATTCTGTCATTTTCTACAGTCACTGCACTTCCCCTGCTGTCTGGCCCACATCCGTCTGTAATAATAAGTCCCAGATTTACATCATATTTTATCATATTGGACAATATACTAAGTACTCTATCAATAACTGATTTATCATTTAGCATAGATTCCCCATATATCTTTTTAGCTGTGATCTCATCACTTCTGACTATAAATCCAGGTCCTCCAGGTATTGAAACAACAGCTAATCCACCATCCAGTAGTTCTATATCTTTATCTGAAGAAGTTATATCACTTTTAGGTGATCCAATTATTCCACCAGTAGACTGATGAACACCTCCAATAGCAATGCTTACACCCAAAGCCTTTATATAATCAGGCGATATGGTTTTCACCTTTTCAGCCAATCTATAATCAATAAAAAATGGATCTTTTAATCCGTTAAATTTTATTTTTTTCAGCTCCAGAAGATTATCCAAACTTTCCTGTCTTTTATTTTTATCACATATTCCACATATAATTATAGGATAGGACTCTTCAGTTATAGTTTTCACCATAAAAGTAGTAAGATCTTTTATATTATACACAACATTTATATTATACACAACTATTTAACCTAAAAAATTATACTTCGAGAGTTTCTTTTGTAACAAATTCAGTACTGTTTATTCTTACCGGTTTCTCCACACCCGGTATAATATCATCCGCTTTTGCTATAATTTCCTCTTTAGACAGCTTTTTAACCGGAGCTTTTAGAAAATCAAAAGTAATCCCCACGCTTGCCAGCTCTGCCTGGGCTTTTTCAGTAATGTTGTCAAAATCTATATCAGCACCTAAGTATTTGGCAATTGTCAAAACTACTGGAGAACATCCAATATGCTTTCCAGGAATCATACCAGCTTCCAATGCATCAATAGTATATTTGGCAATAACTTGTTTAGGAGCTACTATACAAGGAATATGTTTTTTAAGAGTTTTTGCGTACTCCCCTGAACCATGGGCTGTATCTCCTGCCTTGAATTGTCTGGTAGGAAATACTCTGCCATATTTTTCAGCAACAGTCATTCCAATTCCCACGGATATAAATTCTCCTGTGTATCCTATAAGGACATCCTGATCCTTCATTATCTGAAGCTGTCCAAAAATAGGAAGTAATATTTCTTCCATAGTAACTACATTCATCATCTCAGTAGCAGAATTATTGTTAACAGCCCTGCCTGTCATAACTGCATTATGCACAGGTATCATCTTTTTTGCAGGATTAGGTCCTCTGAAAAGCTTTCTGCCGTTGTAATATTTTTTCCACTGGGCAAGATGTGGTTCTTCAGATATCAACTGATCTGTAACTTTCATTTCTTCCATTGGAAGCATTCCAAATTCCCTATGAATTTTTCCATTATCCGATGCAGCCATTTTAATTATAGCACTATCCAGCACAATACCATCGCTGCTGGTAGTGCAGGCATCCATATCAAAAACATTTATGCCGGCTGGTCCCTTTATCTGCTGAGCTATCTTTTCAATTGCCTGATCTATTTCAATCCCTGAATTTTCAATATCCTTTTTGTCTACAAATACTATGTTCAAGGGAATTAAAAAGTCTTTGACCAGGCCCTGTTTTATCATTCTATATAACAGCTTTTTCATGATTATTCCTCCTTAATGTTTCCCCAAAGGTGGCCTTCTGTCTTCTACTTCTTCACAATCTGCAGTTTCCACCTCTTCAGTAGGATGTATAATATTGATAACCTCTAAAATTGCCTTCTTTGCTTTTCCATCTTTGTCAATTCCTTTGACAATGACAGTGTGCATAGTTTCAGGAACTCTTGGTATGACAATGAGCTCAACTTTCTGGACATCTTCTCTCTTCGCAAGTTCCTCTACTGAAAGCTCGATTCTTCCTGTTCTAAGAGACTGCATTTTTGCACATTTCAAATTTTCAAGGCCTCTGATTTCAATGGTTTTATCCGGAGTATTTTTAACAACAGCCCTCTTCATCTTTTCAATAAACTCTGGAAGCTTAGTATGCATCAATTTCATAATTCTCATCTCCTTAACTTAAATAACAATTAATTATACTTACACATATTAAAAATAGGAGCAAGTTTAATGCCAACTGCGTAAATTTCAATAATGTTTATGTTTTCATTTTTTATAACATATATTAGGCGCTGAAATCAATAAAACATCTATATATTCATAATTAACAGATAATATTGTGTTAGATTTTATTACATTAACTGTTATGATTATAACACTATTATTAAATATTTTAAAAATTCGGCATAGAACTTTGCTCCCAAAACTTGAAAACTAAGCTATAAATTACATTTTTTAAGAAGTTCTTCCCAATTTTTATCTACTTCTTTTTGAATTGCGTCTATCATATATTCATTTCCAGGTTTAAATAGATGTTTAAATCTCCCCTGTGGTTTTAACCATTCAGTTATGGGAAGCTTTTTCTTAGGTTTGTAATTTAATACATATTTACCATCAATTATTTCATACAGCGGCCAAAAACAAGTTTCCACGGCCAAATCAACTATCTGAAGTTCTTTTTGAGTATCACATCTCCAGCCTCTTGCACAAGGTGTAAGTACATTTATAAATGCAGGTCCTTTTGTATAAATTGCATTTTCGGATTTTTCATAGAGGTCTTTCCATTTTGAAGCAACCGTTTGAGCTGCATAGGGAATATGATGTGCAGCTATTACACTGGTCAAATCTTTTCTATACTGCTGCTTTCCTGGAACTGCTTTTCCCTGAGGAGAAGTAGTAGTACTTGCACCAAAAGGAGTAGCAGAGGATCTCTGAATTCCAGTATTCATATATGCTCCATTGTCGTAGCAGACATATACAACATCATGTCCTCTTTCCATAGTAGCAGAAAGTGACTGAAGGCCTATATCATAAGTTCCCCCATCTCCTCCAAAAGTTATAAATTTATAATTATCTTTTACCTTACCTTGCTTTTTCAGGGAATTATATGCAGTCTCAACACCACTTATAGTGGCTCCTGCATTTTCGAATGCAGAGTGAATGTAGGAATCTTTCCATGCAACGTAAGGATACAAGCACGTCGAAACCTCCATACATCCAGTGGCATTTGCAATAACTGCCTTATCTTCAGTTTTCAATGCCTTAAGCACCCATTTTGCCACTATTGGTGCACCACATCCAGCACACATCCTATGTCCTGCAGTTATTCTGTCCGCTTTTTTTGATAATTCTTTTAAATTTACTGCCATTTTATCTCCTCCTATTCTCTAACGCCCAGATAGTTGTAAATTTCATATTTCCCTGTAGTTAGATCTTCTCGAAGCTCTGCGTAAACTTCCTTAATACTGTCTACGGTTACATCTCTTCCGCCTAATCCATAAATATAACTTTTCACAACTTTATTGTCTCCAATTCCATATACGGCACTTCTTACTTCTTTGAAAAGAGGTCCCCCTGTAGTGGCAAATGAATCCGTTTTATCTAAAACAGCCAGTGCTTTCACATTCTTAAGTGCCTCAGCTATTTCAGGTGCCGGGAAAGGTCTGAATACCCTGATTTTAATAAGTCCTGCCTTTATTCCCTTTTCTCTCAGTTCATCTACTACTACTTTTGAAGTGCCTGCCGAGGATCCAATGACAACTATTGCAATTTCCGCATCATCCATTTTGTATTTTTCAAAGAAATTGTACTTTCTTCCTGTAATTTTTTCATATTCAGCTGCAATTTCAAGAATAACTTTTTTTGCATTTATCATTCCTTGAGCCTGAAGCCTTTTGTGTTCAAAATAATACTGGTTTCCATCAAATGTTCCTAGTGCAATAGGAGTATCCCCAAGAAGGAAATAGTCATCCTTGTGTTCTCCTACAAATTTTTTCACTTCTTCTTCTTCAAGAAGCACCATGTTTTCAATCCCGTGACTTGTTATAAACCCATCATAACATACCATTACCGGTAGTCTTACATCCGCATTCTCTGAAATTCTAACTGCCTGTATGAAATTGTCATATGCTTCTTGTACATTTTCACTATATATCTGAAGCCAACCCGAATCTCTCGCACCCATAGAATCACTGTGATCATTGTGTATGTTAATAGGCCCTGACAGTGCCCTGTTAACTGCTGCCATGACTATTGGTCTTCTCAATGATGCAGCAATATAAAGTGGCTCCCACATATATGCAAGTCCATTTGAAGATGTTGCAGTCATCACTCTCGCACCAGCTGCTGAAGCACCTATACATGCACTCATTGCACTGTGCTCTGATTCTACCGGTATAAATTCTGTCTTAACCTGTCCATTGTTTACAAATTGGGAAAAATACTGTGGAACTTCTGTAGATGGAGTTATAGGATATGCTGCTACTACATCCGGTTCAATTTGCCTCATTGCGGTTGCAACAGCTTCATTACCGCTTAAACTTACTCTTTTTGCCATATTCATCACCCTTTCTTAGTTATTCCTCAACCAATTGTATGGCATCAAATTTACATTGGGCAGCACATAAGCCGCATCCTTTGCAGTGGTCATAATCAATACCTTTTATCTTCTCATTTTCAACTATTATAGACATGTCCGGACAGAAAGCCCAGCATAAAAAACAATTTTTACATTTTTCACTATTCCATATTGGTTTTGTAGTTCTCCAGTCTCCGGTTTTAAATTCACAAGCATTTCCCGTATCAATAATTATTCCTCCAGGGGTTGTATCCTGCCATTTGCATTCTGTAGAATAGTAATTCTTATCACTCATATTTTTTGTACCTCCTTTAGAGATCTTTTCAATGCGGCCATATTGCCGTTTATTACCTGTGGTTTAGTGGCAAATTTATGTTTGAAGGAACCTTCCATATTTTTTATGAAATCATCTTCATCCATAACTTTAGAAATTTTAACTATAGCCCCTAACATAGGTGTATTAGGGAAATTCTTGCCAAGTTCTTCCTCAGAAATCTTTCTGGCATCGATAGTGTATATATCTCCTTTAAAATCATTAAAATATGACTTTATCTCCTCAGGTTTTCTTGATGTATTTATCACTACCGCACCGGAATCCTTTAAGCCAGCTGTAACCTTTACACTGTTCATGAGAGTTTCATCTACTACTACTACATAATCCGGTTTGTAAATATTGCTGTGTATTTTAATAGGCAAATCACTAACTCTGTTATATGCAGTTATAGGTGCCCCCATTCTCTCCGGTCCATACTCAGGAAATCCCTGAACATATTTGCCTGTTTTAAATGCAGCTTCGGCCAAAAGCAGCGATGCTGTTTTAGCACCTTGTCCTCCTCTTCCATGCCATCTAATTTCAATAATATTATTACTCATCATTAACCCCCTTCTAAAATCTAAATAGAAATTACATTTCAACATCCTTATATTTAAGCAATTTTAATGCCAATCAAATCAATTTTGCTCATCACTTTCATTTTTATATAATTCATTAAGCAAAATAACCATTATAAATATAAAAGGATCTTAAAAGTCAAAAAACCTTACTAATTAAAATGTTGTAATTACAACACTCTATAACAACAAACTAACATGAAAACTCTTTTATAAAAATCTGACTTTCAGCCAAATTATTCTGAACACTCACTATTTTGAATTCGTTCAGAAATCTTACTTTCAAATATAAAAATTTTTGGCACACTATATGCTAAAGAATATGCGTGTATTAAAATTACACAAGATTGTGTCAAAATTACACAATGGAGTATTAAAATTTACACAAGGGGGTAATAATTTGAAAAACGTCTTAAAAAAACACTTTTTCGTAAAAGGTAGAAAGGAACTGTCTGTAATGGTTCACAATTACAGAGAAAAAGCTGATGGAACACCTATTGTAATCCTTTGCCATGGCTTTACCGGTGATAAAATAGGCCCTAATCAACTTATATTAAACCTGGCCAAAGGCATAGAAGCCGCAGGATATATTGCAATACGTTTTGATTTTGCAGGTTCAGGTGAAAGCTACGGGGAGTTCTCAAAAGACACCACCATATCGGGATGGCAGCAGGACTTAGATACCATAGTAAGTTGGGTAAAAAACAGTCCGGAATTTTCTGGTTCTCCCATTATACTATGCGGCCATAGTTTAGGAGGTCTTATTGCACTATCCTATCCAAAGGATGATGCAATTAAAGGACGAATGGCTCTTTCTTCAGTAGTACATCCTGTTGAAACATTTAGTGCAGAAGGTATATTTGGAAAAGAATTGTGGGATAAAGCGGTTTCAGGAAAAACGATTTCTAATTTCTTCAATAAAGCTTTTACGTTAGATGATGGTATTTTTGTTGCAGACATGCTTCATGGAAATTATAAACCTTTAGAAGTCACAGATACTTATTCGACTCCTCTGCTTATCATACATGGAACTGAAGATTGCGCCGTACCAATTTCAGGTTCAGAAGAACTATATAAAAGGTACAAGGGTGAAAAAGTTTTCCACAAATTAAAAGGAATAGATCATATATATATAAACAAACATCATATAATACAATCCTTAATTGTGGAATGGTTAAAAAAATATTTTTAATATTGAAGGAGGATATTTTATGAATGGTTCAAACACCATAACCAATAATAACCAACCATTGGATTCAGGACATAAACAAACCCGACAAAGATACTTTATTGCCTTTATACTATTTATAACACTCTTAGTGGCTTTTATAGATCGTATTAATGTATCTGTACTAATTGTTGATCCTCAATTTCTAAATGCCATGGGCATCTCAGGAAAACCTTTGCAGCAGGGATTATTAATGACATTCTTTCTAATAGCTTATGGCATATCCAATGCAGTACTCGGTCCAGTTGGAGATTATATAGGTCCCAGAAAAGCAATGTGCCTATCATTAGCTATGTGGGGAATTTCCATGGTTTTAGGAGGTCTGGCAACTGCATTTGGAGTACTGCTTCTAACACGTGTTGTATTAGGTCTAGGAGAAGGTCTACACTGGCCAATGCAGAGTAAGTTTGTAAAAAACTGGTTTCCGCCTCAGGAAAGGGCTAAAGCCAATAGTATATGGATATTAGGTCTATTTATTGGTCCTGCAATCGGCACTCCTTTTTTTACCTGGCTCTTATCTAGGACACCTTGGAAAACATCTTTTTACCTGTTAGCCGTTGTAAGTTTAATACCTCTGCTTTTAGTATGGTTTTTTACTACAGATCATCCAAGCCAAAGTAAAAAAGTAAACAAGGAAGAATTAGATTGGATTGAAACTGGATTAAAAGCTGAAGAAGCAGAAGAAAATAAACAGGGAAATGTTACAATAAAAACTAGCATAAAATCATTTATAAAGGATTATCATTTTTGGCTCGTTACAATATATTATACATGCCAATGCTGTATATGGTGGGGAACTATGACATGGCTTCCTTCATACCTAAAAACAGCCAGAGGATTTTCCTGGGCATCTATGGGAGCATGGTCATCTTCCCCATATATACTGGGAGCTATATTACTTATAATAAGTGGACGTATTTCAGATAAGGTTGGAAGAAGAGCCCCTTTCCCTCTTTTAGCAATGGTAATAGTGGCAATTTGCATATTTGGCGCAGCGTATGCTGAATCCAACATAATTGCTGCCATACTTTTAACAATAGCTATAGGTTCACTGGCAATTGCTTCCACTGCCATATGGTCTTTGCTGCAACAAATTGTACCAGGTAAAGCAGTTGGAGCTGGTGCCGGTATAACCAATGGAGTTGCCAATGGAGGTTCTGCTCTTGCTCCATCAATAATGGGGTATTTTATCGCCCTAAGCGGCAGTTATGTAACAGGGTTATTGTTTTTAGTAATCATGGCTGTAATTGGAGGCATATGTGTAGGTATACTGACTCTGCAGAAATATTAATATTTCAAAAAACTGTTATAAAATAATAAATTTACACAAAGAAATATTCTAAAAACCCAAAAATGCACAATGAGAGAGTTTAACAAGCTTAATCAAAGTGCATTTTCTATGCAATATTTTTGTATGAGTTTATTTGCAATAGCCCTACAACACAGCATTTAAGAACCTTTTTGCTTCAATCTATATGCAACCTGATAATACTTGATATCTATACCTTTTTTATTGAGCACTTTAGCTATCTTCCTGGGCCCAAGACCCTTTTTTCTCAATTCCAAAATAATATTATCTACTACTTCAGGATCACTTTTTAACTTGTCATCAGGATTTCTACTCTTATCATTTTCAGAAGTACAAATGGAATCAACAGGCAGATGCTGTACATCCACTAAAATGTTCAAATTAGAATCTTTGACATTGCTTATAAGGGGTGCAGCGCAGTCTATACTCTGATTGACTATGTCCCTGAATTGTCTTATATTTCTAGGATAATATCCATTCAGCAATATTTTTTTGGCTTCATCTGAAAACATCACATTTAAATTTATATTGTATTTATCATAAACATTTGCCTCATATCTATTTATAAATTCAATAAGTATTTGAATTTTATCATCAATTGACCTTTCCCTTAAAGGCGGCAGGTACAAATCATACTGACCAAGCCTTTGATATAATTCCGGCAGTAGTACTTCTTCTAAATTTTTTGTAGAAGCTGCTATTACTATGACATTTATAGGTATATCACGGCTTCCTCCAATGCGCCTTATAGTTCCCGATTCTATAGCTTTAAGCAGAAGATTCTGATAATTATCTAATGCATGGGCTTCATCCAAAAATAAAATACCCCCATTTGCCATTTCAAACAATCCTTTTTTGTCTTTTGAACCAGTAAAAGAACCCTCACTGCATCCAAATATCTCCATAGCTGCAATATCCTTATTGGTAAACTGAGCACAATTTATTTCAATAAAGGGGGCATCTGATTTTATTACTCCTATTTCCTTGGCATAGTAGTAAATACATCTTGCCAGAAGGGTTTTTCCCGTACCAGACTCACCGGTTATAATGCAGTGCCTCGGTCCTCCAAGAGCTCCAACAGTTTTCCTGGCTTTTTCAATAGTTGAACTCAAACTTGAATCAGAGCCTATAATATTTGAAAATGCATCTTTTTTACTTTTTAATGAGATCTTGTGTCTGAGACATCTTATTTTGTCATTTAAATTTTCCATTTCAGTAATATCAGAAAATATTGCAAATCCACCCTCTAATTCCCCATCTACAAATATAGGTTTTGCTTTTACCATATACTTTCTTCCATTAGCGTGATTTACTTTTCCATAAAATACCGTAGTCTTTTCATCTATTACTTCCAGCAGTGCAGCCTGAGGATAGTATTTAGATATATGATCACCAACCATGTTTTCAGGCGTGGAATTTACGTACTGCGCAGACATTTCATTGACAAAAATAAGATCCCCCTGTTTATCTACAACATTCACTCCCTCATTCAGCGAGTTAATAATATCTATAAATGTATCATTTACTTGCAAAAATTCAAAGCTTTTCATTATCTTATCAACACCAATCTAATTTTTAGGGTATTTTGATAAAACTGCACTGGATATTCTGTCAACTATAACATTCAAATCTTTTTCGTTTTCAGCCAAACATTTCATACAGGCCTTAGCTGCTTCAACAGCCTCTACATAGGGTCCCGGCACATTTACTACCAGCGTATTACCTTGCCTTGCCGCAACAAGCTTAGACCACATATGACCATTTTTGCCATATATCTCTTTGTACTTGTATTCGCTTATATACTTTTCTATAGCACTATGAGTAAAATCTTTGGCCAAAGTAGATACATACCTGTGCCCTCCTCCGGATCCTCCTATGAAAATTACCAAATCTACATTTTCATGAATACATTCCTCAAGCTGCTCTATTATTTCATCCTCATTATCAGATACTGGCTTTAAACGTATAACTCTGCATTCAGGATATTGTTCCAAAATCAACTGCATTATTGCCGGACTATTTGTATCGGTTACAACTCCGCTTAAAACTTCATTCCCTGTTGGTATAATAACAACATTATTTATCAATATTATTCCACCTTTCCTTCTGACATCCATACTGCTGCCCTTTGGGAATATTATCTATATTCACTTCAACTATCTTTTTTGCGGAATCAATTTTAGTAAGTTCTGTAGCTGTAATTCCCTCCACTGTAGAAATTGCCTTTATTATTCCACTTTCATCTTTTAATATGGCTTCAGGATCTATATTATAAACATCCATTTCTATGGATTCCCCTGTTACCCCTATCACCCTTATCCCTCTCTGTATAAATTCTGAAAGTTTTTTCTCAAGTTCAAAAGGCTTGAGTCCCTTCACATTAACGCCCTTTATCCTCACAACTGTCTTGTCTATATACGCTATTACCGAATCATCCATATTTAGCCCACTTCCCATAAATTAATTTTGCCGTATAAAAATTTGAATATACATTTAAAAACTATTTTAATAAATCTAAATTATTCAGACACGATTTATCTTTAATTTTATCACAACATGTAGAAAAATGTCTACATATGAAAAAGCATTTCATATTACAGTTTATTTATAATACTTGCAAGGTAACCTGCTCCAAAACCATTGTCGATATTTACTACACTCACTCCGCTGGCACAGCTGTTGAGCATGGAAAGAAGCGCTGTTATACCTCCAAAATTTGCTCCATATCCTACGCTTGTAGGCACCGCAATAACCGGCTTATCTACAAGCCCTCCTACCACACTCGCAAGTGCCCCCTCCATTCCTGCAATCACTATAACTACTTTTGCCTGTCTTATAATGCCCATCTTATTAAACAGCCTGTGTATCCCAGCTACCCCTGCATCAAAGACCTTTTTTACCTTATTATCAAATATTCTGGCAGTTTCAAATGCCTCTTCTGCCACAGGAATATCAGATGTACCTGCAGTCACTATTGCAATATAGGAATCCGTTTCCTTCTGTTCCTTTTTCCTTATGGTTATAGTTCTGCCCGCCTTGTTATATTTTGCATAGGGACAAAGTTCTCTTACTGCTCTGTACATCTCCTCGTCTGCCCTCGTTCCCAATATATTGTTTCCCTTTGTAAGCATAAATTCTACAATTCCCTTTACCTGATCCACGGTTTTCCCTGCACAATATATGACTTCAGGATATCCAACCCTTATTTCCCTGTGATTGTCTATCATAGCATATCCCAGATCCTTAAAGGGTAAATCCTTTAATATCTTCACGCCCTCATCCACATTCACTTTCTGCTCTCTAACATCTTCCAGTAACTTTTTCAAGTCGGCTTCATCCAATTTTTTCACCTCATAGACAAAATATATTAAATTTAAACATTTCCTTCAATAATAATTATATTGATTATGCTTATAATTTTCAACTAATTATGGACATGAGTTTAAAAATAACTAACAGTTCACATGTAACGGTGAACTGTTAAAATCAAACTTCTAATCTTCGAATTCGCTTCCTCCTATAAATTCCCGTAAAATGGAATTGGATGGAACAAATTTTTTGTCCACGTCTTTAAAAAAGTGGAGAAAACTTTTAAGCCTCAAAGCTTCATAATATACTGGACTTGAACTCTTTATTTTTTCCAGCTGCTCAAGGGCATAGTTTTTCAATATACAGAGTTCATATACCAACGTTGAATTAAACATAACATCTGCATTTTCCTGAAACACAAAAATATTTTTTTCCTCTCCTCTTTTTACAGAAGGCCACATCTTCAAAGTATCTTCACCATTATATCCTCTAAAAAGGTAATCTCTCACCATCCTTCTTATAATTCTCACATCAGTGGTTGCTATCCTATTATGATCGTCTACATTCAACTGAGTAAGAGCACTTATATATATTTTAAACTTATATTTTCTAGGTATAGATTGGGTGAGAACTTCATTTAAACCATGTATGCCCTCAATTACAATTACGCCATTATCTGGAATCCTTATTTTTCTGCCAGCCCACTCCCTGGCTCCTTTTTTAAAATTAAATACTGGAATTTCAATCTCTTCACCTCTCATAAGAGCTTCCAGGTGATAGTTGAAAAGCTCCAAATCCAGTGAATATATAGATTCAAAATCATAATTTCCATTCTCATCCCTAGGAGTATGCTCTCTATCTACAAAATAATCATCTAAAGATATAGGAACAGGTTTTATTCCATTTACTCTTAACTGAACTGCCAGTCTCTTTGCAAAAGTGGTTTTTCCCGAAGAAGTAGGGCCTGCAATCAAGACAATTTTTACCTCTTTTCTGTCATTTATCATATCCGCTATATTCGCTATTTTCTTTTCATGAAGAGCTTCTGCCACTCTTATAATATCTACAATTTCTCCATTTTCCACCTTGTTATTCAGGGAGCCTACATCTCCTACATCCAGTATATTTCCCCACTGTTCTGTTTCGTAAAATATTTTACTCAATTTCCTATATTCCACAAACTCAGGAAGATGATAGGGATCTGACTCCACAGGATACCTCAATATAAATCCAGGTTTATAATACATGAGATCAAATGTTTTCAGTACTCCAGTGGAAAAAGCCATGGAGCCATAAAAATAATCATATCTTCCATCTAATTCATATAATTTCACTTCTTCTGTATTTACATGATTTAAAAGCCTGACCTTATCCTCCATATTATAGCTTTTGAAGATCTCTATAGCTTCTTTCCTGTCCATACTTATCTTTCTTATAGGTATGTCCAATTTTATTATATCCTTCATCCTGTTTTTTATCTTTTTTATATCTTTTTCCAAAAGTGGAGTATCTTTATGGATTTCTCCAAATATCCCCTTGCTCAAAGAGTGCTCTATAGTTACTTTAGATTCAGGGAACAAATCGTATACAGACTTAATCAGTACAAATTGAAGAGTTCTCACATAGGTTTTGTTTCCCAGAGCATCTCTTATATCTACAATTTCAAAACTTCCAGATTCCTTTAACGGACTTGTAAACTCAAAATATTCTCCATTTACTTTGGCCAGTACTGTAGGTATATCCGGCGGTTCATAATTGTCCTTAAATATTTTATATAAAATTGTATTATATTTTACTTTAATACTTTTGCATCCCAATTTAAGGTTTAACATATTCTCTTCTCTGCTTCTCAAGGTATTGGTATTTCTATACCTCAAGTCAGTAGCCAGTTCATTCATAACTTCATCCCCTCAATTTAGTGTCATTATTATTATACTTCATATTTGCCCGGAAATGTTCTCATTTTACTCATATTTTTTTATATTAATGTAAGAATATAAATAAGTAAAAAATTTAAAAGTATTTAACCTGAAAGGCGATGTGATGTTTTATGTTTACAGTACTTATTAGAACAATTATATTATATTTACTTGTGGTAGTATCCATGAGACTTATGGGTAAAAAGCAAATAGGAGAAATGGAACCCTTTGAATTAGCCGTGGCAATAATGATATCTGAATTGGCATCTCTTCCCATGCAGGACACCAGAATATCTATAACACACGGTATAATCCCCATAATAACTCTTTTGACCCTTCAAACTCTACTGGGACTTCTGCAGCTTAAGAGTGAAAAAATGAGGTTTATTTTCAGCGGCAAACCAAGTATATTGATCAATAAAGGCAAATTGGACTTAAAGAAACTGACAGATGAAAAATTTAATATAAACAATTTAATGGAAGAATTGAGAATGCAGGGATATTTCAATCTGTCAGATATAGAATATGCTATACTTGAGACCAGCGGCCAGCTTTCTGTCATACCCAAAACAGAACTCTCTCCCTCAACTAAACAGGATTTAAAGATAAAACCAGCCCAGGAAGGTTTACCTATAACCCTCATATTAGACGGCAAAATAAATTTTAAAAATTTAATTACAGCAAAAAAAGATGAAACCTGGTTAAACCAGATGATGAAAAAAAACAGCATATCTTCTGCAAAAGACGTTCTCGTGGCCATGCTGGATTCAAAAGGGAAATTTTACTGCCAGTTAAAAGAAAAAAATGAATAGGACGTGATTACATGAAAAGTACAATAATATCTTTTTCCATATTTATGCTGATGATTTTTTGTATAATATTTTCAATAAATTATCTAAATTCCATATGCACAAGATTGCAAAATTCAAGTATGCAGATAGAAAAGTCAATCCAATTAAACTCCTGGAATGAAGCTTATAAAAGTTCTCAGGATTTTATGGCGGAGTGGAAAAAATATTCTCCAAAACTGTCTATTTTCTCAGATCATGATGAAATGGAAGATATTAATAATGAATCCTATAAACTCATGAACCATATACTTTATAAAAATTCGGAGGAATCCCTGTCCTCTACAAATATAATACAGAATTCACTGGAACATATACTTGAAATGCAGCGGTTAAATATTCAAAATCTACTCTAATTTTTGCAGATTTATGTTAAATACTGCAAATAATTTTCTTCAAAGACTACAATGTCACTATGAAAAACAACAATTAATAGTTTATAATATAAGGTGAATAAACAACAAATATAATTTTTTAACATAAAATATTTTATTATTGAAAGGTGGAATATTAAATGGCATTAGTTACTACTAAGAATATGTTCAAGAAGGCATACGATGGTAAATATTCAATAGGTGCTTTCAACATCAACAACATGGAGATAATTCAAGGTGTGGTAAATGGAGCAAAAGCTAAAAATTCTGCTGTTATTTTACAGTGCTCCGCAGGTGCATTAAAATATGCAGGTCCAAAATACTTAAAAGCCATGGTGGATGCCGCCATAGAAGAAACCGGAATTGACCTTGCCCTCCATCTGGATCACGGCCCTGATTTTGAAACTGTAAAACTATGTGTGGAAACAGGTTTTACATCGGTGATGTTTGACGGATCGCATTTGGATTATGAAGAAAATATATCAAAAACTAAAGAAGTCGTGAAATACGCCCATGAGTACGGCGTGGTAGTAGAAGCAGAACTTGGCATTCTTGCAGGAGTTGAAGATGACGTATCTGCATCAAAACACACGTATACGGATCCAGATCAGGCAGCTGATTTTGTAGATAAAACAGGCGTGGATTCCCTGGCTATAGCCATAGGTACTTCTCACGGGGCATATAAATTTCCGCCAAATTTCAAACCTAAGTTGAGATTCGACATACTGGAGGAAGTTCAGAACAAACTGCCTAATTTCCCCATAGTCCTGCACGGAGCTTCATCTGTAGATCAAAATGCTGTGGCAACCTGCAATAAATATGGTGGAGACTTAAGTGGTGCCAAGGGAATTCCAGTAGATATGCTCAGAAAAGCTTCTTCCATGGCAGTCTGCAAAATAAATGTGGATACGGATTTAAGATTGGCCATGACTGCTGCTGTAAGAAAAACTTTCGGTGACAGCCCAAAAATTTTTGATCCTAGAAAATATCTGGGCGCTGGAAGAGATGCTGTACAAAAAGTGGTGGAAGACAAAATAGAAAATGTACTGGGTTCGGAAAATTCTCTAGCATAAAACCACATATATATGAATATTTGGGAGACCTTCCATAGATCTAAGAAAGTCTCCTGATTTTTTATACTCATAATGCCCTTAATTTTCATATAATTAATTTTTGACGATTGATTTTTATGGTATAATTCAAATAGTAGCAATCTGCAGCACCAGGAGGTGAGCTTATATAAAAGAGTGTGAAACAAGAATAATAAAAATAGAACCCGATAATATACGCTTGAGGCTGAGCAATGCCGCAGCTTTAAAAGTTAAAATGGAAAATCAGACAAATTACATATACGACTTTGAAGACAGAAAATTGATAAAAGGCAGAGGTTACGCTCGAATAAGGATAGTGGAGGATTTAATACATAATTCCAATCATTTTTATATGACTACAAAAAAACTTTTAAGTCAGAAAAAATATAAAGTAATGGAAGAAAATGAAACAGAAATATCAGACTGGAAAGCTGGTAAAAAGATTTTTGAATCCCTTGGATTAAAATTACTGCAATCAATAAACAAATATAGGGAAAGCTATAAATACAAAGACAGCTTAATTGAAATAGACATAAACGATAAATCATTCTGTTCATTTGCCTATGTAGAAATAGAGACCAAAAATGACAGCGAGCTTGTTGAAATAGTTGATTTACTGGGATATTCCATAAAAGACACCACTTCCAAAACTATATATGAAATACTGCACAAGGATACACAATTTTGAATGCTGCAAAATACTTTAATACTAAATAGGTGAATATATGTTTGGTTATGTAACTCCTTATAAAATGGAACTTAAAATAAAAGACTATGAAAAATTCAAAGCATATTACTGCGGATTATGCAGATCTATTAAACATAACATTGGAAATATTCCCAGGATTTTTTTGAATTATGACATGACTTTTCTAGCAATACTTTTAGATTCTCTGGAAGACGGTAGACAAATTTATACTAAAAAAAGATGTGTTCTTCATCCTATGAAGAAAAAAATCATTTTAAAGGATAATACTTCTTTAAAATATGCAGCTTTTTGCAATATATCTCTTACCTATTTCAAACTTCTAGATGACACAAATGACGATATGTCTATAAAGAGCAAGATACTGTCTTCTTATTTAAGAAGCTACCTGAGTTCTATGCCTGAAGATTTCAAGAAAAATTTTCAGATTATAAACGACAAACTTCAAAATTTATACAAGCTAGAAAAAAATCTGGAAAACAGATCCATAGATCTCCTGGCTCATCCCTTTGGAGAGCTCACCGGTTTTATATTAAGTTCCTCTAAAAAAGATACCGTCAAAAATGATCTTTATTTTCTCGGGTATAATCTTGGAAAATGGATATATATTATCGATGCATTGGACGATTTAAATACAGATATGAGCCATGGAAAATTCAATGCTATAAATCACTGCTTCAATAGCGAAAATCTACGTTTCGAAGAATTTTCAAAACGTATAGAAACGAGAATAGATTTTATTTTAGGCACCTGTGCCGCACAATGCATGAATGCTTTTAAGGCACTTCCTATAAAAAGAAATGAAGAATTACTTTACAATATAATACAATATGGACTTTTAGATAAAATGGATAAAGTTTTTAGAAGGGGCGTTTACAAAGATGAAAAATCCATATGAAGTACTTGAAGTAAAAGAAAATGCTTCAAAAGAGGAAATAAAAAAGGCTTACAGAAATCTGGCTAAAAAATATCATCCCGATCAATATGACAATAATCCATTAAGGGATTTAGCCGAAAGTAAAATGAGAGAAATAAATGAAGCTTACGACTATCTGATGAAAAATAATCCAAACAACAGCTATGAGAATACAGGCGATAATTCCTACAGCGGAAATGGCTCTGCCATGTATCAATCTGTAGAGAATAATATCAACAGCGGTAATTTTAGAGATGCTGAATCGGAACTTTTAAGAATGGGTACAAGAGATGCTGAATGGAACTATCTTATGGGAATCTTAAATATGAGAAAAGGCTGGTATAATGATGCCTATAACAACCTGAGTACTGCCTGCAGGTTAGACCCAAATAATTTTAAATACCAAAGTGCCTTAAATAGATTATCTGGAATGAACAGTTCCTACAGACAGCCCTATTATGGAAACCAGAGAAGAGATCCTGATATATGCAACATCTGTGCTACCCTATACTGTCTGGATTGTCTTTGCGGTGGTGGAGATTGCGGCGGTTGCTAATAATTAACGAATTGACGAGGTGATTTTAAAATGGCAGAAAAAACAAATGCAGCTTCTAATATAGCTAAAGGGGGACTTTTAACTACCATTGGCGTTATTCTGATCTATATAAGCAGTATAGTTCCCTTAAATCAAGGCTTTATACTGGCTTTATCCTCATTGCTCATCCCCCTGGCTGTACTGATTACAAATTTGAAAAATGCCTTTACAGTTTATGCTGCCACTTCGCTTTTATCTTTACTTATATGCGGATTAAAAATAACAGTAATAGCTTATATAATATTTTTTGGTCTCTACGGATTTACTAAATATTATATTGAAAAGTTGAGAAAATTACCTTTTGAAATCATACTTAAGCTGGTTTTTTTTAACTTATGCACAGTTTTACTACTTTTAATATACAGTTTGTTCTTCCCTGGACTTTTAAAAATAAATTTTCACTTTTATATAATTATAGCAGGATGGCAGATAGCATTTTTAATATATGATTACCTTTTAACTCTATTTATAAACTATATAAACAAATATTTAGCTAAAGGACTAAAATAATACAAATTCCGTATGTATACTATTGACATATGAATTTTTGATGATATAATATTTAGTGTTGAGATTCACATAACAGTGCCCATTAGCCAAACGGTAAGGCACCTGTCTCTGGAACAGGCATGTGTTGGTTCGAATCCAGCATGGGCAGCCAAAAAAGAACTCTTTATAAAGAGTTCTTTTTTAACAATTTTTTAAATTAATTCTTGACAAAACATTACTTAATATTATAAAATGTGAAATAAGTCAATATAAAGCTTTGAATAAGGAGTAGTAGTATTCTCATATACCACTAAAGAGAGCTGTTGTCAGGTGAAAAACAGCGTGAAGATGATATGAACTCACCTTAAGAGCTTATCTGAAAAATCAGATACGGTAAAAAAGCCGTTATCTTTTAAGGGAAATCAACTTATTGATTTAATTAGAGTGGTACCGCGGAAATTTAGCTTTTCGTCTCTTAAAATTCTAGAGACGAAAGGCTTTTTTAATTGTGCATCAATGATAAAGTTTAATTATAAAATTATGAGCAAAGGAGAAGATTTTATGTATAGTGTTGAAATTGATAAGAAATGGCAAAAAAAATGGGAAGAAACAGAGCTCTATAAATTTGATAAAAATAATCTAAATAATAAATTATATGTATTGGAGATGTTCTCCTATCCATCTGGCAGCCAGCTACATGCAGGTCATTGGTTCAACTATGCTCCTGTAGATTCCTGGGCCAGACTGAAAAGAATGCAGGGATACAATGTATTTCAACCCATGGGATTTGACGCCTTTGGCCTTCCCGCTGAGAACTATGCTATAAAAACCGGAATTCATCCAAAAGACTCCACTGAAAAAAACATTGAAACCATGGAAAAACAGCTTAAATCCATGGGTGCCATGTTCAACTGGGAAAATGAAGTCATTACCTGTCATCCTGATTACTACAGATGGAATCAATGGCTATTTTTACAGTTATACAAACATGGATTAGCTTACAGAAAAAATGCACCTGTGAACTGGTGTCCCAGCTGTAAAACAGTACTCGCCAATGAACAGGTAAAGGAAGGCTGCTGTGAACGCTGCGGCACTGAGGTAACTAAAAAGGATTTAACCCAATGGTTTTTCAAAATCACAGACTATGCAGAGGAACTGCTTCAGGATCTGGATATAATAGATTGGCCATCAAAGACAAAGGCCATGCAAAGGCATTGGATAGGCAAATCCACAGGTACTAATGTAACTTTTAAGGTGGCAGATTCTTCTTTAGAATTCAGTGTATTTACTACCAGGGTGGATACACTATTTGGTGTCACTTATGTAGTCATATCTCCCGAAAATAATTTAGTAGATAAAGTAACTAAAAATGTCTATAAAGATGAAGTTGAAAAATATAAGGAACAGGCAAAAAAACAGACTGATATTGAAAGGCAATCCATAACAAGAGAAAAAACCGGTGTATTTACTGGTTCCTACGCCATAAATCCCATAAATGGTAGAGAAGTTCCCATATGGGTAGGAGATTACGTACTCAACACTTACGGCACTGGTGCCGTAATGGCAGTTCCAGCTCACGATGAAAGAGATTATGAATTTGCCACAAAATATAATCTTCCTATCGAAAGAGTTATAGAGGGAGGAGATTCTCTTCCATATGTAGAATACGGGAAGATGATTAACAGCGGTAAATTCAATGGATTATCCACTGTGGAAGGTAAAAAAGCTGTAACTAAAGAACTGGAGAAAATGGGGATGGGTTCTGGCACAGTAAATTACAGGCTGAGAGACTGGCTTGTATCAAGACAAAGATATTGGGGAACTCCCATTCCAATAATATATTGTGATAAATGTGGAGTAGTTCCGGTACCAGAAGATGAGCTTCCCGTAAGACTTCCTTATAATGTGGAATTTTCTCCTGATGGGAAATCACCTCTTTTAAAATCAAAAGAATTTATAAATACAACCTGTCCTCACTGTGGAGGTCCTGCCAGGAGAGAGGCTGACACTCTTGATACCTTTGTATGCTCTTCCTGGTACTACTTAAGATATGCAGACAATAAAAACGATAAACAGGCTTTTGACAAAGACACAATAGATAAAATGCTGCCTGTGGATATGTATGTGGGCGGTCCGGAACATGCATGCATGCACCTTCTATATGCCAGATTTATCACCAAGGCACTCAGGGATATGGGATTTCTAAATTTCAACGAACCTTTTCTGTCTTTAAGACATCAGGGTATAATACTTGGGCCTGACGGTCAGAAAATGAGTAAATCCAAAGGCAACACCATATCTCCAGACAGCTGCATACAACAATACGGTTCTGACGTATTTAGAATGTATCTGATGTTTGGATTTGATTACGCAGAAGGTGGTGCCTGGAGTGAAGACGGCATTAAATCCATGGATAGATTTGTAGACAGAATAGAGAGACTCGTAAATTCTATAAAAGAAATACTTAAAAATAAAGATAACAGCAAGACTTCCATGGACAGTGCGGAAAAAGAATTAAACTATGTAAGAAATTTTTCGATAAAATCCGTGTCGGAAGATGCCGGCAAATTTCAATTCAATACAGCTATTGCCAGAATTATGGAGTTTACAAATGCTCTTTCAAAATACACCCAGGAGGATAAAAAGAATTTACCCCTGTTAAAAGACAGCATACTTGATTTTATAAAAATCCTAGCTCCTTTTGCCCCCCATTTTTCAGAAGATCAGTGGGAGAATTTAGGTATGGACTACTCCATATTCAATGAAAAATGGCCTGAATTTAATCCAGATGCTCTTATAAAAGATGAAGTTGAAATGGCTATACAGATAAATGGGAAGATACGATCCAAGATAAATATTCCTACAAATTTAAATGAAAAAGAAATAGAGAAATTATCTCTTTCAAGTCAAAATATCAAACCTTTGTTAGAAGGTAAGGATGTAAAAAAAGTCATAGTAGTAAAAGGAAGACTTGTAAATATAGTTGCAAAATAATTCAGTAAAAGGGCAGCTTTAGCTGCCCTTTTACTATTTAAAAATAATTCAATTTTATTTATATACTTGAAGCGCCTTCTCTGTAGAATGTAATAAATTAGACAATTCAAAGACTTCTCCCTCTTCAGTCAGTTTATTTAACTGCATCTGATATCTGGTAGCTTCAGTTAATTTACCCATAGATGACAGTGTCAATATGTTATTCATTATATCCGAGACCAGACTGGATTTTACCTCAAACAGCTTTTGTGCATCTTTTATTTCATCCTTGATTTCAAGCATTTGTTCATCAAGTTGAAATGCAGCATCTGCCGCACTTTTCAATTTTAATTTAATGGCATCTGGTATATCATGTTTATATTTATAATTTAGAGAATGTTCCGCAGTAGCCCAAAAATTCATTGCCAGTGTTCTTATTTGAAATTCAGCTAATATCTCAACCTCCCCATCCGACATATTCACGGGATACTTGATCACCATATGATAGCTTCTATAACCACTTTCTTTTACATTGGTTATATAGTCCTTTTCATACATTATCTCCATATCTTTTCTATTTCTAACTATATTAACTACTTTACTTATATCATCTACAAACTGGCACATTATTCTGATTCCTGCTATATCTTCCATTTCATATCCTATTCTATCCAAGGGTATATTAAACTTATTTGCCTTTTCCAGTATACTTGATATTTCCTTTACTCTTCCTGTAACAAACTCTATAGGTGAATATTCATTTTTTCTCCTATACTCTTTTCTTATGCTCCTAAATTTTACCTTCAATTCCTCAACAGCTTGATTATATGGTAGTAGAAATGTCTTCCACTCTCTTATTGCCACATAAATCACCCCTAACAGATATTATAAAATTAATTCATCTAGTACAATAATACTATTATATCAAAAATATGGAAAGTTTAAGAACTATTATTTTAACTAAATTTTTGATATAATGGTTAAAGAGGGTTAATTTATATTATAAAATTTATATGATCAATAGTAAAGGTGATAGAATATGTCTAGAGAAATATCCTTAAATCCAGAAAGTTTAAAATCAAAAGACAAGCAAAAATCCATGTTGTACGATAGAAAAATAACCTGTCCTGTCTGTGAAAATTCCTTTAATGCCAGGGCCATTAAAAAATCTTCATACAGGATAACAAAAAGGGATTCAGATTTTTTTATAAGGTATTCTATAATAAATCCCTATTTTTATGACGTATGGGTATGTGATAACTGTGGTTACGCTGCTATAAAAAACGATTTTCTTCATTTAAATGAACATGATGCAGATACAATAAGGAATAAGATTTCCCCTAAATGGCACCGCAAAAATTACCCAGAGGTATATGATATTGAATTAGCTATTCAAAGGTACAAGCTATCTCTTTTAAATTATTATGTCATAGATGCCAAAGCCAGTAAAAAGGCAATTAACTTTCTAAAAATTGCCTGGATGTATAGGCTTAAAAATGATAATGAAAATGAGATAAGATCCTTAAATCAGGCATTAGACAATTTTAGCACCGCATATTACAATGAAAGCCTACCAATATGCGGCATGGACAGGTACACCACCATCTATCTCATAGGTGAACTTATGAGACGTACAGGAAAAGAAGAAGAATCATTGAGATGGTTCAGCCAAGTAGTAACTTCTACTGCAGCATCTTCAAGAATTAAAAATATGGCCAGAGATCAAAAGGATCTTGTAAAAGATTTTCTTAAGAATAAATCACTGCCTTCCGAAGGACAGCCTAAAAAAATTCTCAAAGAGAATAAAGCTCACGGCCTATTCGTTAAATTTCACAAATAGCAGATGATCTGGCAAATAAATTTTTCCCTTATAGGATAAACTTATCTGCCAATTATTATTTTAGGATCAAAATCTATATAATCTGCAGAAGTCAATATATACTCTATTCCATTTAAATCTCCTGTCACAGCTTTTAAAGAGGTTTCTCCATGGAGATGTCCATATATAACTTTTTCTACTTTATATTCCTCAAATATATCTTTAAATCCTGAACTCATAAATTTTTCACCTATGGGAGGATAATGAATGGCAGCTATGAATTTACTGTATCCCGCTTCTACTGCACAGCTCAATGAATTCCTCATTCTCATAAGTTCTCTTTTATATATTTTTTCATCGTGTTGGGAGAAATTTTCACTACCTGGACAATTCCATCCTCTAGTTCCGCACAATGCATAATCCTTATATGGAAAAAAATTATTTTGTATAAAACTCATATCATCATATAAACTGTTCAATTTTGTGATGCCGTTCCACCAATAATCATGATTTCCCTTTACCAATATTTTTTTCCCCGGAAGATGATGAATCCACTGCAAATCCAAAAATCCATCTCCCATATTCATAGACCAGGATATATCCCCTGCTATAATCACCGTATCCTCACAAGTTATTTTATTCATCCAATTTGATTTTATTTTTCTATCATGTCCAATCCAATTGTCCCCAAAAATATCCATAGGCTTATCCCCAGTCATATCTAAATGCAAATCTGATATTGCAAATAAAGCCAAATCATCACCTTCTACTTATATTTTCATCTATATCTATTACATATGCTATAACCTTAGCCACCGCATCATATAATGCAACAGGTATATAGTTCCCTACATCTACATTGATCAAAAGATCCGCCAATTCCTTGTCATAGACTATAGGAACTCTATTTTCTTTTGCTTTCTCCAATATATTATCTGCTATCTGTCCTATACCTGCAGCAGTGACCATAGGCGACTCATAGCTCTGTTCATATTTTAAAGCTGCTGCCTTTTTTCTTTCACTCATTCTTTTATCCTTACCTTCCTTCCCCCTTTTTACTCCGTTAAATATGGTTCATACTCTAGCATTGAGTATACTTATATCCTTGTCCTCAAAAAATTCCCCGCAGGTGGATATGTTCATTTCTTCTACCTTCTCATGAAATCTGACATCTACATTATACCCCACATCCGATAAGCTCTCCAGTATTTTCTCGTGCTCTCTGCTAAGTAGATCCAGCCATTTTTCATTACATTTAATATCTATATCCATATTGTGACCATTCACAGTCAAATAGGTATCTACTACTCCCATATTTTCAGTGCTTATAGAAGCAGCTATTTTGACATTTGTGGAATCTATTTTTTTCCCTTTTTTCCTTTCATCTTTAATCATAAGCCTACACTGATAATTGTTCTGATTCAAATTTATGGGAAGATCCATATAATAATAGGAATTTGAAATAGTATTGAATATTTTAAAATCATTTATATTATTATTCAGTATATGATTTATATTTTCGGAAATATCATTTTTGCCGCTATTTTTTTGTTCTAATATTTCTCTCACAATATCTTTCATATCATTGATCTTTGCATCTATTTGATCTTTTATCTGTACAGCAATTTGTCCTATATTATTTTCACTTGCAGCTCTGCCTCTATGTGAAACATAAGGCATGATCCTATCTTTTACAAAAGAACTCAGAACATTATCAGGATGAACTTTACCTGAATCCCCCATACCACTTGTCTCTCCGGTTGTTTCAATAGTTTTACTCTTTATATTTATTTCATTTTTGGAAGTTTCCTGGCTTTTCAAATTCTGTACACCTAAATTTTCTTCAGCATCTGCTGCAGTTTTCAAAGCATTTGTCTTTAAACCTATGCTGCTTTTTTCACCCTCCAGTTTTGTTTTTAAACCTGTCCTGTCTTCTTCACCCTGGAGTATGGCAAATTGGTTTTTACTTTTATCAATAATGCCCACATTGTTTTCTTTTAAACTATCTTCAGCATTTTTAGCCTTATCCTGTAATTGGATATTTTCAGATTGATCTTGCTGGACAATTTGTTTTGGTAAAAGCTGTCCAAGATTCTTAACTTCATTATATATAGTTCCCTTGTTTTTGAATATACTGTTAAAACTCTTTATATTATTTTCATCTAATTCTATATTGTTCTCCAAAAAAGTAAACAGATCATCTCCGTTTATACTCTTTAGCTGGTTAAAAAATTTTTTCAAAGTAGTATTTGTAAATTTGCCTTCTTCACTGTCGGGTGATAGATTTTTACTGATTAAATATTTCTGAATAAAGATATCCTGTTCCTCCGGATTCTGTTTTATCTTGTTCATAAATTCCAGTACACTTTTTATGTTGGAAATATTATCTTTTGTAAGCGGGATTTCATGTTTAACCATTTTATATATAAGATCATAATCTTCATTACTGAGATTAAAATCATTTTCTTTGATAAACAAACTTATGGGATCATTGCCACTGTTATTATGCTCTCCTTCTGAATTCACAATTTTTAATTTTAATTTTCCATTTTCAAACCCTTCTACTTCCAGTCTTATCAATTGATTTTCTAATATATTCTGATAACTTTCCAGTTCACCTGAAAATTGCCATCCATCTAAAAGCTTTAAAAGTATTTCTCCTGTTGATTTATTTAATTGCATAACTCTAGCAGAAAATTTCTCTCCTATTTGAAAAGAAAGCTTTGCAGATATTTTTTTATTATTTACATTATAGGTGCTGCTTATATTCCAAATCCCTGACAAATTCATCACCCTTTTTAATTTACTAAAAATTTTTGTTCTATATATAATTTATCGTATGAAATCCCTGTTTCATAATAAAAAAATCCGGGAATATCCCAGATTTTCTTATTATGACTCCTCAGTTAAGTTAATTTTTATTTTCTGCTAACTTCCCATCTCTTGCCTGTTCCTGCTTTAATATTGGAGATACACTCTTATAGAGAACAAGCGTAAGGGCTGTAAGTGCTATTCCCTTTAACAGATTGAATGGCACAATGGCAAATAATACCAGTGTATTTAAATCCGTTACGCTCCCATTTATCTTTCCTGCCACCGCTACCATTGCGCTTATAGGAAAATTAAGTACTTTTTCATAAAGAGGAAGTAGTATAAAATAATTTAGCAGTGCAGCTGCTGCCGACATGGCAATAGTTCCAGCTCCAAGGCTGATTACCGCTGACTTTTTGGTTTTCTTTTTACTGTATATATACCCTGCCGTAAAAACTAAAACTGATCCTACTGCAAAATTGGCAACTTCACCTATAAAGGCAGTCTTTCCGTTAAATATCCCATGAAGTATATTCTTCAAAAATTCTATGGCAATTCCAGCTCCTGGTCCCAGCGCAAAAGTTCCCATCAAAGCCGGTAAATCACTTATATCAATTTTCAAAAACGATGGGAATATTGGAAGGGCAAATTCTATAAACATAAGCAAAAAGCCAACTACTCCCAGTAATGATATTTTTACTAACCTATTTAATTTGTTATTTTTCATCAGTTGACACCCTCCTAAAACATCAAATATAATCTTCCAGGTGAGCAAACATAATAAAAAAACCTGATAAATAAATACCAGGGCTAATAAACATTACATTCTCACTTCTTCCATCCAGACTTTACTGTCGGCCTCGGAATTTCACCGAATCATACCCTTTGGGGCTCGCGGGCTGTACCGCCGGTGGGGAATTACACCCCGCCCTGAAGATTACTTTTTAATTTTCAAATTCATTATAATACTTTTATACCCATACTTCAATATATTTTCTTAAATTATATTGTAAAAAATACATTACTTTGATATATAATTAAGTTATAAAATGTAAAAGCTATTAAAAAATATATAAAGTTGGGTGATGTAATAATGAAACCTGTACACATGTTCGTAACAAGCTGGTGTCCTTACTGCAGGCAGGCACTGTCCTGGATGAAGGAACTTCAAAACAAAATTCCTGAATATAAAAATATCAATGTTGAAATAATTGATGAAGAGAAACACCCAGAAATAGCCAAAAAATATGACTATTATTATGTACCTACATATTTCGTAGGAAACACCAAAATTCATGAGGGAGTTCCATCCCAGGAGATAATAAGGAAAGTTTTTGAAAAATCCCTTCACTAGAAAAATTATATATTATTGGGAACCGCTTTACTTCATGCTGAGAGAAATCCTCTTTCTCTTAGCATCCACTTCAAGCACGGTCACCTGTACAATGTCTCCTACCTGTACAACATCAAGAGGATGTTGTACAAATTTATCTGAAAGCTGGCTTATATGCACCAGTCCGTCCTGATGTACCCCAATATCCACAAAAGCACCGAAATCAGCTACATTTCTAACTGTACCAGTAAGTACCATTCCAGGTTTAAGCTGGTTTATATCCATAATACCTGTCTTAAGCACAGGTTTTGGAAGCTCTTCTCTTGGATCTCTTCCTGGTTTTTTTATCTCTTTTATTATATCTTTTAAAGTGGGTATTCCTACCTGAAGTTTTTCAGAAAGGACTTGCATATCTATCCTTTCCACTCTATCATCAATATGGGAGACATCTTGTTTTTTAAGATCTTCTGAAGTATACCCCAAAGTTTTTAAAAGTCCTCTTGCCGCACTATAGGATTCGGGGTGTACTGAAGTATTATCCAGCGGTTCGGCGCTTTCCATCACTCTGAGAAATCCAGCACACTGCTCAAAAGCCTTGCTGCCAAGTCTTTTCACCTTTAAGAGTTCTTTTCTGCTTTTAAATTTTCCATTTTCCTCTCTGTAGACTACAATATTAGCTGCTATAGTTGAATTTATTCCTGATATATAGGATAAGAGAGATGGCGTTGCTATATTTAAATCCACCCCTACACTGTTTACACAATCCTCTACCACACCTTTTAGTGATTCATCTAATTTTTTAGGAGCAATATCATGCTGATACTGTCCCACTCCTATGGATTTAGGATCTATCTTAACAAGTTCTGCAAGTGGATCTTGAAGCCGCCTTCCTATGGATATAGCTCCCCTTAAGGATACATTTATATCTGGATATTCCCTTGCTGCAAGTTCAGAGGCAGAATAGATGGAAGCTCCCGCTTCAGATACTATGACATAATAGAGATCCCTGTTTTTCTCTGCTTTTACTTCTTTTATAAGTCTTCCTATTACTTCTTCAGACTCTCTGCTGGCAGTTCCATTTCCAAGAGATATAACATCAACATTATATTTATAAATCAGCTCTTTGAGTTTTTTTATAGATCCATCTATATCGTTTTGGGGAGCAGTAGCATATACTATGGCAGTATCTAAAAGCTTACCCGTATCGTCCAGTACCGCAATCTTACATCCATTTCTAAAACCAGGATCATAGCCAAGTACATTTTTGCCTTTTATAGGAGGCTGCATTAGAAGGGCCTTTAGATTGGCCTTGAATATCTTTATAGCCCCTTCCTCTCCTCTGTCCGTAAGTTCAGATCTTATTTCCCTTTCAATAGCAGGGTAGATCAGTCTTTTTAAAGAATCTCCAATACTTTTTTCTATATATGAATCAGTTATACTGTTGCCCTTCAAGCAGTGATTTTTTAAATAAATTATTATATTATCCATATTGCAGGTTATTTTTACTGATAAAACCTTTTCTTTCTCGCCCCTGTTTATGGCAAGTATTCTATGGGCGGGAATGGATTTAACCGCCTCTTTATAATCATAATACATTTCATAGGGAGTAGTTTCTTTACTTTCCCCTCTGCTTTCAATTACACCGTTGTCATAGACAAATTTTCTTATCCATTTTCTATACTCAGCATTGTCAGAAATAATTTCACTTATTATATCCACAGCGCCATCTAATGCTTCATCTATGGATTGAACTCCTTTTTTATCACTTACAAATTGTTCCGCATATCTTCCTATATCTCCTTTAAAATTCCCGTCTAAAATTACCTGTGAAAGTGATTCAAGTCCTTTTTCCTTTGCAATAATAGCTCTGGTTCTCTTTTTAGGCTTATAGGGTCTGTATATATCTTCTACCTCCGTAAGAGTAGTGGCATTTTCTATAGATTTTTGCAAATCTTCTGTCAGCTTGCCCTGCTCCCCCACTATTCTTATGATATCTTCCTTTCTTTCCTTAAGATTCCTGAGATATACAAGCCTTTCTTCAAGTTTTCTCAAAATCACATCACTCATGCTTCCAGTTAGCTCTTTCCTGTATCTGGCTATGAAAGGCACTGTATTTCCTGAATCTAAAAGCTCAATTACATTATCTATATATTTTTTATTTACTCCCAGCTCCAGTGCCAGCGTATTTGTTATATTATCCATATTTTCCTCCTGATAGATTTTTGTCTGAAATAATGCAGCTAAAAATATATTACAACAGTTATATACATTTTGGCAAATTAATATATTTATAAAGACATCAATTAAAGAGGTTTATTTATAATGAAAAATTTCATGCTGCGTTTATTATTTGCTGTATTGTGTCTTACCTGTTCTTTGAGTTTTCAATACTGTTATCTCATAACCCCTTTAGACTCAGCTGAGGTAAAACACAATATCTCCTATTTATCCTCTGATTCATTTAAAGGAAGGCTTCCCGGCACTCTGGAAAACTATGAGGTAGTAAATTTTATAAAAAATTACTTTCAAAATCAGCACTTAAGGCCCTACAAAGGCAACTATCTGGAGAACTTCAATGTACTTTACCCCAAAAGAATAGAAGGTGTCCCCTATCTCAGGGTAATAGACAAAAATGGTTTCATAGTACGGCAATACAAATATGGAGCGGATTATAAAGAAGATATGCTGAATTTCAAGGACAACAAAATATCCTTTAAAAAATCCGATATTCTTGTGGAAAGGGGAAACAATTTCCAAATATACCAGAACGGCAAATATTTTGTATTCTACAATCCAGAAAACGATAATCTGAATTTCAGAAGTTCCTTTATGGCAAACTCCAGTCAATCCATGTACGTAATGGTAAAAAAACAAACTGCCCAAGATATAAAAAAATATGTAGATTCTGGTTATGAAGTCAGTTGTTTCATTCCCATTGAGAATAAATTAACATCTGTATACAATATAATAGGATACATAGAGGGAAAAAATACAAACCTCCCGCCTCTTGTTTTATGTGCGCATTTTGATCACCTTGGCACTGATCTATCTGGAAAAGTATACAGCGGATCTCTGGACAATGCCTCTGGTACCTCTTTTTTACTGGGACTTGTAAAATATATAAACTCCCTTGGAAAGCCGGATAGAAATATAGTAATTGTATCTTTCAATGCCGAAGAATTTGGCTGTCTGGGTTCAAAGGCCTTTGTCCAAAAATACTATAATGAATTAAAAGGCTGTAAAGTAATAAATTTTGATATGATAGGCAGTGATAAAAAAATACCTCTCACTATAATGGGCAGTAAATGGGACACAAAAAAATCAAGTCTTGTCCAAGAAATAGCTAATTTGTGCCGCAAAAATAATGTGGAATTTAAATATACCTTTGAAAATTCCAGTGACCACGAATACTTCAGAGCTTATGCTATAGATGCTGTTACTCTGTCAGATGAAGATATGTCAAAAATACATACGCCGGAAGATAAAAATAGATATATAAGTACAGCTTCTATAAGCAGGTGTTTTAGTATAGTCTCGGATGAAATATTAAATTATGCCTTTAGTAATAACTTTTATGTTCTATACTGCCGCATTTCATTTATATTATCTCTCTTAGGCATACTAATAATATTGAAACTACGTATCTGAAAAAGGTTTTGCACTTTTTTTCCTGAATTCAATAAAAATCATTATTATAACAGCAACTATAAATATAATTGAACCACAGCTGAAAAATCCAAATTTTCCACCGAATTTTTCCATCACTACACCTGCAAAAGCACTCCCAAGAGGGGTGCTTCCTATATTTAAAAGAGAATATATGCTCATCACCCTTCCTCTATATGCATCTTCAGTATTAAATTGGATTATGGTATTGGCTTTATTTAAAAAAGTAAGATTGAAAAATCCTATGAGCACAAAAATCATACTTACAGATATAAAATTTTTTGTGAACAGAGTTACTATCTGTAAAATTGCAATTATAAAGGAATTTATAATAAGATAATATCTAGCTCTAATTCTCCTGCCCTGTCCTGCCATAAACATGGCTCCAAGAAGAGAACCCAGACCTATAAGGCTCATTAGCAAACTATAGGTCCTGGCTCCGCCTTCCATGACTTCTTTTGCAAAAACAGGAACAATCACATTGCTGTTGAACGCAAAAGTACATACTATTGCCATCATGAACATTGTGGATATCAATATTCTTTTATGTACTGTATACAATATACCATCTTTCAGATCTTTAAGCAAATTGGATTCAGTATTTCTAATTACGGGATTTCCCATATGTTTTATCTTGACTATCCCATATATTACAGGTATGAAACTGACGGCATTCATCAGGAAGCACTGGAACACTCCGAGATCATCCATTATTATTCCCGACGCCGCAGGTCCAATTATACGTGACATATTGAATACGGTGGAATTTAAGGATATGGCATTGGGCAGATCTCTTTTTCCCACAAGTTCAATAAAAAAGGACTGCCTGGTGGGCATATCAAAGCTTGTTATGATTCCATTTATAGCCGCCAGCAGAGCAAGTATCCAGTATTTGCTCTCACCCATATATACAAAAAAGCTCAGTGCAAAAGCCTGCAGCATATAGGATATCTGGGTTACAAGAAGAATCCTTTTCTTGGGATGCCTTTCCACAATTACACCACTTAACAGGGTTATTAAAAGCACCGGAGCATATTGAAACACACCTATAAGTCCAAGCAAAAAAGGAGAATTGGTTATTTTATAAACGTACCAGCTCAGTGCCGTATTCTGAATCATGGTTCCCATAAGTGACAAAAATTGTCCGGATAAAAAATATCTGAAATCTCTATGATTAAGTGAAATAAAGGTATCTTTGAATTTTGTTCCAGTGCTCAATGTCATAGCCCCTCCCAACTGTTTAAAATTAATATACTGCCTGATAATTAAAATCCGGCAGTATATTAATTACATCTATTTTGTTTGCTGATTTAAATATCCCTTTATAAAATCATCTATATTACCGTCCATTATGGAAGATATATTTCCACTTTCAACACCTGTCCTGTGATCTTTTACCAGTGTATAAGGATGAAACACGTAGGATCTTATCTGACTTCCCCATCCCATATCCTTAAGCTCTCCTGTCAAATCCTCTATTTTGTCTTTATGTGCTCTCTCCTTAAGTTCTACCAGCTTTGATTTCAACATTTTCAGTGCCTGCTCCTTGTTGTAGTGCTGGCTTCTTTCATTTTGACACTGGACAACTATGCCTGTAGGTATATGGGTTATTCTAACAGCTGATTCAGTTTTATTTACATACTGTCCCCCTGCGCCTCCTGCCCTGAAAGTATCTATTTTTAGATCTTCAGTTCTTATACTTATATCCTGACTCCCTGTGAGTTCAGGAAGCACCTCTACTGACGTAAAAGAGGTCTGTCTTTTCCCATTTGCATTAAAAGGAGATATTCTAACCAGTCGGTGAATTCCCTTCTCTGCTTTTAAATATCCATAGGCAAATTCTCCAATAATTCTCAGAGAAACACTTTTTATTCCAGCATCATCCGCAGCAAGCATATCCAATGTCTCAATTCTGTAACCTTTTTTTTCTGACCATCTTGTATACATCCTGAGGAGCATTTCCGTCCAGTCCTGCGCATCTTTTCCTCCTACTCCTACATGTAAATTCAATATGGCATTATTTCTGTCATACTCACCATTTAGAAGCGTTTCCGTTTTGAACTTTTCTACATGAAACTGTATATTTTTTACTTCACCTGATATATCCTTAGGTGAAATACTCTCATCTTCCGATGCAATTTCAATGAGAACTTTAGCATCCTCTATTCTCTGCAGGAGACTCTTGTATTCATTGAGCTTATCCTCAAGATCTTTTTCCTCACTGGATACCCTTTGAGCTTCTTCTACATTATCCCAAAAGCCAGCCTTTTGCATTTTCATCTGGAGTTCTTCTATTCTATTTTTAGAACCTTCTATGTCAAAGTGAATCCCTCATTTGCTCTATACTCTGTTCCAGATCATTTAATTTATTCATATCTTCTTCCAATTGAAATACCATTTAATCACTCTCCTTTTATAATTTTAGGCAGTTCTTCCGCAACAATTTTTATATTTTTTACCGCTGCCGCAGGGACATGGATCATTTCTTCCCACAGTCTTCGCCTTTCTTATAGGTTTCTTTTTTACCACACTATCCTCCTGCTGATTAGTACTTACGTTTCTAGCTACTCTTTCTCTTTCCGGTGCTCTCTCTATCTGTACATGAAGCAAATACTTGATTGTATCCACTTTGATATTGTAGATCATTTCATTGAACATCTGACTGCCCTCAAATTGATATGCCTGGGCAGGTTCCTGCTGCCTATAAGCTCTGAGCCCAATAGCTCTCTTTAGATGCTCCATATCATCTATGTGATCCATCCACCTTGTATCAACAACCCTGAGAAGAATAACTCTTTCAATTTCTCTCATCTGTTCCGGGGTAAATTCCTTTTCTTTCTCCTCATACATTTTTATCCCTATATCTGTAAATTTAGCTTTAATTTCTTCATTGGAAAGATTTATAATATCATCTTTTTTAACAGAACCCTTGGGTATATAAATTTCCTCCATATAGTCAATCAGTTTCACTATTTCATCTTCAAAATCCTCTTCTATACCAGATATATGAGAATCTACAATAGAAGATACCAAATCCTCTATCATCTTTAACATATCATCTTTCAAATCCTCTCCCTCAAGGACTTGAGATCTCTGTCTATATATGATTTCCCTCTGCTTATTTATAACATCGTCATACTGAAGAAGTGTTTTTCTTATGTCAAAATTATTTCCTTCCACTTTCTTTTGTGCATTTTCTATGGCATTTGTAACCATTTTACTCTCTATGGCTTCATCATCTTTAAGCCCCAGTTTTTCCACTACACCCTGAAGTCTGTCTGAACCAAATATTCTCATGAGATCATCTTCAAGAGATACATAGAATCTTGAACTTCCAGGATCGCCCTGACGGCCTGAACGACCTCTGAGCTGGTTGTCAATTCGCCTGGATTCATGCCTCTCTGTACCTATTATCTTAAGTCCTCCCAGGGCAACAACACCTTTTCCGAGTTTTATATCAGTACCACGGCCAGCCATATTGGTAGCTATAGTAACAGTCCCCTTTTCACCTGCATGAGAAATTATCTCCGCTTCTTTTTCATGAAATTTAGCATTTAAAACCTGATGGGGAACTCCCTTTTTCTTAAGCATATCTGATAGAAGTTCTGATTTCTCTATACTCACAGTACCTACCAGCACCGGCTGACCCTTTTTATATGTTTCGTATATTTCATCAGCTATGGCATTGAATTTTCCCTTTGCACTTTTATAAACAACATCTGGATAATCTTTTCTTATAACCGGTTCGTGTGTAGGTATAGCTATTACATCCAGCTCATATATCTCTCTGAATTCATTTTCCTCCGTTTGTGCAGTACCTGTCATACCGGATAATTTATTGAACATTCTAAAATAATTCTGGTAGGTAATGGTGGCAAGGGTCTTGGATTCTCTCTCAACCTTGACTCCTTCTTTAGCTTCTATGGCCTGATGAAGCCCGTCACTGTATCTTCTCCCCTCCATCATCCTTCCTGTAAATTCATCCACTATCAGTACTTCTCCATTTTTCACCATGTAGTCCTTATCCCGCTTCATTATATAATTGGCCTTTAGGGACTGAACCACATAATGCTGTACTTCCATATTTTCAGGATCGGCATAATTGTCAAAATGAAAGAAAGTTTCAGCTTTTTTTACACCTGTATCTGTAAGTATGACTGCATTTGCCTTTTCATCTACCGTATAATCTTCTTTTTGCAGGGACTTTGCAAAACTATCTGCAACATTGTAGAATTCAGTTGATTTTTCTCCCTCTCCCGAAATAATAAGCGGTGTCCTTGCTTCATCAATCAGAATTGAGTCAACTTCATCCACTATGGCAAAATTCAATCCTCTTTGAACTCTCTCTTCCTTGTATATAACCATGTTGTCTCTCAAATAGTCAAAGCCAAATTCACTGTTTGTTCCATAGGTTATATCACACCTATAGGCTTCCTGACGCTGTTTTTGATCCATATCATGCAAAATAACACCCACTGTAAGACCTAATGCCTCATATACAGGTGCCATGGAATCCCTATCCCTTTTAGCAAGATAATCATTCACAGTTACTATATGCACTCCCTTGCCGGTAAGAGCATTTAAATAAGCCGGTGCCGTGGCAACCAGAGTTTTACCTTCACCGGTTTTCATCTCTGCTATCCTCCCCTGGTGCAATACCACTCCACCTATTAACTGTTCTTTGTACTGTTTCAACCCTACATTTCTATATCCTGCTTCCCTGACAACTGCAAAAGCTTCAGGCAGTATCGAATCCAGAGATTCTCCCTTGGAAATTCTATTCTTAAATTCATCTGTTTTAGCTCTCAACTCTTCATCACTAAACTGCTTCATTTCAGAATCCATACTATCTATTTTATCCGCTATAGGGATAATTCTTTTTACTTCCCGTTCGCTGTACGACTTAAATAATTTCTGAAAAAGTTTCATTTTTTTTTCATCCTCACCACATTAAATTTTATAAAAATACATGCTTTTTAAATTATATCATCTAACTATTAGCTATTCAACTCATAGAAATAATAGTTTACTTTAGTTTAATAATATAAGCTGTATTTTAAAGTGTAAAGAAGAGGAAGCTCCTGCTTCCCCTCCAGTAATAATCTAAAATTCAGGTTCTATTAAACCATAATTTCCATCCCGTCTTTTATAAACTACATTTACTTCCCCATTTTCAGCATCCCTGTATACAAAAAAGCTGTGGCCTAAAAGCTCCATCTGAAGTACTGCCTCCTCTGACGACATAGGCTTCACTGCAAATTTTTTAGTTCTTACTATTTTATGTTCTTCTTCGTTTTCTTCTGCATCATTTGGTATAAATTGAAATCTTAGAGATTCAGAATTGTTTCTTTTCAAAAGCTTTGTTTTCTGCTTGCGTATTTGTCCTTCTAATTTATCTAAAACCAGATCTATTGAAGCATACATATCTCCATTTTCTTCTTCGCCTCTTAGTATAACTCCATTAAAGGGAATGGTTACTTCGATTTTTTGCCTGTTTTTCTGTACACTTAATGTAGCATGAGCCTCTACATCAGGGTTGAAATACTTATCAAGCCTAGATAATTTTTTTCTCACAACATTTTTCAATGCATCAGTTATCACCATATTCTTTCCAGTTACAATTATTTTCATATTTTCAGCCCCTTTCCTATAGTTATTCTAAACTGATTGAGTATGTTTAGAATCAATATACTTTTATTTGTTAATATTATTGTAATACTACTAATTATAAATTACAATAGCTACCTATTTAAACAATTTCACTTCAAATAAAATTCATGCTTAAATTAAAACATTTATAGAACTTCTATTAAAAATTCACATAAAAAAACCTGTACTTTATATAAAGTACAGGTTTTTTCATCAGATCTACCTTAAATTTTGCTCATATGCTTCTATCATTTTCTTAACCATATTTCCACCTATTGAACCAGCTTCTCTAGCTGTTAGATCTCCATTATACCCATTTTTCAAGTTTACTCCAACCTCTTTTGCTGATTCCATTTTAAATTGATTTAAAGCTTCTTTAGCTTGTGGAACTACTGGTTTATTACTATATGCCATAATACACACTCCTTTTTATAGTAAATTTTACTGCTTACAATTACAGTTTGTACATTACTGCAAAAATTATTCTAGGTAATTGATGGATCTTTTAAAAAGCATCTATTATTTTAACAATCTCGGACCCAACCTGACTCTTTCATTCATGACTAAAGCCAAAATAGAATTTATTGTATCTATTGACTTTGCAGAAAATATATCGAATTTCCCGAAAAAAGCAATAGTTCCTAAAAAAATATTAAATAAATTTGACATTGTAATATTTTGCTGTATGACTCTGTATGCATTCTGAGATAGCATTATTAGATCATCTAATTTATTAATATCCTCATCAAAGATAATACAATCTGAATTAAATTTAATCTCATTACTGGAATAGTTTGCAAAGCTCACACTTATATCTGCGGCTCTCATTGCCATAATATCATTTATTCCATCTCCAACCATCATAACAGTCCCCTGAGATTTCTGATCTAATATAATTTGAAGCTTTTCTTCACTATTACAACCGCCATAGACATTTTTTATTCCCAATTTATCGGCAATATATCTACCTTTCTCACAACAGTCACCTGTTACTAAAGATATGTTCTCCACATGATTGAATTCAAGCTTATTGATCAAATCGCAAGCACCTTTTCGTATAGCTTCCTTCATCACAATCAGACCTGCTACTACATTATCTATACTCACAAGCATAGGACTGTATAGGCCGCCTTCATAATATGCGTACCTTTCCAGAACATCATTTAAATCAACATTATTTTCCTTAAGAAAACCATTATCTCCAATCAATACTTTATGGCCATTATATCTCGTACTTATTCCTTTCGAAGGTAATAAAACTATTTTTTCCAGCTTTCCCTCTGCCTCATAAAAACTTGTTTCCATCGATATACCTTGAGAAATATTCGGAATCTCTTCACAGCTTTCGCCTTCACAGGCAGAACATATTTTCAACAAGTCCTCAATTGTGTAATTTTCATTAAAGGATTCAATATGGGCAATGCTCATGTTCTTATAAGTAAGAGTTCCCGTTTTATCAAAAACTAAGCTATTGATATTGATAATTTTTTCGAGAGTGTTGGGATTCTTAATATATATGTCATACTTACTCAGCCAATGTACATAATTCTTTATTGCCGTACTCAATGCCAATTCTGAGGATGCCGGGCACAAAAGCAATATTATCGACAGTGCATTTAATATGTCACCTGTAAACACATAGTTTAAGGCTGACAATACCATCGCAGCAGGCAGCGCCCTCTCCTGATATCTTATAACACTTTTTCTTAAATTCAGCTTATCAATAGAAATATCCTCTTTCTCAAGAGGTTCAGCTAATCTCGATATTCGAACTTTCAGTTCTCCAGATATCACAACAATCCCTTCATATACTTTGCTGCCTTCTTCTATTAAAGATACAAGAGGCTGTCCCGTATAGTAAAAACTATTTACTGCAGCTCTTCCCTCCAGAACTTTTCCATCTACAGGAATAACTTCCCCTTTATGGACTAATATAGTATCTCCTACTTCCAATGATTTAACTGAAGTCAATATTTCATTGCCATCACCTGTAACAATCCAGGCTGTATTGGGAGGATTAGCTGTACTCTTTCTCAACAGGCACTGGCACTTTAAATCCGCAGACACTTTTATATAATCTGTAAAATCAGTCATCAAAATCAAAAATAAACCTTCTGTACTTTCTCTAGAAATAGTCAAAATCAGACCGGCTAACTTTAGAAAAACATCTGGATGAGGATATATGCGCCCTGCGAGCCTATTATAAGCACTCCTAAATACAGAATATCCACCTACTATTGTTACAAGAGAGGCCATTTCTACCATAGCAAGACTCCCGCTTAAAAAAAATTTTCCAAACAGAAGCTGTTTAATTTTAAAAAATAAATATACTAGAGTGGATCTTATAAAATTATTTTTAACAATATTCCTTTTATTTTTAATATTGTAGTATGAATCATAGGCTTTGAAAATTTCATCATTATAATTTATTTCAGAAGTCAGTGTCTGCTCAATACTATTTTTAATTGACTTAAGATCGGTCTTTTTTTCATCATACAAAACCAGAATAGTTCCAATATTATAATTTACCTTACTGTATTCTACTCCATACAGACCTTCTGTATATATATCAATATATTTTGCCAATCCCTTGTTTAAATATGCTTCATCACATTTAAATCTCACTCTTCCAGGTAACACACTCAATTCCCTCAACTTTAAAATTCATCCTCCTTGCAGCACTAAAAATTGTTAACTTTTTCACTCTGCCTTCTGATTACAATTACACTTATCAGCGTTTAAACATCAACGACCTCATTACATGTTTATACAATCTCTTATTATTCACTTTTTGACACTCTTGAAAGAAAAAGTTGCCCAAATCCGTTATGGATTCAGACCATAATGATAATATCTTTTCCTCAGATGAAGGATTATTCTTAATTTCCTCTAGACTAAAAATCAATAAGTCCTGTAAAACTGCTTCAGCTCTATTTAAGCTATCATTTATTAAAATTGCATTAGCTGAAATATCTGCATTGTTTTCCATATATAAAGCTCCTTGTATATAAATATTTTAGTTCGTCAAATAACGTAATTTAATGTAGGGTATTTTATTGAAACTTTCATAAAAATCAAATTTCAATTTTAAAATCAAAACCATAAGCAAAGTATTTAAAATATAATAGATTATAGAATATAAAGGCGTTAAATAATTCAATACTGCAAGTAATATTCCCAATATGTTCAATGTAATTGCTGTATTTTCAACTTGAACATTTACCTCCCTGCAAAAATAACCCAATTTTATTAACAAAATCAATTTATCCATACTAGAATATTTCAAATTAATATCTGCCTTTAAGCTACTCAATTCATTGTACAAACATATAACACAATCACTGCACATATAGCTCAATTCATTTTCAGGGAATTTCCCTGTAACTATTAGAATAGTATTACTATCAGATTTATCAGTTATCAGACAATTTTTCTTTCCATCCAGGTCATTTTTATCCAATACTTCTATTCCCAATACATAGCCAATATAACGTATAATACCATCTTCACTGTTTCCAATTATAAATATATTGTTAATTCCCAACATACGTATATTATCTATAATCAATTTCATGTTATCATTAATTGGATCATCTAATTTCCCCAATATGACTAGCTTTTGTATTTCATATTCGTTTAAATTCATAATGTCCATATCCCGTTCATTGAATCCATTTCTAAAGATGTCATCTTCTATTAACAAAGTATTAACATTACTGAGGAAACTCATTGAAGTGTTATCTTTCAAATATATATTTTCCATATTCAATTTAACCGACGCATAGTAATAGGAGGATGCCCTTACGCCAAACAAAATTCCTGGATAACTCAATACAAATATAGAAATAGTATTGATAACATTACCAGTAAACACAAATACAATAGCTGCTATGCCCATTGAAATTTTTAATATTTTACTGGAGATACTGTATTCATCTCTATATACTTGTTCTGAAAGCTTTTTTTTAAATAAAAAGAAAGGATTTACTGCATCAATTAGAGTCTTTAGCAGAGAGCTCTTATCTATATTCTCAACAGCTGCTACTTCTGGACCATTAAAAGCTTTTTCTATTATAACCACTATTTTGTTCTCGTCAATTTCATTCTCATTATAATATATAAGAACATTTCCTGTATTTTTACTCACATGAAAAGACAATATACTATCATATCTAGTCAATCCACTTCTTACCCTGAGTATCCTTTGCTCATTTTTCAGTAAACCCTTTACATTGACTCTGACTCTTCCTGGAAGTGAGGAGATAATTTTTATTATATCAATTCCTGCAGCACCCATTTCAAGTCCTATGCCTCATCCATTGAGGTCTTACGTTTTCTTTTGCGCTGATATTGCGCTTCTGCCACTATATCCTCAAATTCTTCTTTTGCTCCACAAGCCAATTCAGCAGTTTTGTCTATCACTGCAAGAACTGAACCTACAGCGCCCACTGTTAACTTTCGCAGGGGGCTGAAAAGTGCTTTCCCTACTGAAAAATCTGTTTTTTCGTCATCCACGTTCTTATTATTGTCACCAATATTGTCAAGTTTAGATAATATATCTTCTACATTTTTATTAATCTGTTGAAATCTATCATTCATAGTTTTAATATTATTTTTCAAATCAGATCTATCATCCTGAAGTTTCTGCATCTGGGTACTTATTTGACTATATTTTTGTTCAAGTGCATCCAATTTCTGCTGCATCTTTTTCTGTAATTCTTCTACATGAGCTTCATTATTATCGTTATTCATTTCCAATCAACCTCTTTCTAAAGATTATAATCAAGTTTATTATTCACAATTTTTCTTTAATAATACATAATTATAACAATTTCTCCTTGAGAATAAACCAAATAAAAAGAAGCTCTGATAAAACAAAGTTTCTTCTCACATCATCGGCTTTTATTCAACAATTCTATTTAAAAACTTGCAGATTTTAAGTTACGTGCATCAAGTATATTCTCAATGTTATTTATACTCATAATGAAGGCTTTAATTAATTCATTTTTTAAATTTACCCTTACATTTATCAACAACCCCTTTATTTGATTGTATATTAATTCTTGATGTTTTTTCTTTTGATTTGCCAGGTTATTTTTGCTTAATATATTTTTACCTGAAATGCTCTTTTTTAGCATTTCCTTTACTACACTACTCCAGCATATTTTATTTAAAATACATGATATACTAAGATCTATAATATCTTCGCAAATTCTAGATGTTATTTGAGTAATTTCAATACTATTAATCGTCCCCCCAAGAAGATCAACATAATAGTCTTCTATTGATCCTATTGATACAGCACTCAAATGCAAATATCCCATATTTTTAACAATTTCCATATTGACCTTAGATAATATACTCTCTATGCACTCTTTAACCTGGCAATCCGACAATACTCCTTCTGCAAAGTTCTTTTCCCCGTGTAACGTCAAATTATCAGCCAGCATCCGAGAATAGACAACTGCTTGTTTCATATGGACAGAAAAAAATATATCCAGCTCTCTTTCCACTAGTAAAATACAAGACATTTCAAGTTCACTTATATTGCTTTGGGAATAAAAATGTGAACCCTTCATAGTATCCTCCTATTACAATTCACAAAAGATTCTATCATTAAATAATATCTATTTAAATTCAACATCCGTTTTTATTATTTTATTACTCAAAAGTAAACTGGACATAAAGCAAATGTTAAACCAACGTTAAAGTAAAAATCAAGGAATAATTTATAATTTTATCGGAAAATATAATTAAGTAATCCAAAATAAATCAATTCAGCAGTTTACAAATGGGAAAGGTAGATGTAACAGAGTGCTTCATTCAAATAATAATATCAAAAATCGTATGGACGACTATGATTTTTTATATAAAAGAATAAGGATACCAATTAAATCTGTTTATAGAAACCAATCGGCGGTATCTCCAATAACTAAATATATCATGTCTATAAAAGGAGTAAAATTAGCCAAAGCCAATACCATAACTGGTAAAGTATTGATCTTATTTGATGAAGATATAGTATCAGAGAGATACATCGAAAAACAGATCAATATTTATATAAAAAAAACTAAAGTTATTCATGATTCCAACATAATTAAAATCAATAATATAAATGAAGAAACAGCTCTGCCAATTGGTTTTGAAGATAATACACCAATATCAAATGTTTCAACAATTAACAACTTAACACCATGGCATACAATGGATAAAGATCAAATTGAGACTATGCTGAATGCGAACCTCAAATACGGTCTGACCAGTAAAATGGCATCAAAAAAAATAAAAGAGCTTGGATTAAATGTGCTATCAGAGAAAAAAAGAAGTTCGCTAATCTCTAAAATTTTGGAAAGTTTCAATAATTTTTCAATAAAATTACTCCTTGGAGTCAGTGCAGTTTCATTTATCTTGGGACAGATTCCAGATGCCATAGCTATACTCAGTATAGTATTCATTGAAACGGTACTTGGGACTGCCCAACAGCATAAGGCAGAGAAATCCATGTATTCTCTAAAGGATGTAATGGTGCATAAAGCTAGAACACTTAGAAATGGACATGAAACTTATATAGATGCCAAGCATTTAGTTACAGGTGATATAATCTTAATTCAGGCAGGAGATAAAATACCAGCCGATGCCAGAATAATTGAATGCTACGATTTAAAGGCCACTGAAGCATCACTAACTGGCGAATCCACTGCTGTAACTAAATCCGCTGATCTATGTCATAAATACACTGAACTTGGCAATAGACACAACATGCTGTTTATGGGAACTAACGTTATTTGCGGTACAGGTAAAGCAATTGTAGTGGCCACAGGAATGAATACTGAGATAGGAAAGATTGCTGCAATGCTTCAAAACATAAAATCCCAGGCAACTCCTCTCCAGATAAAAATGCAAAATTTTACTGCCAACTTAACCAAAATATGCCTGGCCTGCTGTGCATTTATCGGTTTTGGTGCCCTGCTTGCCGGTAAAAGTCTTGTCCAGGTTTTAACCATGTCAGTAAGTTTTTCTATAGGAGCTCTGCCTGAAAGCCTTCCAGCTATTGTCACCGTTGCCATGGCTTTGGGAATACAAAGAATGAGTAAGCAAAACGTCATTGTAAGAAAACTGACCGCCCTGGAAACATTGGGTTCCACTAATGTAATTTGCTGTGACAAGACCGGAACTCTTACCATGAACGAAATGACAGTTAGAAGAATTTACACGGACAGATGCCTGTATGATGTAACTGGCTCAGGCTACAACCCCAAAGGCAGTATCAATCTTATCGATGGAAATCCTACAGGAGAAAACTGCCTTAAAAAACTGTTAGCTGTTGGAGTAATCTGCAACAATGCATTCTTAGTAAGAAACAACAATAAATGGGCTGTGCAGGGTGATCCAACAGAGGGTTCTTTAATAACCGCCGCCCGTAAACTGGGATTAGATGAAAATATGCTCAGAAATTTTAATCCCCGTATAAAGGAAATTCCCTTTGATAGTTCCAGACGATTCATGACCGTAATAATAGAGAAGTCAGAAGGTAAAAATGCCTTTTGTAAAGGTTCGCTGGATTCTGTTATCGAAAAATGTAAAACTATTTATGAAAATGGAATAGAAAGGCTTCTAACGTCAACGGATAAAGAGAGACTTATGTCAATAGGCGATGAAATGGGGAAAAATGCTCTCAGGGTTTTAGCTTTTGCATATAAGAAAATTAACTGTAAAGGTTCTGAAAACGTCGATAATAATTTCGTCTTCCTGGGGATAGTTGGAATGGAGGATCCACCAAAGAAAGGTGTCAAAGATTGTATAAAAAAATGTCACAGAGCAGGCATAAAAGTTGTCATGATCACAGGTGATCACAAAAACACCGCAGCTGCCATAGGGAGAGAGTTAGGTCTATTAACCAATGGCCTGGTTATGTCAGGAAACGAACTGGAAAATATAACAGATGAGGAATTAGACTGTAAAATTTGTAAAGTACAAATTTTTGCAAGAACTTCTCCCGAGCAGAAGCATAGAATCGTAAAGGCTTTTAAACGATTTGGATATGTAGTCGCTATGGCAGGTGACGGTGTTAATGATGCCCCTGCTATTAAAGAAGCCAACATAGGTATAGCTATGGGAAATAATGGAAGTGACGTAGCTAAAGATGTTGCCTCCATAACTCTTGTTGACGACAATTTTTGTACAATAGTAAAAGCTATTGAAGAAGGAAGAGCTGTCAACAATAATATAAAAAATTCCATGAAGTATCTGTTGGCAGGTAATCTTGGTGAAATAATTGCCATTGCCCTAGCCTCTACTGTAGGAGGAATACTACCTCTTATTTCTATACAAATACTATGGACAAATTTAATTTCAGAAAGTATTTTAGGTTCTGCTTTAACTACAGAACCATCCAGTGATGACGTGATGAATTCGTCACCTTTGAAAAGATATGAACCTTTGATCAGCAAAAAACTAGGGTTACAAATTGCCAGAAGGGGTCTTGGAATAGGTTTAACTACCTTTGCAATATTCGAAGGATCTCTGATTTTGGGAGCAGGTTTAAATAAAGCTCGGACTTTAGCTTTTTCCAATCTAATCTGTTCTCAATTTTTAAACCTATACGATTGTAGGGGAAATAAACCTGCATTGTCCAATAGGTATATAAACATTGGAGTTGCTTCTTCCATGGCTATGCTGCTAAGTATAATATATCTACCATTTATAAGCCCGTACTTTGGAACACAATCATTAACACTATTGGATTGGGGTGCTGTAACAGGAATGTGTATGATCAGTAGAATATAATTGAAACTATATTTTAACATGGAAATATTGTAAACTGCTGGCCATAAGCCAGCAGCAATTTATAATATATTCTCAATGAATTCAAAATAAACATTAATTGTTCTAAAAAATTTATTTTTTCTACATTATTGTACATCTTCCGATAATATCCCAGATAAAATCTCTGTAACATAAACTGTTAATTTCGGGCAAAAACTCAAGAGCAATCCCTTTTCCAGAATAATTTTCATTTCCTCTGGTTTACTGATGTCATATCCCAATAATTCCCTGCAAACTGTAGAATTATATCTCATTAAAAATTTTTTCCTGAATTCAGTTACTTTAGCTACATTTTGATTTTTGACGTCGGGGGTATTCTTCAAATAATGACCATATTTAAGACCAATTGCTATCAACGCACCAATAACTGCACCGCAGGTTTCTCCGGAGAACATGCCCCCGCCAAAGCTGGCAGCAATTTTATTTGCCTGTTTTACATCAATACCCAGTTCTTTTGCAAAATTGCTCAGCACTACCTGTCCACAGTCAAAACCTTGTTCAAACAATTCTACAACTTCATTTTCTCTCATCGGCATTTCCTCCCCGTTTTTGAACAAATTTATCTGCTATATTTGTCAGCATTTAAGCAATAGTTCCTCCACAGCTAGAACCACTGCCAGCTGTACAAGCATAGCAATGATCTCCAAAAACAATTTTTCGAGCAGCCACAGACTTCCCCTTTAAATCTTGAATTTGGTGTTTGCTCTCTGCTGTCCATCCTCGTGCCTGATTAAAATCGCAGTCATACAACAGGCCATCCCATCCTACGGATAGCTGATTACGGCACATCATATTTTCCAGTGTCTCAGGGTTAAAAGCAGACCACAAGCGATTCATGTAAGGTTTCAAATTGCCGCTTCTCTCTAAAAATTTACCAAATCGGCCAATAGGGCTGTTTGTAATTGTATACAGTTTATTAAATGTTATTCCATATTGTTCCATCAATTTTCTCTTATATTCCAGAGTCAAGCTATCTTGTTTTGGTGGTAAAAAAGCACCCCCAGGATTGTATACTAGATTCAACACCAAATCCGGTGTTTTACCATATCCCAATTGATTAAATTTTCGCAGCATATCAATACATGCTTTAAAAACTCCAATGCCTCTTTGCCTGTCGGTATCCTTTTCTGAGTAGTACGGCAAAGAGGCTACAACTTCCACATTGTGATGAGCGTATAATTCAGGCAAATGAGTATAACCTTTTTCTGTTAAAATAATCAAATTAGAACGGACTATAGTATGTATTCCTTTTTTTGATGCTTCCTCTATCAACCATTGAAAATCAGGATTCATCTCAGGTGATCCTCCCGTAATGTCAAGCACAGAAAATTTATTTTCTTCAAATACCTGAAGACAATCCTTCATAGTTTGGCGGCTCATGATCTCAGTGCATGTGGGTCCAGCATCCACGTGACAATGCTTACAAGATAAATTGCAGCGATTTGTAATATTTACTTGCATGATATCCAATTGGGACCTTGTCCTACAAAATTTCTGACCCTTAACTCTTTCTGAAAAAAGAGGAATTCCATCAATTTGTTCCAAATATAAATTCTGTTTCATATTCATTTCCTCTATAATTCCAGCTTTTTAATTACGTTCTTTGCCTGCATACCATGAGCTAATGTGGCCCCACCTCTAATAGCCGCAGCAACATGAACGGCTTCGATCATCTGTTCCTGATTCACACCCATTTCCAGAAGTGCCTGTGTATAGGAATCAATGCAATAAGGGCATTGAATGGCATGTGCCACTCCAAAAGCAATAAGTGCTTTTTCTTTAGCTGTCAACGCACCATCAGCAAACACATGGCTATAATAATCCATAAATTTTTTCCACATTTCAGGTGCATCCTCTCCCATGTTCCCAAACTGAAGTAAATCCTCTGGATTGTAATAAGTATTCATTATTTTTTCCTCCTAATAGATTAAATATAATATTAGACATTGTCTAACATCCATACTATGATCCTATAATTTCATGAATAGCATGTCAACAGTTTTAATTAATATCGTTAATATAGAGCGGTTAATCAGTACATTTCATGTTTTTTCTTTAGGTTATTTGCAACCATACAGCAAATTACCATCCCAACCATACTTAACCCAAGCCACAATTCTAAGAATACTGGAATATATTTTATTAAATCCCTCATAATAATCACCTTTCTTAAAAATTCTCTTTCTGGTTTTATTGTCAGGCTGGAAATTAAGATTCCAACCTGACAACCTATGTTATTCCATATATCCTACTTATGTGTTCCGATGTTTACAGTTCCAGATTTATTTCCAGCAGTTCTATTAATACTGCCACTCTGATGTCCGCTGTCTTTATTTATTGCTCCGCCTTTATTGCCAGCTTTTTGATTTCCAACATTTTTTGATGCAGGCGTAGTTTTATGCCCTTGTCTTGATGCAGGTTTATATCCTGATGTAGAATAAGTAAATATAGCCAATACTCTTGATTCTTGATAACTATTTATAACATTTGCTGCAACCAAATTATCAAGTCCAATTTTGAAATTTCCTGTAGAATTATACACCGCTAATATTCTAGATTCCTGATAGGAATTTATGACCCCTGATGCTACCAGATTATTAAGTCTTGCTGTGAAACTCCCATAGGAATACTTGTAAACAACTCCTAGTTTTGGTGCGGGGCCATTATATCCTGGAGCAGCACTTACTGTTGTAGCAACTCCTGTACTTAATATTGGTGCAATAACCATAGCAGCTGATATTACTTTGTATTTCATCTTTAACATTTTCTTGTACCTCCTGAATTAAATTATTTAAAGTTAAATTTAACTTTAAATATAGTATATATAACTACTATGGTTAAAATATATTATATTTTTGTAATTTTCATGTGATACGTTATTTCTGTGCTGGTTGAAAATGCAATGGTAGCATTTGGAAAATCATACATTATACTCATCCTTTCAAATAATCATTCTTATTTTCGCTAAGGTTATTTCCTTAGACCACTTATAAGTATATATGGTTTCCATTACAGCTTAGTGTCATATTTATTAACTGTTTGTAATAAATTTTACCATCCTATGAACAAAATAAAAATAATTACCAATTAGGTCGGGAATTTTTATTTTAAAAAGGAAATATGACAGTCTATAAAGGACTGCCATACCGCACTATCAGTGCATTGTCGAGCTAGCTGACCTGGTCTTTGACCCCACACTCGCCTGCTGGAATTTTCACTACCCGGATTTATCCTCTCATTACTAACCCTCTCGCGTTTACAGCGGCAGGACTTACTTCTAAGCCGCACCATGCTCATTAAATATCTTATTTAACTTACGTGGATCGTTTTGCCTGCGACTGGCATCGACTTTCAACCACAGACCTAGCTCAACTATTAAAATTATACCCTACTTTTCGCTCCAGTCAATATATTAATTTTTTTTGCTCCATTTTTCAAAAGTTCAGAACCACAGCAAAAAGCAGTGGCTCCAGTAGTTAAAACATCATCTACCAACAAAACACTTTTGCCTTTAATACAACAGCTATTGTAAACTTTAAAACTTCCATATATGTTGTTCCATCTTTCTTCCCTGCTCAATCCTATTTGATCCATAGTATCTTTAGTCTTAGTTAAACAATGCACAACAGGTTTCCTAAAATGTTTTCCCAAAGTTCTCGCTAAATATTCACCCTGATTATATCCTCTCTTTTTAAAAGACTTCCTTGTCATGGGAACATATGTCAGCACATCAAAATGTATATTGTTGTTGCATATTGTATCTTTCATATAAGATGCTATTATATCCCCCGACTTAAAAGAATTCTTATATTTTAATTTTATTATAAGTTCCATCATGGCACCTGAATAATATGAACTGCTGTAACAGTTAAATTGACAGTTGTTGCTTTCAATTTGAAATCTATCCCTGCAAATTTTTATATTATCCTTACAAGTCCTACATATATTTTCACCGTCATATATATCCTTCTTGCAGAGTACACATTTCTCATCATTACAGTATATCAATCCCAATACACAATCCCACAAAAAAGCTAAATTTTCAACAAACCCATATCCCATGCTTCTCTGTTAAAGTTCCTGGTTATATCTCCGGCTTTTTCCATATCTTTCGTTTCTAAATTGGCTACCAATATAACCTCTCCCTTTACGTTCCTTCCACCTCTTTTCATACTCCCACATAAATAAACAAATTCTTTGTAGTTAAAATCCATATTATCAGCAAAATATACCATTATATTTGAATTTTTGCCATTAGATATAATCTGCTTGAAACTATCAGTTATCAATATTGAATCCTTCATTTCAAAAAACTTGCTCACAGATTTTTTACAGGATTCCTCTTTTTTGGTATAGCACAAGATATTTTTACATAAATTTTTACAATAATTATGTGTATAAGAATAAACGTTTGCTGCTTTAAATTCATCCGGAACATATATTATTGCTTTCTTACCTTCACTTAAAGACCATTTCAAATAGTCATATACTACAAATGGTATGTTCTTATTCATATCAAATCTAGTGAGTATAGTTCTAGGTTCTACTATAGGGCCTTCCCTCCCAATGGGGAAAAACAATTCTCTGCTATTTTCAAATATATTTTCTATGGAATATACAATCGCTTTACCCTGTTTATAAGTAAGTCTATCAATTAAATTAACTACCTCATATTTGTTGTATATCGAAAAGCTATTTATATCATCGTATATTACCAGCTGAAATTTCTTTTCTAATTTAAGCGCACTATGAAAACTACATACTTCAAGTAAACAATTCATATCGTTTCCTTCTTTTTTTATGTAGGCATAATTCCTAAAATCCGTATATTTTTTTACATTTTTTATTATACTAACTCTATTAGGTTTCTCATCCGTAATATAAATTACATTTTTATTTTGTCTAACATAGGTTATAATAATATCTATAAAAAACTCGGAAGAATTGTATGGAACAGAAATAATGCTTAGAAAATGTTCTCCAGACCCATTCCATTTCACTATTTCACTCTTTATTTGCTCCATTTTACTTATAAAATTCGTACTATTCCAAAGTAACATCCGTTTCACTCTCCATTATATCCATTATTCTGTATTTTAATAACGAATACCTTTCAAAACTTCTATTGTTATTTATCATAAAACTTAAAGCCCTTAAATCTCCTACCAATACCACCATCTGCTTTGCTCTAGTTATGGCAGTATACAATAAATTCCTGTTCATCAGCAAAGGAGGCCCCATAAATATTGGAAGAACAATTACCGGAAATTCGCTGCCTTGACTTTTATGTATAGTTATTGCATAAGACAAATCCAATTCATCTAAGTGCATACTATCATATACGACCCTTTTGTCCTCATCAAATACAACAGTCAATGTATTTTTTTCCTCATCTATGCACTCGATATATCCAAAATCGCCATTAAAAATTCCTATACCTTCTTCTGGATTTTGTTCTGAAATTCCAGTCCATTTCAAAGTATAATCATTTTTAATCTGCATTACCTTGTCACCCACTCTAAAGACAGTATTCCCAATTTTCTTTTCCTTCTTTTCCGAAGATTTTGGATTTAACACTTCCTGAAGTCTTGAATTTAAGTTGGATACTCCCAAAATCCCCTTCCTCATTGGAGACAATATCTGAATATGCTGCATTTTATTCCACTTTTTATTGAAATTTGGCAATCTTCTATCGATCAATCCCATGAGTATATCCATTATAGCAGAGGGTTCTCTACATTTTATAAAATAGAAATCCTTTAGTTTTCTGTTTAAAATAGGCATTTCCCCTGAATTTATCTTATGTGCATTCACTATGATCATGCTTTCCCTGGATTGTCTGAATATCTCCTTTAATCTAACTACCTTAATACAGCCACTATCAATAAAATCTCTGAGTACATTCCCCGGTCCCACTGAGGGCAGCTGCTGGGCATCTCCTACTATTACAAGTCTGGTTCCAACTGAAATAGCCTTTAATAAATTATTCATAAGCATTATGTCTATCATAGAAGCCTCATCTATAATTACCACATCACATTGAAGAGGTGACTCTTCTCCTCTAGAGAAAAACATGGATTCCTCATCATTTTCTACTCCCATATCAAGCAGCCTGTGTATAGTTTTTGCCTCTCTTTTAGTAGCCTCTGACATTCTTTTTGCTGCTCTCCCAGTAGGTGCACCCATAAGGACTTTATAATTTGCCTTCTCAAACAACTGAATTATACAATTTATAATTGTGGTTTTTCCCGTACCAGGCCCTCCTGTTATTATTTCTACACCATTTTTTACCGCTCCTTCAATAGCTTCTTTTTGAGAAGGTGCAAATTCAATGTGATTTACATTCTCAAAATTTTCAATCTCCTTATTTACATCAAAGCCTATATTCTCATAATTTGAAAAAGCTAGGGTTAAAATCTTTTTGGTTACACTCAATTCGCAATAGTAATATGCCATCGGAAACACACATAGTTTATCCTCATATTTTTCTAATTTTATTTTGCCATTTATTGAGTTCTCATATATATTCTTTTCTAATTCTTCTTCAGTTACTCCAAGTATATCTTTACCTTCCTTTATAAGTCTGTCTATGGGCATATAAGTATTTCCTAAACTACAAAACTGATTTACTACATACCTTATTCCGCTCTGTATCCTAAAATCAGAATTCTTTTCTATTCCAAGACTAGCAGCTATTCTATCGGCCGTTTTAAATCCTATCCCACCTATTTCTTCCGTAAGTATATAGGGATTTTCTTTTACCTTACGCACAGAATCACTTCCAAATTTCTTGTGTATTTTTACACACTGATTTGGAGTTACCCCATAAGTTTGTAAAAATATCATTATGTTCCTTATCTCATTTTGCCTGGAATAAGACTCTGCTATTAGAGCTATTTTTTTCTCTCCTATACCTTCTATTTCCCTTAGTCTATCTATGTTATCATCTAATACATGAAGAGTATCTTCTCCAAATTTCTTGACTATTTTTCTTGCAGTGACAGGTCCTATGCCCGATATTATTCCTGAAGCTAAATATCTTTCTATACCAGTAATAGTATTAGGCACTATTTCTTCAGAAACTTTAACTTTAAACTGACGCCCGAACTGAGGATGCAGTACCCATTCCCCCATGACCTTTAAATTCTTTCCCTCAGTTATATAGGGTATACAGCCTACTATAGTTACTATGTTCTCTCCTTCTTTCATTTTAGCAACTACATATCCATTGTCCTTATTTTGAAATATTACATCTTCTATAGTTCCCTGTAAATCCTGCATAGAATCTCTCCCATTTCAATATAACATATCATTTGAGTATAATTATAACACATCAATCCAATTTTAAAAAAGCTCTGTATAATTTATCATATACAAAGCTTTTGAATTTCTAAATATATTTTTTTATATCTTCGACTTTATCTAATCTCTCCCAGGGCAAATCTATATCTGTTCTTCCAAAATGTCCATAGGCTGCAACCTGTTTATATATAGGTCTTCTTAAATCCAAATCTCTTATTATAGCAGCAGGTCTCAGATCAAATACCTTTTCCACTATGTCAACTATTTTCTCCTCTGGCATTTTTCCTGTACCAAAAGTATCTATATTTATGGACACAGGCTTTGCTACTCCTATGGCATAAGCAAGTTGTATTTCCAATTTATCTGCCACACCTGCAGCTATCAAATTCTTCGCCACCCATCTTGCAGCATAGGCAGCTGATCTATCCACTTTAGTCGGATCTTTTCCCGAAAATGCTCCGCCGCCATGTCTTCCATATCCACCATAGGTATCCACTATTATCTTTCTTCCTGTAAGTCCTGAATCCCCTTGGGGTCCACCAACTACAAATCTTCCTGTAGGGTTTATAAGATATTTAGTATTTTCATCTAAGAAATCGGATGGTACAATTGGCTTTATGACATTCTCAATTATATCTCTTTCAATCTGTTCTTTAGTTTCCAATTCATCATGTTGGGCAGATACAACTATAGTGTCAACTCTAATGGGTTTATCGCCCTCATATTCTATAGTAACCTGAGTTTTACCATCCGGTCTTAAATAGTTCAAGATACCATCTTTTCTGACCTGAGAAAGCCTTTTTGCCAGTTTATGAGCTAGGCTTATTGGCATAGGCATGTATTCAGGAGTTTCATTAGTGGCAAATCCAAACATCATACCTTGATCTCCGGCTCCTATAGCATCTATTTCTTCCATTTGTCCTTTTTTTGCTTCTAAAGACTTATTAACACCAATTGCTATATCTGATGATTGTTCATCTATTGAAGTTATCACAGAACAAGTATCGCAATCAAATCCATATTTAGCCCTGGTATATCCTATTTCCTTTACAGTTTTTCTAACTATTTTGGGAATATCCACATAACACTTAGTCGATATTTCTCCCATAACCAATATCATGCCTGTAGTGGTAGCAGTTTCACAAGCTACTCTTCCATAAGGATCTTGTTCCAATATAGCATCCAGAATAGCATCTGAAATCTGATCACACATTTTATCCGGGTGTCCTTCTGTAACTGATTCAGACGTAAATAATTTTCTCACTTTCAATACCTCCACACTATATAAAAATAAAAACCTCTTCAAGTAAGAAGAGGTTAAATAATTAACTGCTCTCTTATCTTGCAAAGTCAACTTGCAGGAATTGGCACCTTGGCAAAATTTCTACTGGTTGCCGGGTTTCATCGGGCCATTTTCCCTCCACCTCTCTGGATAAGAGCTTTTATTATGAGCTTACAATATTTACAAAAAATCCTTATAAAATAAAAAACACTCCAATAGTGCTTTTTATGGTGGAGGAAGATGGATTCGAACCATCGAAGTCACTGACAACAGATTTACAGTCTGCCCCCTTTGGCCACTCGGGAATTCCTCCACATTTGGTGCTGGCAGTAGGCTTCGAACCCACGACCTACTGATTACAAGTCAGTTGCTCTACCTGCTGAGCTATGCCAGCTTATTTTGTTATATAAAATAATGGTGGGCACAACAGGGCTCGAACCTGTGACCCTCTGCTTGTAAGGCAGATGCTCTCCCAGCTGAGCTATGCGCCCACAGTATTGGTGGAGGAAGATGGATTCGAACCATCGAAGTCACTGACAACAGATTTACAGTCTGCCCCCTTTGGCCGCTCGGGAATTCCTCCACATTTGGTGCTGGCAGTAGGCTTCGAACCCACGACCTACTGATTACAAGTCAGTTGCTCTACCTGCTGAGCTATGCCAGCTTATTTTGTTATATAAAATAATGGTGGGCACAACAGGGCTCGAACCTGTGACCCTCTGCTTGTAAGGCAGATGCTCTCCCAGCTGAGCTATGCGCCCACAGTATTGGTGGAGGAAGATGGATTCGAACCATCGAAGTCACTGACAACAGATTTACAGTCTGCCCCCTTTGGCCGCTCGGGAATTCCTCCACATTTGGTGCTGGCAGTAGGCTTCGAACCCACGACCTACTGATTACAAGTCAGTTGCTCTACCTGCTGAGCTATGCCAGCTTATTTTGTTATATAAAATAATGGTGGGCACAACAGGGCTCGAACCTGTGACCCTCTGCTTGTAAGGCAGATGCTCTCCCAGCTGAGCTATGCGCCCACAGTATTGGTGGAGGAAGATGGATTCGAACCATCGAAGTCACTGACAACAGATTTACAGTCTGCCCCCTTTGGCCGCTCGGGAATTCCTCCACATTTGGTGCTGGCAGTAGGCTTCGAACCCACAACCTACTGATTACAAGTCAGTTGCTCTACCTGCTGAGCTATGCCAGCTTATTTATATAAAACCACATTTTAGATAAAATATAAAGGCATTTAACGTTTAACGTAGTTTAGTATACATTTTTACAAGATTATTTTCAAATTTCATATTTGAGTAAAATTTAATATTAAACGTTTATTTCTCTGCCTACCTCGTTATTTCTTTTAAAATCATATACCTCTATTTTAGTCCTAATAATTTACATGATTTCATCATATAAATTATATATAGTGTTTGCTGTGAACATTATCCATAAGCATTGTATACATAAAAGAAGGTGAATATATTGAGTAAAATAAAATCCAATTATAAAAACCCACTGGCATATTACGATTTAGCCCATTTTTTAAAAGATCACATCAACAAAGACACCGTTATAGTGTGCATTGGTACAGATAAATATATAGGAGATTGCCTTGGTCCTCTAGTAGGTACCCTATTAAAATGCAAGCATTTTCCTCTACCCGTTTATGGTACAATACCAGAGCCAATACACGCTTTAAACATTGAAAGTAAGTTAAACGAAATAAAATTGCTTCACCCCAATAATAATATTATAGGAATTGATGCTTGTCTAGGTGATCATGAAGCCATAGGTGAAATACAGGCAAGAGATTTCCCTGTACACCCTGGCAAAGGAGTAGGAAAATCTCTTCCAAACGTAGGAGATTCATCAATAATAGGGATAGTAGACTCAAACAGCAGTGAAGATGTATTCAGCAATACCAGCAACATACGCTTAAACCTAATTTTAAATATGGCTGAAGTAATACTCTATTCATTGATTCACTCATACTACCTCTACTACAATAAGATATTATTATAATATATATGATTTTACTCTTTTATTTAATCTATTAAAGTTATGTCATCGCCTGTAAAAATAACTTCCATTTTATCCAAATATTCAAGAACTTTACCTGTACCTAAAGCTACACAGGATATTGGATCTTCGGCTACATAAACGGGCACACAGGTAACTTCCTGTATTAAATCACTTAAGCCATTTAGCAAAGCTCCTCCTCCAGTCATAACTATGCCCTTTTCCGCTATATCTGCAGATAGTTCTGGAGGAGTTTTTTCCAATACCGCCTTGGTTGTATCTGCTATAGCATTTACAGTTTCCTTCAAAGCTATTCTCATCTCTTTAGAAGATATTTCCATGTTCTTAGGAAGTCCAGTGATTAAATCTCTTCCCCTTATTTCCATGCTATTTTCTTCATCCTTGTGAAATGCAGAACCTATTTTTATCTTTAAGTTTTCTGAAGTTCTCTCACCAATCATCAATTTATGTTCTTTTCTAATATATTTCATTATAGCTTCATCAAATTTGTCTCCTGCTACTTTAATTGAAGCCCTTACCACTATTCCTCCCAGTGAAATTATAGCCACATCGGTGGTTCCTCCTCCTATATCAATTACCATACTTCCACTCGCTTTAGTTATATCGATTCCAGCACCTATAGCTGCAGCCAATGGTTCTTCAATTAAAAATACTTTTTTTGCACCTGCATTTTTAGCTGCATCGATTACAGCTCTTTTTTCAACTTCAGTAGCCTCGCAGGGAATGCAAACAACTATCCTTGGCGCTGACATTCTCTTCTTCCCACAAGCTTTTCCTATAAAATACTTCAGCATTTTTTCCGTTACATCGTAATCGGATATAACTCCATCTTTTAACGGACGAATTGCAACAATATTACCCGGTGTCCTGCCTATCATCTGCCATGCTTCTTCTCCCACAGCCAGCACTCTATTTTTACTCTTATCTATGGCAACCACAGAAGGTTCTTTTAAAATTACCCCCTTGCCTTTAATATATACAAGCACCGTAGCCGTACCTAAGTCTATTCCCATATCAGTTCCTATATTAAAAAACATCCCTTTTTTCACTCCTACTCTAACTTGCTTTTCATAATAAAATGTAAATACATTTACTATTAATTATAATATCATATTATAATTATAATGGGAATGTTTTTTAACCTTCAATAGCTTTATATTTCATTTTGGTGGCCTTTCCACCTCTTATATGTCTTTCTGCTTTATTATAATCCAATATACTCTTGGCCTCCTGGGCAACCTGTGGATTTATTTTTGGCAACCTCTCAGTCATATCTTTGTGTATAGTACTTTTACTGACTCCAAAAACTTTAGCAGTTTTTCTTATAGTAGCTTTAGATCCTATTATATATTTAGCAACTTCCATAACTCTCTCTTCAATATAATCTTTCAAACTCATTCAACTCCTTCATACAAAAATGTTATTATTCAAAACTTTCTATTATAAAATCGTTTAAACATTTTCTACGTAATTTAAAAAACTTTTAGTATATACTTGTCCTTCCATATATAAATATGCCCCTTTATACCTTAAAATTCATTGTATATGAGCCATTTCTCTATAAAACCTAAGAGAAATGGCCAAATATTAATATTTTATATATTTACCTGGATCAACAAATTCTTTTCCCTTCAAAACAGCAAAATGTAGATGATTCCCATATTTTTCATAGGCTGATCTCAAAGTAGTCTTGCCCACTATTCCTATAACTGCTCCCTTTTTTACCGTCTGACCTGCACTGACTTTAACGTTTGGATCTAAATTAGAATAAATGGTCTTCAATCCATTTTGATGATCTAATATGACTTCCACTCCATCTTGCGTTGCAGTATTTACCGCTTCTACTTTTCCATCCATTGCTGCAAATACTGGTTTCCCCAAATCTGTTTGTATATCATATCCTAAGTTGGGTCTGTACGTTCCAGTAGAATTCCAATATACCGGATCTTCTGAAAATCCTCTTGCAATAACTCCCTCCACTGGTTTTTGGAATGAAGTACTCATTGAATTGGATACTCCTTTCGAAGCCTCCTTCTCAGCATTTGCCTGGCTGTTCTCTTTAACTTGAAGGGCATTGTCATAGCTTGAAGAAGGATTTTTATCCGCCTTTGCAGTTTGCTTAACCTGCTTTTGTTCTATGGCTTGACTTTTCTGCAGCTCAGCACTCTGTTCTTTATTGTTTTTTGCAGTCAGCAGTGCAACTGTTGCAACTATACAAAGACAAATAAATAATATTACGTAAAAACCCTCCTTTTTCAAAAAGTTAATCGCTTTATTTGAAAATTTTTTGTCCATATGAACACCTCCTTTTTGTAGTTTGTCCAGAGAATAACAAAAAATACATATTTTATAAATTTTTTATAAATTTTTTGTAAAAAAAGGGAATGCTGTAAAACCGTTTTTAAGAATAGTTTTACAGCATTCCCTTTTGTAATATGCCGCATAGAATATTATGTTTACTTTAGAAATAAAGATACATTTTTTAAACTTATACCAGTATAATAATGACTTAAAATCTGCATGTAATTTTTACCCTCTTTAGCCATAGTATTGGCCCCCCATTGACTCATTCCAACTCTATGCCCATATCCCAGGCATTCAATATAAACCTTGTCTTTAAAATATACAGTAAAATTTGTAGAATTCAGCCCCATAATAGCTCTAAATTTAGTTCCAGAGATAGTAATCGAACCAAGTTTAATCTCCTTGACTGCTCCTCCTTCCGTTCTGTCCTGTACATTTACTTCTTTAGATAGGCTTTTTAAACTCAGTCCCGAGCTAGGATAATACATATTTACCTTATCTACAAAGTTCTTATAGGACATTCCCACTGAAGTTTTATATTTATTATGTGCACTCTCTTCCTCTGGGCTTTTCACGCTCTTCAAATACCCCTCTCCTTCTTTAAATACATCTTCTGCATTTTCCGTCCTCCCTCCACTTATGGCAAAATAATAAGGTTCCATAACTAATTTACCCTTATAGGACAATACCTGCCCCGATGTAGCTTGTACAGCTTGTTCTATCTTATCCCAGTATTCTTCAGCTTTTGCCTTTGGCCAGGTATTCATCCTATTCTCTTTGCTTTGAAACACCTGACATGCCACAGTGTCACATACATCTGCTCCTGTATTACTCTTATATTTTTTCCCACCATATACTTCCATATGGGCAGCTCCAAAAGTTCTCGCTGCCACAGCTTGAGCTTTAAGGGCCTCTTTTGAAAATTCCGCTGGCATTTCACCTGCCACCACTCCCAGAACATAATCCTCCAAACTCATTTCTTCTATTTTATGTTTCTCGGTTATATACACTCTTATACTTTTTGAATTGTCATGATCTTCTCTGAATATTATATTTTTTGATTTCATTATAAATTCTGGCAGACTATCCCCTCCATTTTCTTTTCCCACTATGATGAAAGAAAGTACAATGATAAAAAGTACACTCATAAATATCAATATTGCAGATTTTTTTAAAAAGTTCATGATTTACCTCTCTACTATTCCACACCCATCTATATTTTCAATAGTATATTCTTATTATTATTACATCTAAAATATTCCAATCACGGACATATTTAAAAACCTCTATTAAAGCTGTACAATAATTCTGCAAATATAACTGCACATTAAAAAAAAGAAGATCTTGATTAATCTTCTTCTCTACACATCATTAAATTATCAATTTATCCTCTCAATATCAGCACCTAATCCTCTGAGTTTTTTTTCAATATCCACATATCCCCTGTCTACATGATATATATCAGTAACTTCTGTTTCTCCCTCTGCTGCCAGACCACAGAGTATTAGAGCAGCACCAGCCCTAAGATCTGTTGCCCTCACTTCTGCTCCTGTAAGTTTATCAACTCCCTCTATGACAGCACTCCTTCCATCTATCTTTATGTTTGCTCCCATTCTTTTCATCTCCACTGCGTGCATAAATCTATTTTCAAAAATAGTCTCAGTTATTATACTCGTCCCTTTAACCGTACATAAAAGGCCAGTCATCTGAGATTGCATATCAGTGGGAAATCCAGGATAAGGCATTGTTTTAATATCTATAGGTCTTAGATTTCTATCTCCATCTACAATCAAACTATTTCCTTCCACTCTTATATACACTCCTGCTTCAGTTAATTTAGCAATTATAGGTTTTAAATGTTCCTCATTTATGCCATTTATTTTAATTTTGCTTCTGGTTATGGAAGCAGCAACCATAAAAGTTCCAGCTTCTATTCTGTCACATATGGGTTTATGAGTACTTCCCCTTAAATCTTTAACTCCTATTACATGAATAGTCCCGGATCCTGCCCCTACAATTCTAGCACCCATGCTGTTCAAAAATTTGGCCAGATCTTTTATCTCCGGTTCTTCTGCTGCATTTTCTATTATAGTTTCTCCTTCAGCCATTACTGCTGCCATCATTATATTTTCCGTAGCTCCCACAGATGGAAAATCTAAATATATTTTACTGCCTATTAACTTTTTAGCTTGTGCCTCCACATATCCATGTCCTATATTTACTTCTGCTCCAAGAGCACTAAAACCCTTTAAATGCAAATCTATAGGTCTGGTTCCAATATTGCATCCCCCTGGGAGAGATAATTTAAATCTACCAAACCTAGATATCATAGGACCCATTATTAGAAATGAAGCTCTCATTTTTTTTACCAGCTCACTACAGGGACTGCAGTCCCTTATATTGGAAGTATCTATTATAATCTTATTTGCATTTTTATCTATATTTATATCTGCAAATATACTTCTCAGTATATCGCTTATTACAAAGACATCTTCAAGCATCGGGACTTCCTCTATTATACATTTGTCCCCACTTAAAATACAAGCTGCTATAACAGGTAACACAGAATTTTTAGCAGTACTGATGTTTACTTCTCCATGCAGTTTATTTCCTCCCCTAACCACTATTTTACTCATAATGTTCCTCCATTCTATAATTTGCTGATATGTTAATTATTTTGTACTACTATACTAGTATGTTGTCATTATTTCCGGTGTTCCCATAATTATATAGATTCCAGTAGAGTATTTTACAACAGAATAATTAAAATCTATCAAATCTCCGTTACTCTGTATTGGATCAAACATATGAGTATATGCAGTAGAGCTGTATCCTTGATTTAAGGGCACAGTTTTGATATTAGATGTACCTATGTTTTTCAAAGTATCCTCCAGTTTTCTATTTACAGTTGTAACGTTCCCCATTTGTACCTTAGCTTTTACATATTGATAGTACTGACATTTTTCTCCTACATTAGATAAACATTCTTCAACCATATTCTTTAGATATGGCAATTCATAATCATCACATTTTTCAACAACATTAACAGTTATAATATTATGATTTTCATACTGAACACTTTCTATGTAGCCATTTATGTAACTATGGCCAAATTCTATTGAATATAATCCATTATTTCTCAAAACTTTTTTGTCGAGTTTTTCATATTCAAGTAAATTCTGAAATATTCTATTTACAACTTTTTCTCCCTGTTCATCAGTGCTAAAAACTGCCATGACATTACATTCCTCAGGACTACTATGAGTATCATCCAGTATATATTTAAATAGATCAGCTTTTTTTTCATTCAAAACAATATTTTTTGGAAAACTTAAACTACCTACACTACTTCCATAAGCTTTTACATAGTACTGAAAAGAAAATATACACAATAATAAGCAAAATAATATTTTTATATTTTTCATATAAAACAGTTTTGTGAAAATATTTCACAAAACCTTCCCCCCTTTTCTCTTAAACATTATGGACAACTTTTATACTAATATTCAAAAAAAATAAAATTCCATAGAAGGGACTTTATATTAATATATAAATTTACTCAATAAAAGGTGCATATTTTCAAATAAAAAACACTGCCAAAATCATTATATAAATGAAGTTTGACAGTGTTTTTTCACATTTAAATAAACTATAAAAACACATCTATTGCTTTAGATTAATTCTAGCCAGCGCTCTAGCAAGTGCCAGTTCTGCTCTTTGTACATCAATTCCATCTCTATTGGTCAGTCTTTTTTTTGCCCTATCCCTGGCCTCTTCTGCTCTCCTTATATCTATTTCCTCTGGCCATTCACAAGCATCACACAAGATTTTTAATTTATTTTCTTTTACTTCCAATATTCCAACAGATGTAAATGCCTTTAGTTTCTTGTTATCTTTTTGAACAATCACTGTATCAGCAGGTCTCAAAGTAGTTATTAAAGGCATATGATCTGGAAGAATTGTTATGCCTCCTAAAGTACTTTCCGTTATCAATTCTATCACTTCTCCCTCATAAAATTCCCTATCGGGAGTAAGGATAGTCAATTTTAACACTTCTGACATATTAATCTCCTTTAACTCTGTGCCATATTTTTAGCCGCTTTAACTACTGAGTCAATAGTCCCTTTAAAGAGAAAAGCTGCTTCAGGCAAATCATCATATTTGCCTTCGAGTATTTCTTTAAATCCTCTTATAGTTTCCTTTATAGGAACATACTCTCCCTTATAACCTGTAAATTGTTCCGCAACAGTAAAAGGCTGAGATAAAAATCTCTGTATTCTTCTCGCTCTCAAAACCACCAGTCTGTCTTCTTCTGACAACTCATCTACACCTAGTATAGCTATAATATCCTGGAGTTCACTATATCTTTCGAGTATGTTTTTAACTCCTGAAGCCACTTTATAATGCTCTTCTCCTACAATTCTAGGATCCAGAATTCTAGAAGTAGATGCCAGTGGATCAACTGCAGGATAAATTCCAAGCTCTGATATAGATCTAGAAAGAACCGTAGTAGCATCAAGATGTGTAAAAGTAGTTGCCGGTGCCGGATCAGTCAAATCATCTGCCGGTACATATACAGCCTGAACAGATGTAATAGAACCCTGCTTTGTAGATGTTATTCTTTCCTGCAGTGCACCCATTTCCGTGGCAAGTGTCGGTTGATAACCAACAGCGCTAGGTATCCTACCAAGAAGTGCAGAAACCTCTGAACCTGCCTGGGTAAATCTAAATATATTGTCAATAAATAAAAGCACATCCTGACCCTGATCTCTAAAATATTCTGCCATGGTAAGGCCTGTGAGCGCAACTCTCATCCTTGCTCCAGGCGGTTCATTCATCTGCCCAAATACCAGGGCAGTTTTATTTATGACACCAGAATCCTGCATTTCATAATACAAGTCATTTCCCTCTCTTGTTCTCTCTCCAACGCCCGTAAAAACAGAGAGTCCACCATGTTCTTTGGCTATATTATTTATAAGTTCCTGAATAATAACTGTCTTGCCAACGCCAGCCCCTCCAAACAGCCCTATCTTTCCACCTCTTTGATACGGTGCAATTAGATCTATAACTTTAATGCCGGTCTCAAACATCTCAGGTTTTACAGATTGATCTTCAAAACTTGGAGCTGGTCTGTGAATAGGATAATATTTATCTGATTTTACTTCTCCCTTTTCATCAATCGGCTGACCTAACATATTAAAAAGTCTTCCCAAAACTTGTTCTCCTACAGGTACAGATATAGGTGAGCCAGTATCTACGGCTTCCATTCCTCTAACCAACCCATCTGTACTCTCCATAGATATAGTCCTCACTATATCATCCCCCAAATGCTGAGCAACTTCTGTAACAATTTTTTTATCTCCTGATTGTATATCTATGGCATTGTATATGTTAGGAAGGTTTTCTGTATTAAATTTTATATCTACTACAGGTCCTATAACCTGAATAACTTTGCCTATATTTGGCATCAACGTCCCTCCTTACTTCAGAGCTTCTGCTCCTCCAATTATTTCGGTTATTTCTTGTGTTATGGCGCTCTGTCTTGCTCTATTGTATTTGAGATTCAAATCACTGAGTAAGTCATTTGCATTTTTAGTAGCCCCATCCATTGCTGTCATCCTGGAAGCTTGCTCGCTAATCTTTGAATTTATCATACAATTAAGTATTTTCTGCTTTAAGTGCAGAACCACCATATCATCTATCATCTTATCTGCAGATGGTTCAAATTTTATAAGAAAATTTCTCTTTTCACTTTTGTTACTCTCCAGCGGGAGTAATTTTTCAACAATTACATTCTGTCTAACTGTAGAAATAAATCTAGTATATACTATATTAACTTCTCCAACTTTACCACTTCTATAAAAATCCAGGGCTTTATACACTATAGTACTTGCCTCTTTTACCGTAGGAATATCGGGAATATCCACATATTCTGCCTCTGTACTGTACCCAAGTCTCTTAAAATACATTCTGCCCTTTTGGCCTACAGCTATCAAAAGAGAATTATCCCTCTCTTTTGATATAACGGCATCTGTTTCATTTACAACATTCACATTGAATCCCCCACATAATCCCGTATCTGAATTTAAAGTTATGTAGAGCTTATTATTGGAACCATTGCCCTTTATATAAATATTATTTTTCTCAGCTTCTAAAACAATTTCATTTACAATAGAATTAAAAAGTTCACAATATTTATTATTTACCTCAAGCTTTCTTCTAACTTTTCTAAGTTTAGAGGTGGCAATAAGTCCCATGGCCTTTGTTATCTTTTGGGTACTAGTTATTGATTTAATTCTTCTTTTAATTGTAACAAGTCCTGCCCCTGCCATACTTCACCTCCCGCAGAGCAAATATCACTCTGCTAAAAATATTTTTTTGAATTCTTCTACAGCACTGCCAAGTTTGTCACTGAGTTCATCCGATAAAATCTTCTTTTCCAGAATTTCCTTTCCAATTTCACCATGATGAGTATCCATGTAATCAAGAAATTCTTCTTCAAATTGGGAGATCTTTTCAACAGGTACATCCATTATATAATTTCTGGAAGCAGCAAATAATATCATTACCTGCTTTTCTACAGGCATTGGTTTATATTGAGGCTGCTTCAGTATTTCCGTCAATCTCTTTCCTTTTTCAAGCCATCTCTTTGATTCTTTATCCAGGTCAGAACCAAATTGAGCAAATGAAGCAAGTTCTCTGTATTGGGCTAAATCGATCCTCAGTGTTCCAGCAACTTGTTTCATAGCTTTAATCTGCGCATTACCTCCAACTCTAGATACTGATATTCCTGCATTTATTGCCGGTCTCTGCCCTGCATAGAAAAGCTCTGTTTCAAGAAATATCTGGCCATCTGTTATTGATATGACATTTGTCGGTATATATGCAGTAACATCGCCTGCCATAGTCTCTATTATAGGAAGTGCAGTAAGAGAACCTCCTCCTAGTTTGTCTGAAAGTTTTGCCGCCCTTTCCAAAAGTCGTGAATGAAGGTAGAATACATCTCCAGGATAGGCTTCCCTTCCTGGTGGTCTACGAAGCAGCAGCGACATCTCTCTATAGGCAACAGCATGTTTAGACAGATCATCGTAGATAATAAGTACATCTTCTCCCTTATTCATAAAATACTCACCCATAGAACATCCTGCATAAGGGGATATATACTGAAGCGGTGCTGATTCCGACGCAGATGCAGATACAACTATGGTATAATCCATGGCACCTGTTTCCACTAAATCATTCACTATATGCGCTACAGTGGATTGTTTCTGTCCTATAGCCACATAAATACATATCACATTTTTTCCCTTTTGATTTATTATAGTATCCATAGCAATGGCAGTTTTACCTGTCTGCCTGTCTCCTATTATTAACTCTCTCTGTCCTTTACCAATTGGTATTATGGAATCTATTGCCTTTATTCCAGTCTGGAGCGGTTCTTTAACAGATTGTCTTGTTATAACTCCGGGTGCAACCAGATCTACAGGTCTAGTTTCACTGGTTTTAATAGGACCTTTCCCATCTATAGGTTGGCCAAGGGAATTTACCACTCTACCCATAAGGGCATCACCCACAGGTACTTCTACTACCTTACCAGTCCTTTTGACTGTATCTCCTTCTTTTATTCCCTCTTCAGAACCTAAAAGAACACAACCTACATTATCCTGTTCAAGGTTTAAAGCCATACCATAGACATCATTTGGGAACTCTAAAAGTTCTCCAGACATACACTGGTTAAGGCCATAAACTCTGGCAATACCATCACCAATTTGAATTATTGTACCTGAATCAACTGTCTCTATTTTTTTTTCATATTTTTGTATTTCATCTTTTATAATTGAAGTTATCTCTTCAGGTTTTACGTTCATAGGCTCACCTCTGTTCTCCTTTAAGCATTATTTTTTTCATTTCAGAAAGTTTTGACCTTATAGTACCATCAATGACTTCATTATTTACATCTACATAAACTCCGCCTATAATACTTGGATCTATTTCTTCTTCAATCAAAATTTTTTTATTAAATTTTTTTTCTAATTTCTGAATCAGATCTTTTTTCTCATTGTCTTTCAATGGGATAACTGTCTTTACTTTTGCGACAACAGTATTGTGTTTTCCAAGATATATATCCTTCATTTCCTTGAGTTTTCCATCTAATTGCTTGATTCTTCCCTTATCTATAAGAATCAATAAAAATGAAAGAATATCTTTATTTACTCTATCTTTAAATATTTCTGTAAACATCCTTCTCTTATCTGCTGTGCTGACCTCAGGATGTTCCATAATCTCCAAAAATTTAGTATCCTTATTTATGATATCTACGACCTGTTTTAATTCCTCCAGGTACTCCTTTACTTTCCCCTTTTCCTCCGCTATCTCATAGAGTGCAAGAGCATACCTTCTATCTAAATATTCATACATAATTAGATACCTACCTTAGCTATAAAATCCTCAATAAGTTTCCTGTGCTGCTTTTCATCAATAGAACCCTCTAAAGCTTTTTCAGACACTAAAAGAGCCAGATCAACCACCTGATTTTTTATCTCATCCTGTGCCTTTTCTCTCTGTCTATCCGCCTCAATCTTTGCCCTGTTTAATATAAGTTGAGCCTCTTTATGAGCATCACCTAATATATCTTCAGAAACTCTCTCGGCTTTATTTTTATAATCTTCAACAATAGTTCTACCCTCTATTTTTGAATTTTTCAACAATTCATCGTGCTGAGCTACCAGTTGTTTTGATTTTTTTTCATTTTCAACAGCATTTTTAATTCTAGAATCAATTTCATTTTGCCTATTAGTGAGGGTAGTATCCACAGGTTTAAAAAAGAAATGTTTTAAAATAAAATACAATATAATAAAATTTATTATTGTTATAACAACTCGAGTCAAATCAATTTGCATACTGAACTTCAATCCTCCCCTCTAAAATTATATGTAAACTGGTGAGGTATAGATATAATCAAACTCTAAATACTAAAATAAGAGCTATCAGCAAAGAATAAATAGCTGTTACTTCTGATAAAGCAGCACTTACAAAAAATGTACTCAATATCTTACCACTTGCCTCTGGCTGTCTGGACACACCTTCAACTGCTTTTGCTGCAGCATTACCAACTCCAATACCTCCTCCTAAACATCCTATAGCAGCTAATCCTGCACCAATTGCTGCCATTCCCGATATGAATGTATTTGCATCTAAATTCATAATAAAAAATCCTCCTTAAAATAAATATTGAATATAAACCATTATTCTTCAGCTATAACCTTTATATTCATTACTGTAAGCATAACGAATACTATCATCTGTATAGAACCATCAAATAAATCAAAAAAAGCATGTAAGGGAATCGGTATCAATAATTGAGAAAACCATGCTATATTCCCTAGTCCCTTATACACCATTCCAATAATTACAGCACCTGCTGTTAAATTACCAAACAGTCGAAGACTCAGTGAAACTGGTAGGACTATTCTCTCTACAATATTGAGTGGCAGCAATGGTACTGCTGGTTTAGCATAAGCACTAAAATAACTTTTAAGCCCTTTTTTCTTGATAGCATTGTATTGAACTAGAATAAAAGTTATAAGTGCAAGCCCCACTGCCACACTCAGATCCTCTGTTGGAGCCCTTACACCTACAATAACAGGAGCGATATTCATCACCAATATATATATCGCAAGAGTTCCCACATATGGTATAAATGATACATACTCTTTTCCCATATTATCCTTTACAAGATTTTGTATTGATTCTACAATGATTTCAATAACAGTTTGCTTTTTATCAGGTACTTTTTTCATACCATTAGTGAAAATTTTTGCCAAAATGGCTAAAATCACAATAATAACCCATTGTACCATAATGCTAGAAGTTATTGGAATTTTAAGTGATCCCAAATGTATTAGGAACAATGGCGAAAAGCCTTCCACTTCATCACATCCCCTCTTTATTCTATATTGTTTTTATTACTTTCTATAACTGAATATATATATACTCCCAATAAATGAGAAGTATAGCCAAATAAATAGGCAATGGTGTTATTTTTATTGTAAGAAAAAATAACATATCCTATGCCCGCCGCAATGACAATTCTCATGATGAAACCTATGATATATAATGAACTAGACGAATTGGGAAGCTTTTGAAATACGAAGCCTCCCACTACAGCATTTATAAAAAAATTAAAGATTGCCACCAGCATTCCTATCAATGTAAATAATCCATAATTTTTAAAAATCAACTGTATTAGGCAGGCCATTGCAACAATAAATATTAGATTGATGATGGACACCTTTTTCACCATACTCAAAATATGTTTATCCATTAAGTTCCCCCGTGCAGAAATAAACTAATAAAATTATATACCTTAAAAATATAATCTAAAAGTTCTATTTTTTCGATTAATTGATTGTTTTTATGTAATTTTCGTCAATTTATATGATCTTAACCCATAATTGCTTATTAAATCTATGCTTTTTTAAATTATAATTCAATATAGTATATTATTTACTTAAATACATTACAACTGTATGATTTAATCATACAATTATTACAAAAAAAACACAAGGGTTATGTATTTCACAAATTAATTTTGCTAAAAAACATAACCCTTGCGTCTATGTTATAAATTTTACATTATTAAATACAAATTTTATCTCTCAACTATTATGGCAGTACCCATTCCACCACCTATACACAATGTTGCAAGGCCTTTTTTAGCATCTCTTTTCTTCATTTCATAAAGCAGTGTAGTAAGTATTCTTGCACCGGAACATCCAACTGGATGTCCAAGAGCTACTGCTCCGCCGTTTACATTTACCTTGCTCATGTCAAATTTTAAATCTTTAGCCACAGCTAAACTCTGAGCCGCAAATGCTTCATTTGCCTCTATCAAATCCAGGTCCTCTACCTTTAAATTAGCCTTTTCCAATGCTATTTTAGTTGCATAGAAAGGACCATAGCCCATTATCTTAGGATCCAAACCTCTTGTCCCATATGAAACGATCCTTGCCATTGGCTCTATTCCCAATTCTTTTGCTTTGTCTGCGCTCATCACAACTAATGCTGCAGCTGCGTCATTTATTCCCGAAGCATTTCCTGCTGTAACAGTTCCATCCTTTTTAAAAGCCGGTTTTAATTTGGATAAAGTTTCGACTGTAGTTCCAAATCTAGGGAACTCATCTGTATCAAAAACTATTTCTCCCTTTTTTCTATCTTTTATGGTAATTGGAACTATTTCATCTTTAAATCTTCCGCTCTTTATAGCTTTTTCTGCTTTTTGTTGAGATGACGCTGAAAATTCATCCTGCATTTCTCTAGTTATATGCCACTGTTCAGCTACATTCTCTGCAGTAATTCCCATATGGTAATTGTTAAAGGCATCAAACAAACCATCTCTCAACATGGAATCCACTAATTTCCCGTCGCCCATTCTAGCTCCCCATCTAGCGTTTTCAAGTAAATATGGAGCAGCAGACATGTTCTCCATTCCTCCAGCAACAACTATATCATCATCTCCAACTTTTATGAGCTGAGCTGCTAGACTAACTGCCCTAAGACCTGAACCACAGAGTTTATTCAAAGTAAATGAGGGAACTTCCACAGGAATACCTGCATATACAGCAGCTTGTCTTGCTGGACTTTGTCCAAGACCCGCCTGCAATACATTTCCCATTATAACTTCATCTACGAGTTCTGGTTTAATATTTGCCCTTTTTACTGCCTCTTTTATAACTGCAGTACCTAATTTTACTGCAGAAACATTTTTTAAACTTCCCCCGAATTTTCCTATGGCAGTCCTTGCAGCACTTACAATAACTACATCTCTCATAATTAATCCTCCTAAATTAAATTATCTATTTCTAATTTACAAAGTTTTCTGTCATCCTCTTTATTATACTAGCTAATTAGACTTTTATCAATATTTTTGTTAAAAAAAACACAAAGATTTTAGCTTTAATAAGGTAATCCCTGTCAATTTCCAAATAAAAATTTTATTGAAACTCCTTATATTCGCCACTTTCTATATTAAAATACTGTAAAATAGCTGCTGCTATTCTTCCAGATGCTTTACCATCCCCATATGGATTTATGGCTCTGCTCATTACATTGTATTCATCTTGATCCAATATAAGTTCATTTGCCAATTTAACTATGTTATCCTCATCAGTTCCGGCCAATTTCACTGTGCCCGCTTCTACAGCTTCTGGTCTTTCAGTTACATTCCTAAGTACCAACACAGGTTTTCCAAGATGAGGTGCCTCCTCTTGAAGACCACCTGAATCAGTCATGACCATATAGCATTTATTCATCAAATTATGAGTTTCTTTTGTGTCCAGAGGCGGCAGTAAATGTATCCTTGGAATATGATCCAATATTTTATACACCACGTCCTTTACTATTGGATTTAAGTGCACAAGATAAATAACTTCTACTTCGGCATTATCCTGAACAATTCTTTTAAGTGCATTACAAATATTTCTAATTCCCCTGCCCCAGTTCTCTCTTCTATGAGCAGTTACCATTATAATTTTTCTGTTATCATAGTCTATCTGATTTAGTTCATTATTGTTAAATACATAACCTTTTTCCACCGTAAAATTCATAGCATCTATAACTGTGTTCCCTGTAACAAATATTTTATTTTCAGGTACCCCTTCTTTCAGAAGGTTATTTTTAGAACCTGTGGTTGGCGCAAAATGCAGGTCAGCTATAGCTCCAGTAAGTTTTCTATTCATTTCTTCGGGAAAAGGAAAATATTTATCATAAGTCCTTAGGCCAGCTTCCACATGGCCTACTGCTATTTTCTTATAAAATGCCGCCAGAGCTCCTGCAAAAGTGGTAGTAGTATCTCCATGAACAATAACTAGATCCGGCTTTTCTTCATCAAATATATTTTCAAGCCCCTGAAGCACCCTGGTAGTTATTCCCGTCAAGGTTTGTTTACTCTTCATTATGTTCAAATCAAAATCCGGTTCAATTTTAAAAAGCTCCAAAACTTGATCAAGCATTTGTCTGTGCTGAGCTGTAACACAGACTTTATTTTCTATATTCTCTATGTTTCCAAGCTCCTTAACTAGGGGAGCCATCTTTATTGCTTCAGGTCTTGTGCCAAATATTGCAATACTCTTGATCTTTTTCATATAAAATCCTCCATTTTACTCTCTATGTTTAAAAAAACCAGCTTTCCAGGCTATCAAGATTAAAATAATCATTACTATAATCAGCAAAAAATAGGATCTCTGCGCATTTATCTCCATGGCTACTATGGAAAAGCTGCCAAGAACTGCACTTATAATGTACATTATCATAACCGCCTGTTTCTGGGTAAGTCCCATATCCAGGAGCCTATGGTGCAAATGTCCCCTGTCTGCCTGCATGATAGGCTTCCCATTTATCTTTCTCCTCACCATAGCAAATAAAGTATCGTAGATTGGTATTCCCAAAGCAAGAATGGGCACAGCTATAGAAAAAGCAGCTGCAGATTTAACAGCTCCCTCAATAGATATAGCTGCAAGTAAAAAGCCCAGTAATTGTGCTCCTGTATCACCCATGAATATAGATGCTGGATTAAAATTATAAGGCAAAAAACCTGCTGTAGCTCCTGCTAATATAATTGTAAGTATGGCAGCTTCGTTTCTTCCATTCAGTACAGCTATAATAAAAATAGTTATGGATGATATAAGTGCAATGCCTGCAGCCAACCCATCTAATCCATCTATTAAATTCAATGCATTGGTAATTCCAATCACCCAAATCAGTGTCAGTGGAATTGACATTATACCTAAATTCACAAATTGGTACAATCCACTGAATGGATTGGTAATCAATACTATCTTAATTCCATAAACTATTAAAATCAAAGTTGCTGCCAATTGAAATAATAATTTACACCAGGGCTTTATATTGAACTTGTCATCTAGAAATCCTCCTATTACTATTACAGTAGAACCCAATATAAGGCCAATTTCAGAATTTGTAAGCCTGCCTAATTTTAAAAATAGAGTGACCATAAAAGAAATGTATATGGCCATTCCACCTAAAAGTGGTATTGGTTTATTATGTACCCTCCTATTATCTTTAGGAATATCCACAATTTGTAATTTTATAGCATACTTTCTAACAAGTGGTGTAATAACAGCTGAGAGTGCTGCTGAAACTACTGCAAATAAATATAAATTATCCATAACAACCTTCCTCAATCACATCTTTTGTTCTTTAGATATTATGTTATTCTGCTCTTTTTAAACATATTAATTCAATTTGCGGTGCTTTTTCAAACCAATTAATTTCAGGTTTGTAATCTTCAGAATACACCACCCTCTTAATACCACAGGTAATTATCAATTTTTGACATTCTGGACACGGCATATGAGTCACATACAGCGTTGAATTTTCTCTATCTTCTGGCGATACTTCTAGCAAACAATTCACCTCTGCGTGAATTGTCCTTATACAATGATTATTTTTAAGATAACATCCAACCTCATCACAATGCTCTAATCCTCTGGGACTTCCATTATAACCAGTACCCTTTATTCTTCTGTTTTTAACAAGAACTGCCCCCACATGCAGCCTAGGGCATGTACTTCTTTCCGCAACCTCAAATGCTATATCCACGAAATAATTATCCCAATCTTTTCTCATCGACAAATATCTCCTTGCTTCATAAGAATATACTATATATTATAAACTATTGAATGATATTTTAAAACAATTGATGCTGCTTTTTAACAGGTATCCTCTTCAATACTTCCTGCTAATTTATCCGAACGCTACCATTGCTAATACTCCAACTTCTTAAAGCTTACGATAAGCACTGCTACGCGTCTGGATAAGTTCTTCTAAGGTTCAGGTGGAGTAAGCATTCCTTATAAGCAAACTCTATCTGAACCTAAGAATCACTTGATCTCTATCTTCAATATGCAAAAGCCCACCTATATTACAGTGGGCTCTAGAACATTGTCCAGTAAGCTAAAAGGCCTATCACTTCGTTCCATATAATCTATCTCCAGCATCACCAAGACCTGGTACTATATATCCATTTCCATTTAATTCTTCATCTATAGCTGCGGTATATATATGTACATCAGGATGAGCTTCCACTACAGCCTCAATCCCCTGCCTTGCAGCTATCAAACACATAAGTTGTATATTCTTTGCACCCTTTCTCTTTAACATAGATATAGCATCTATAGCTGACCCACCTGTCGCCAGCATCGGATCAGTCACTATTATCTCTCTCTCTCCTATATCCTGCGGCAATTTACAAAAATATTCTACAGGCTTTAACGTGGTCTCATCCCTGTAAAGTCCTATATGACCTACTCTTGCTGCAGGTATAAGCCTTAATATTCCACTTACCATGCCAAGTCCTGCTCTCAATATAGGTATTACAGCCACTTTTTTCCCGGAAAGCATTTTACAGGTTGTCTTTCCTATAGGAGTCTCTATTTTCACATCTTCTGTCTGAAAATTTCTAGTTACTTCATAGGCCATAAGCATAGCCACTTCCTCTACAAGATCTCTAAAGTCCTTAGAACCTGTATTTTTGTCCCTTATCAAAGCTAATTTATGCAATACAAGGGGATGAGTTATTTGTGTTATGTTATTCATTTCAATTCCTCCAATTTAATAAATGAATATTTTACAGTTTAAAATTATAGTCTAAAAACAGTAATAGTCTATTTACTATATTTTTTTTCTATTTCAGTAATTTTATCTATTCTTCTTTGATGCCTGCCCCCCTGAAACTCAGCAGATAAAAATGTATCCACTATATCAACTGCAAGCCCTGAACCTGTTACTCTCTGTCCCAGTGCAAGTATATTTGCATTGTTATGTTCTCTACTGGCATGAGCACTAAAAGTATCTCCACAAAGTGCCGCTCTTACTCCCGGTACCTTATTAGCGGCAATGCTTATTCCAATACCAGTGCCACATATAAGTATGCCGAAATCATAGTTCTTATTGGAAACTTCTTCTGCAACTTTTAGTGCATAATCAGGATAATCACAAGAATCCTCTGAAAAAGTACCAAAATCTTCAAATTTCATATCTTTTTCCCGCAAGTATTTCATTACTTCCTTTTTTAACGGAAATCCGGCATGATCACTCCCTATAGCGATTTTCATAAAAAATACCTCCTAAAATATATTATTATTTGATCCTCAACATTATCTGAGCACATACCCGCAAAAAAAGAAGATAATAACATCTAATCAATGCCCATATCTTCTTTTAACTTATTTACTAACAATAAAATGCTATTTTCCAACTGACTATATGTATGTTCATACTCAACAATACTTTTTCCAAAAGGATCCTCTATATCCTCCTTTAAAGAAACAAATTCATTTAAAGTATAGATTTTATTTCTGAATTGATGAAAATTTTTCTGCAGTATATCTTTTATATGTGAAGTCATAGCCAAAACAATCATTGAATTCTTAACCATATACTGATTTACCTGAACAGCTTTTCTATTACTTATGTCTACATTTAAATTTTTCTTTATAACCAATGCAGAATTTTTAGAAGCCACACTATTATCAAATGCCATTATACCTGCAGACAAAGCTTTTACATCCGTCATATTACCTATGGAATTGAATATAGCCTCTGCCATACAACTTCTGCAAGTATTACCTGTACAAACAAACAGTATGTTTTTCACAAACCAGTCCCCCTAAAGTAAAAGTACCCTATGAACAGTATACCTTACACCTTCATAATATCAAACCCTGCAGATTTATTTAACCTATTCATCACAGCAACCCCAATACCTTTTTCTTCAAAAGCTTCAGACAATATAATATCAACTTTTTTATCATCGAAACTCCTAAGGGTTTCAAACAAATTCTTAGACACACTAAGCATATTACTTCTACTACCTAAAGAAACTACTAATCCCTTTTTATAAAAATCTTTTGTTTCATCCGTAGCAATTACCCCTACCACTTTATTTTCATCTATATAATTTTGCACCATTTCATTAATTTTTGCAATAGTTTTTTTCAAATCTCCGTTGACTATTTTTACCGGAGCATTGGGAGCATAGTGTCTATATTTCATTCCGGGTGCTTTAGGTCTTATGTTCTTATCCGGTTTTTTCATAACTGCAGGATCTATATAAACTTCTCTATCTATTTTCCTCAACATTTCAAGTGTTATTCCACCTGGCCTTAATACACAGCTAGGTGTAACTGTACAATCCACTACTGTAGATTCCACCCCCACCTGGCACATCTCTCCTCCCAATATAAAATCCACTTTCCCATTTAAATCTTCTATACATCTTTCAACATCTGTTGGACTTGGACGTCCGGATATATTGGCAGACGGTGCTGCAATGGGAACTCCTGATTTTTCAATAAGTTTTCTAGCTATTATATTAGATGGCATTCTAATTCCCACACTGGGAAGTGATGCACTGGTAGCATCCGGTATAATAGATGATTTAGGAAGAATTACAGTCATAGGTCCAGGCCAAAACTTCTTCATAAATCTATAAGCTATATCCGGTATATCATGCGTCAAAGTTTCTATCTGTTTTATATTCCATATATGTACAATTAAAGGATTGTCCTGTGGCCTGCCCTTAGCTTTAAATATTTTCTTTACCGCTCTTGAATCAAGAGCGTTAGCTCCAAGACCGTAAACAGTTTCTGTTGGGAAAGCTACAAGCCCACCTTCTCTTATTATTTTTCCAGCCTCCTCAATAATCCCTTCATCTAAATTTGTCTCATCTATCATCTTTATTTTCGTATTCATCTGCTAATAAACCACCTTTTATTTTAAAACTACAAGTTTACTATTTTTTAAATGTACATAATTTACAATACCTGTACTATTATAAGCCCTAGGATAATACCACAGAGAGTACCAAGTGTACTTGTTACACCTTCCCATAGTTTTGAAGATTCCGGTATCATCTCTCCACATACCACATACAGCATTATTCCAGAAGCTATAGAAAGACATGCTCCTAACACATTTTGAGATATATTTGCTATGTACGTACCTGCAAAGGTTCCTAAAGCCGTTGGAAAAGCTGTTATAAAAGCATAAAAAAGTATCTTTGGAATTTTTACTTTAGATACCATAAGAGGTGCCGATACGGCAATACCTTCCGGTATATCGTGAATTGCAATTATAATACTCATCTTCAGTCCGAGGGTACTGCCTGCTGCAAATCCGCATCCCATTATTATCCCCTCTGGGAAATTATGGATCATAAGGCCAAGTGAAGCCATAAATGCCATTTTCATATGTTTATTGCTGCTGTTTATATTCACCTTTGCATCAATTGTGGAAATGATCACAATACCTAAGACTGCAAATATTATGGTCAGGCCAAAACTCCATTTTTCAACGGACTGGGGAATTAAATCAAATACTACTACAGATAACATTATTCCCCCTGCAAATCCTATTATAAAGCCCAGCAATTTATCAGACGGTTCTTTCACTGCCACACCTAGTGAAGCCCCTATCATAGTACCTGTAAGAGATACTAAACTCCCTATTGCTACTATGTCAATTAAATTTATACTCAAAAAATCACCTTATGCTTATTATTTATATTTCATATTTATTTTAATACTTCATAATATATGAATTATATTTTTATTTTTCCATTCTTCCAGGTGTAATTTTCTGAGTTCTGTCTATAAAATTTTATTTTTTCTACAGCTTCCTCTGTAAAATGCGCATAGACACAGCTTCTGTACACTGTATCTAAAAATGAATATTTATTCAATTGGCCTCTCTTTATTATAGTATAATAAAAACTCTCTTCAGGCCTTAAAATTTTCAGCTTGTTGTATTCATGGGCAACATAAGCATGTCTTTTGAGAAATTCTCTGTGTACGAGTACCATTCTATCACTTCTGAATTTAGATGTCGAAAGGAGAATAATTCTAAATTCACTTTCATCCGCATTTCTCCGCATATAGTTTTCCACATGCACCAGTACAATTTTATCACATATTATATTTAACCTTCCATTTTTTATTCCCATATTTACTTTCAACTTATATCCGTCATAAATAAAACTCAATGAAGAATTGTCAATTCTTATGATAATAGCCAAAAAAATAAGTGTTTCAAGCACTATAAGGTAAGTTATGTAAAATGTGTAAAATTTACCTGTCAAAATAAAATATCCCGGGAGTATAAAAAAAATAAGGCCTGTAGAAAGCAGAAGTATCTTATGGGATTTTTTTTGCTTCCTAATAGCTTTATCTATATTCATACTTTCCCGTTAAGTGGAGTTTAACGGTTGTTTCAGCTCCTTCCATCTTATATATTACCCCGTATTCCATACTTTCCATAATCATTTCACATATATGTTAGTTACTGCCAATGGCTTTCATTTTCTCCGCCTGATCTGAAGTTATAAGGGCATCTACTATTTCATCTATATCTCCATCTAGAAATGCATCCAATTTATATAGTGTCATTCCTATTCTATGATCTGTAACTCTTCCCTGAGGATAATTATAGGTCCTTATTCTTTCGCTTCTATCGCCCGTTCCCACCTGACTCTTTCTATCTTCTGCTATACTTGCATTTCTCTCAGCTTCTGCCTTTTCATAAAGCCTTGATTTAAGTACCTTCATGGCTTTTTCCTTATTCTTAAGCTGGGATTTTTCATCCTGACAGGATACAACAAGTCCCGTAGGTAAATGTGTAATTCTAACAGCTGAATCCGTAGTATTTACACATTGTCCCCCATGACCTGATGCTCTAAAAACATCTATTCTTATATCGTTTGGATTTACCACTACATCCACATCATCTACTTCTGGAAGTACTGCTACAGTTGCAGTAGAAGTATGAATCCTGCCGCTGGATTCTGTATCTGGAACTCTTTGAACCCTGTGAGTACCGCTTTCATATTTTAACCTGCTGTAGGCTCCCTTTCCTTTTACCATAAATACAATTTCCTTAAATCCACCTATATCCGTAGCATTTAAGCTTATGGTTTCTATTGTCCACCCCTTGCGCTCTGCATATCTGGTATACATTCTTGTAAGATTTGCCGCAAATAAAGCTGCCTCTTCCCCTCCTGCTCCACCTCTAATTTCTACAAATACATTCTTATCATCATTAGGATCTTTAGGAATAAGTAGAATCCTTAATTCATCTTCAATTTCATCTATGCGCTCTGTAAGATTTTTTACCTCTTCCTGTTCCATTTCCCTCATTTCTTTATCCGTTTCCTCTTTAAGCATATCCTTATTGTCTTCTAGATCCTGAACAGCCTTTTTATATTCCCTGTATTTCACAACCACTTCTTCCATTTCGGCATGTTCCTTACACAGTTTTTGCCATTCTTTTTGATTTTCTATAACCGCAGGATCGCTTATTTTAATGGATAATTCCTCATATTTATTTTCTATGAAATCAAGTCTTTCTAACATAATTTTTATCACTCCGTATAAACATTTTCACAATACATTATTATATCATAATACTTTTATTTATAGCAATAAACTTGGAAAACAGAAAATACCTGTTAAATTTACTCTATAATTTTTCCCCCAGCCACCGCACTGATTACTCTATCTTTCCCTGATAGGTCTTTGACACAGGATATATTTATAAAGCCGTATTTTTTCAATATACAGCTTACTTCATCTTTTTGATCATCACCTATTTCAAGCATAAGTACTCCCCCTTTATTTAAAACTGTCAAACTTTCTTTCGCAATTTCTCTATAAAAAACCAGCCCATCTTCTCCTCCACAAAGTGCTTCATAGGGTTCATAGTTTTTTACATCTTCCATCAATGTATCCATCATACTTTTTTTTACATAGGGTGGATTTGATATTATCATTTGAAATTTCATTTTATTTTCAATAAAATATTGAAGTAAATCACTCTTTATCACTTCAACTCTTTTTTGTAGAGAAAATCTTTTTATATTTTCAGTTGCAACCTTTAAAGCTATAGGGGATATATCACAACATTTTATATTTACATTATTTATAAACTTAGCTATAGACAATCCAATTGCCCCAGTTCCACAACACAGGTCACATATATTGTGAAAATTATTACTCCTTACTTTATCTAAGGCCTGTTCTACTAAAGTTTCTGTATCCGGCCTTGGTATCAGCACACCGGGTGTTACCAGAAAATTTAGCCCCATAAATTCACATTCCCTCAATATATATTTTACAGGCATCTTTTTTTCCCTTAACTCTATATATCTACGATAATCTTGGGCCTCCTTTTCAGTAACTTCATAATCGCCATTTATAAATATAAACAGTCTGCTCTTATTTATAGCCTTTCCCAAAAGAAGCTGTACATCCAAAATATAACTATTTATTTCTTCATTTTTTAAGATTTCATATCCATATTTTAAAAGTTCATTTATCTTATTTTTCATAAAAATTCTCTACTTTCATTGAATTCATTTCATTGTACTTTTACATATTCCCAGCTGTACTCCTTCTCTATCTACGCTTACTATATCTTTTATCTGTCCATCTTCATTATACTTGCTTTTTTCATCTTCACTTTCTATCCCCTCCGCATACTTCAGTGCCACAATGGCCACTTCCAATTGACTATAGTCTGGTTCCTCTGTAGTCAAATTTTGAAGCATAAGTCCTGGATAGGATAAAACCCTTGTTAAAAATCCATTGCTTTTCCCCATCCATCTTATAAGTTCATAGGTAACCCCTGATACTAGAGGCAATAATGTTATTCTACATAAGATTCTCTGCCAAATATTTCCCCATCCGGTTAACGAAAAAAGTATTATACTTACTATCATGACTAAAAATAAAAAATTTGTACCACATCTTGGATGAAGTCTGCCAAATTTAGCTGCATTCTCTGGAGTTAATTCTTTTTCATTTTCATAGCAAAAAATAGTCTTATGTTCGGCACCATGATATTGAAATACTCTTTTTATATCTGACATCTTACTTATCACATATATATATATCAAAAATATGGACACTCTGATTATACCTTCCACTATGTTAAGAGATATAGAACCGCGTACTCCAAATTTTTTAAATACATTTGCTGCAAAAGTCGGAAATATGAAAAATAACAAAATTGCTATAGTAAGAGATATAATAAGAGTTATACCTATGAGTACGGCTTCACTTTTTTCCTTAAATATACCTTCAAACCAATCATCAAATTTCGTAGGTTCCTCTTCTTCTTGAAAAAACGTTGCTGAATAATTCAATGTATTTATACCCACAATCAATGATTCTATTAAAGATACAAATCCCCTTATAACAGGTAACCCAAAAAATTTGTTTTTCTTACTATAGGGTATACTCTCCTCCCTGTTAACTACAATTTCACCATTGGATTTTCTAACAGCGATAGCTATACCGTGGATCCCTCTCATCATAACTCCTTCTATTACAGCTTGACCTCCAACAGATGTTTTTCTTGACATTGTATTCACCTCTCATGCAATCTATTTTATCTAAAGGCTTCACCTTCATTTTAAAGCTCAAAGTTGCAAAAATTAAATATCAACTCTTTATATAATCAAATATATTCTAACAGAGGTATTAAATATATTAAAGTATTTATTTGATTTCTCTATAATAAATTAGCCCTACTCACAGAAATTTTTGGCTGTTTGTTGACTTAGCACTATGCCTGTGTTATAATACAGGAGTTAAAATTAGAGTTTCGTCATATAAACTTGAAAGAGGTGAACAATATGAAAAAAGGCATACATCCAGAATACTATCATGATGCGGTAGTTAAGTGTGCATGTGGAAACACCTTTACAACTGGCTCCACAAAAAAAGAGTTAAAGGTGGAAATATGCTCTAAATGCCATCCTTTCTTCACTGGTAAACAAAAGATAGTCGACGCCGGTGGAAGAGTTGATAGATTCTTAAAGAAATTTAATTTGAAAAATGAAGAATAATTACAATAAAATATACAATTTCTCATTTTATTATAGGACCTGTCTTTAAGTATAAAAAGACAGGTCTTTATTCTAACGCTTATCTAATGATTTATTCAATTCCATCTTGCTTGCAATATTCATAAACTCTACATTATTCTTTGTTTTTGCCAATAGGTTTATTAGTTGTTCAGTAATATTTTGAATGTTGTCATCATATAGCACTTTTCTTATATTAAAAGCAGTTTCCCTTTCAAGTTGGCTTTCAAAAAGCAAATCCTCTCTTCTCGTACCAGACTTATATATATCTATAGCAGGGAATATTCTCCTTTCCTGAAGCTTTCTGTTTAAATGCACCTCCATATTTCCAGTGCCTTTAAATTCTTCAAATATCATATCATCCATTCTACTTCCGGTTTCAATCAATGCAGTAGCAAGTATAGTGAGGCTTCCTCCTTCTTCTATATTTCTAGCAGCACCAAAAAACTTTTTTGGCATTATAAGTGCTCCCGGATCCAAACCTCCTGAAAGAGTCCTACCAGTTGGAGTTATAGTCAGATTATATGCTCTGGAAAGCCTGGTGATACTATCCAAAAGTATTACTACGTCCTGACCTTGTTCCACCATTCTTTTGGTTCTCTCAAGCACCATATAGGCAACTTTAGTATGATGTTCCGGTTCTTCGTCAAAAGTAGAATAAATTACTTCTCCATTTATAGATCTCTGCATGTCAGTAACTTCTTCAGGTCTCTCATCTATAAGTAAAACTATAAGTTTTATTTCTGGGTGATTCTTTGAAATACTCTGGGCTATTTTTTTTAGAAGAGTAGTTTTGCCTGCTTTAGGTGGGGCAACTATAATTCCTCTCTGTCCTTTGCCTATAGGTGATATTATATCCATAAGTCTTGTAGACAGATTTGAACTTTGAGTTTCTAACCTTAATCTCTGATTAGGATATATAGGAGTGAGTGTTTCAAAAGGTTTTCTTCCAACTGCTCTTTCTGGATTCTCCCCATTTACTTTTTGAACGTACAGTAATGCTTTAAACTTTTCTCCTTCTTTTGGAATTCTAACTTTTCCGCATACCTCATCACCGGTTTTTAAATTGAATCTTCTTATTTGAGATGGGGATACATATATATCGTCAGGACCTGTAAGATAATTTTTACCTCTTAAAAATCCATAATTATTATTTTCAATTATCTCAAGCACTCCTCTTGCACTATCTGATTCGCTTATCATTTCCTTAAGCTTTTCTCTTTTTTCATCACAATTTATCCTTTGTTCCTGTGATTTAGATTCGTGAATTTTATTCTCTGATGTTTTTATACCATGTTCCAACTCCTTGTGTTTGCTTAACTCCTCATTTTTAGGGCTTATTTTCTCTCTAAGTACGATACCGTTTTTATTTATATAAGCAGGAGAAACCCTTTTTATTTCTTCAATTAATTCAGATTTTTTATATTTAGATATATTTTTGATCTCGAGGGCCTTTGCAATATCTTTCAATTTTGCAACTGTCATATTATCTATATCTTCACTGTTCAAAAAGTAACACCTCACAATTATTAAATTTTATATTTTAACGTAATCTTGGGAAAATCAAAATAAAATTGAAAATATAATATAAAAATACTATATTTATAAGTAAAGAATTCCTATTATAGAAAGGTTACATTTCAAAATACATTATACCCCTTTTTTAGACTTTAATCCATCTCATTTTATAATAATTATAAATAAAAATAAAAATATTATATAAGTGCATATATTTTTTCCTTGATCTCATTATACTTTAAAATTTTATTTTTTATAACATTATAATTGCCTATATACAAGATTGGGAATCCCAGAATCTCACAGCCTCCAATTATAATATCTTTTCTAACCAGATAATTGATGTTATATCTAAAATAATGAATATTCCCACACAGTTCACATTGAACACTCAAAAGTAAAATTTTATTATTTACAAGACTTATCTTTAAAGAGGTGAAGCTCTCATTGATTTTATTTACATCAAATACGGAAAAATTTTTAATATCATATTTTCCTTCTGAATTTCTAGCAGCAACACTTATATTTGTTTGAAGTATCATAAAATTCACCCCTAATTTACACTTTAATTTACACTTTAATTTAAAATTTATTTTACAGCTATGCAATTATATTCTATAAATATCTCCAAAATCCTTCATAATTTTATTTTATTTTTCTCTATCGATCTTATTTCAATTCACAATTGATTTAATATAGAGTTGTAGAAGATTTTCAGCAGGAGCCAAAAATCTTCTACAACTTGATATTTACACTTTGGATTTTTAAATACACAATAAGAACTAAGCACTTTACTCAAAAATCACCTAGTCATTCAATTTCCCATAATCTAAAGACGCCCTTATAAACTCTCTAAATAAAGGATGTGGTCTATTGGGCCTGGATTTCAATTCTGGATGAAACTGTACTCCTACAAACCAAGGATGATCTTTTATTTCTACAATTTCAACTAATCTCGAATCAGGACTGACTCCAGAAAGTACCAGCCCCGCTTTTTCTAACTTATTTCTATAAAAATTATTAAATTCATATCTATGTCTATGCCTTTCATGTATAACTTCTTCTCCATAAGCTTTAAAAGAATTACTTTCATTTAAAAGCTTACATGGATAGCTGCCTAATCTCATGGTACCGCCTTTTTTATCTATATCCTTTTGATCCGGCATCAAATCTATAACAGGATATTTGGTATAAGGATCTATTTCCGAACTGTGGGCTCCTTTATAACCAAGCACATTTCTCGCAAATTCTATTACAGCACATTGCATTCCCAGACATATGCCAAAGAATGGTACTTTATTTTTTCTAGCCCATCCTGCAGACAATATCTTTCCATCTATTCCCCTATCTCCGAATCCTCCTGGAATAAGTATACCATCTGCATCTTTTAGATAATCTCCTATATTTTCTTCAGTAACATTTTCAGAATTTATCCATTTTATATTAACTCTCGCCCCATTGGCATATCCACCATGATTCAACGCCTCAACTACAGATATATAAGCGTCATGAAGTTCTACATACTTTCCAACTAAAGCTATATTTACACTTCTCGATAACTTCTTTATTCTATTTACCATCTCTATCCATTCAGTATTGTCTATTTTACCACTTTTTAGTCTTAATTTTCTGCATACCAAATCATCCAATCCTTCTTGATGAAGCATCAGTGGAACTTCATATAAATTTTCAGCATCTAAATTTTCAATTACAGAGTCTCTCTCTACATTACAAAATAACCCTATCTTTTCTTTTAATTCATTGGAAATCAATTTCTCTGAACGGCATACTATTATATCAGGCTGTATTCCAATGCTCCTCAATTCCTTAACTGAATGTTGAGTAGGTTTAGTTTTTAATTCTCCCGACTTTTTTAAATAGGGAACCAATGTAACATGTATAAAACATACATTTTCTATTCCCACATCATATTTTATCTGTCTTATAGCTTCCAAAAAAGGCAGTGACTCTATATCTCCTACCGTTCCGCCAATTTCAGTTATAACCACATCAATATCTTTTTCCTCCGCTACTTTATATACCCTGGACTTTATCTCATTCGTTATATGTGGAATCACTTGAACCGTACTTCCTAAATACTCTCCCTTTCTCTCTTTTGATATAACTGACCAATATACTTTTCCTGTAGTAACATTGTTGTTTTTACTTAAATTTTCATCTATAAATCTCTCATAATGGCCTAAATCTAAATCTGTCTCTGCTCCGTCATCTGTAACAAAAACCTCTCCATGTTGATATGGACTCATAGTACCTGGATCTACATTTATATATGGATCGAATTTTTGGATTGAAACTTTAAGTCCTCTATTTTTCAAAAGTCGTCCCAATGAAGCTGCTGTTATTCCCTTCCCCAGCGAAGATACTACTCCCCCAGTTACAAATATATACTTTGTATTCATAAGTTTCTGCTTTTAAAAGCAGTGTCACCCCCTGTTTTTTATCCTGGTAAAATTTAAATTGCATATTTTTTAAATAAATTATTTGAAAAAAAAGCATAAATAATTTTCAAAAATTTTCTCATATATTATTGACAAAATATCTAATTAGTTTTATAATGAAAAATACCCTCACAAATAAAATAGTATGTTTTGTCCAAAAACATACTTAATATGATACCATATTTTCTATTTATATTCTAGGTTTTTTTGCTTTTATAAAACATTTATTTTATTCTACTCTATCTATTAGCTCTTCTGCTTCAAAATACATATCTCTTATACGCTTGTTTAATAGTAATTTTTTTTCCGCTTTTCTTATGTTATTTTTCATGTTATTCCTATTTACAGAGGGAAAATCTTTTTTTAATACATCTAGATCATAACACTCATACTTATTAACAAGTAAAAAAAACAGATATTTGCAGGATTCATCTTTTAAGATCTCCAACAGTTTTTTTCTATCCAGTCCTTTATATTTACACAATATCTCAATAATTTTGGAATATACTTTTTCTTTATCATTAAAATATCTTCTCAATATACACCCTCCTTTTTTACACTTATCTGTTTATTTAATTATTGCCATATATAAAACTTTTAATCAAAAATAAAATTTTTAGACTGAAAATTAAAAGTGAAAAGCTAAAAGTTGACAGCCGCTACTTGGTTTTTATATTCACCTTTAACTGTGTATCCTGAGCAGTTTGTCCTGCTAAACTCATGCTATAATTAATCAATACATCCCCTCCATTTTCCCCTACATCTATGTTTATTTCATTAGTCTTTATCTTCAATTCTATAGCCCCATAAGGTGTCTTATACATAGATCTACTTCTTTCATACTTATTAAAATCCATTTTAGCATTAGTGCTCCCCATTCTTATGAGAGATAATTTATTATTTTTTATTTTTAAAGTAGTAGTAGTTCCCTCCATTCCAGATAACTGAGTTTCTTTATAAACCGCATAATAACAGTCATTTTTTTTGTAAAAGTCTCCGGGAGTAACTACTTCTATAACTTCATTATTATCAGATTGCTTACTGGATAAAGATATAATTGCCTTTTTCTTCATAGTTAAACTTTAACCTGCCTTTCTAATTTCTACATCAACAAAATCTTAAAATTTACTTTATTATATCAAATGGGCCAGGATTTTTATAGAATTTTTACTTTATTTTTGGGTATGATTCAAGCAAAAATATACCCTATAGGTTAAACACAGCCTTATTTCTGCATCTACCTTTTAGGGTACATTTATATTTTATGATTATAGGCTATATAGTTAACTCTCCATTAGGAGTATTAATTATTTGAATTATCTTTTCTTCATATCCAGTTTCAGCATTTATATAGACTTTAAAATCATCATTCTTATAATCTCCAGAAAATTCATAACACAATATTTCACTATTCGCTTCCGTAGGGATTATAACAAGCCTTCTGCCGGTTATATTCAATCTCTTCCCAACTTTTTCTTTGGCCTCTTCATAGCTCATCTTTGGGGTTGATATTTTCCTTTTTTCAATATGAGACATTAAATACTTATCTGCTTCTACACCTATGATATCCCCATTATCCAAAGCTATTTTTAATTTTATTTGATCCGGATATATTAATATATTATTTTGATTATACACATAACTTATTACTGCTATATTATTATATCTCAGAGAGTAGGTAGGAACCATATTATCGTATCCTAAATTTTTCAAGTATCTTATTCCTATATTCCGGGATTTTTCTGCAGATATGGAGCTGTTATTTACAGCTCTATCATTTATCAAATAGGATATCCTTCCGCCTTTTTTGCTTATTTCACATATTACTCTGTCTCCTTTTCTATTTCTATTTTTTAGGGCAGCAGTAAATCTATATACATCTATGTCAGCTTTTCCCTTAACAGAAGATACATTCAGGCTCTCTATTTTTGCCTCTCCTATTATTTTTCTAGCTATAGCTTCTGCTTTCTTTTCTGATACCTGTTTTTGCGAATTAATTTTAGGTTTAACCTGCAGTACATTGTCTGAAAATGGCCCATCATAAATCAATGCCGGATACTGAACTATTTGCTTCTGCATACCTTGAAATTGTTCAGATATAGAATTATCATTATTTTTTGCAAATGCACCAGTAATTTTTTTTCTTATTTCTCCCCACTTGACCTTTCCCTGATTTATATTATCAGCTGTAGCTTTCAGCTGACCCTCTAAAATTACGGACTGTTTTTTTAATCTCTCTATATTGTCATAATCATCATTGGTCAATTGTTTCCCGCTAGTAGATAACTTGCCTAAATTATAGCAAAAATCTCCAGTTTGGCTTAAAAATTTGCTGGTGCCAGATATTGTCGGCTGATCTACTGGAAGGGAATGTAATTTATCATTAGCTATACCAGAATATCTAAATATCTCTTCAAAAACAACTATCGCCTGTTCTCTTGACCCTACTATAGCTGCTTTTGTTAAATTTACTCTTATATTTTGCACTGCATCTATAAGCTCATACATGCTTTTTCCATATTCACCTTGAAGATAATTTCTATAGTCATTTCTTTCCAGAGTCATAAGAACTGCAAAAGTACTTGAAAATACTACAATCAAAATTACTAATGCCGTGTATATAATTCTCTTTTTTGCAATTTTCACAGAACTCCACCTCTTTCTCACAGAGAGTTTTACTGGTAAATTCAATCTTTGTTCATATTATTTGCATTTATTCAATTGTTATGTATTATTAGTTTAATAATGTTCATAAAAGTCAATACTATTTTATGGATTATTATTAATTTTTTCTTAAATGTTTATTAAATGAGTTTATTATTCTTACTACATTTTATATAATAAGATTACATACTTAATCAGAAGGTGATTAGATGAACGTTTTAATTCTCTCAATTTCCGCTGGAGGCGGACATGGTAATGCCGCTGAGGCGCTAAAAAGCTACATATCCTTGAGAGATCCAGCATCAAAGGTAAAAATTGTTGATGCCTTAAAATATATAAATCCCATAATAGATAAAGTAGTAATAGGCAGCTACTTGAAGTCACTAAAAGTATCTCCTTCTTTATATGGAAAATTATACAGTTATTCAGAAGGCGATTACACAATCACAACTACAATAAGTTCAAAACTTATTGAGTCTCTGACTTACAAGCTACTTCCTCTTATAAATGAGTTTGATCCTGATATATTAATATCTACTCATTCATTTACTACAGAAATGTTGTCTGTATTGAAATCAAAATATCATATAGGCATACCTTGTATGTGTATAATTACCGATTATTATTCTCATACTTCCTGGCTTCATCCTTATATAGATGCCTATGTGATTTCCAATAAAGACATGATAAAAAAGATGATGTCTAAAGGCATACCAAAAGACACCATATATAATTTAGGTATTCCCGTTAAACCTGAGTTTAACATAAACTATAACAGATGTGATACATTGAAAAATTTAAAATTGTCTCAATCGAAATTTACCATTTTGGTTATGGGAGGAAGTTTAGGCTTAGGTAAAATAGCAGATATATACAAGGAACTTGATAAAATAAATGAAGACATTCAGATAATAATCATAACTGGCAAAAATAAAAAGCTCTATTCGGAACTTTTAAAAATTAAAATGTCTTCTTCTAAGGAAACCCGAATAATAGGCTTTACCGACCAGGTAAACAAATACATGCAGGCCAGTGATCTTCTTCTGACCAAGCCCGGAGGGCTTACTATTTCTGAGGCATTAATATGCAAAATACCTCTGGGGTTATTTTCTCCTATACCCGGTCAGGAGGAAAAAAATGCTCAATTTTTATTGAGAAATAATTTAGCAGTAAATTTAACCGATATAAGCAGATGTAAAGAAAATATCGAAAAACTTCTCAACTCCAAAGAAAAATTGAAAATTATAAGTGAAAACTGTAATAAATTTGCCAGACCTTATGCTGTAAATGACATATTTAACTTAATCAATTGGCTTATAGAAAAAAATTTAGCTAAAAAAACCTTAACTGGGAACGAAAAAATAAACAATAGAGATACTCTTAAGACATTTTTTAAATGTGCTGAAGAACACTTTGTCAAGACTGCCCAAAAACTATTTGCAGGAAATTAACTAATATAAACTCAAATTCCAATATACAAGTGATGGCTAATCAGGACACGGATTCCTTACATATTTGTTGTTAACTAGAATTTAATATCTGTAAAGCCCACTTGTATGTATTTTCACAATACTGTCCATTGTATTTAATGGTCCTTATACTCCTATGCTTTTCAGTATTTCTAATATCTTAAATTTGAATTTTATGTTTCTTTTATTTAATCCCAATGATGCATTATCCACCATCTTATATTCTTCCGGTGTCAAAACTTTTTTCATCTCATTTTCCGTTTTCTCATAAGATACTTGTCCCTTTGTAATATCAACAAAGCATAATGGAGGGAACATAACACACCACCAGTTTTGCCCCTGCCCGCTGCCTATAATTATTCTATAAGCTTCATATTTCCCCTGGGGAAGAGTTATATTCCCATAAGTTTTTATAGGAAAATTTACTTTGGATAAAGTACTATCGACTTTATAATCATAACCTTCTTTTCTTATTTCACTGCTAGCTATTTTTAACATTTCTCCATTGTTTTCTCTTAAAATTTTTCTGGATTCTTCTATATTTTTTGAATTCTTCAATTTAGGAGCTATATATCCCAGTATTTTATCCCTCACTCTTAATTTAAGAGCTTGATCACTTTTTGAATCACTGTTTGCTATAACATGAAATCTTATTATCTTAGACGCCATGTCATGCTGCATGTTATTATTTCTCACTTCAGCCAAAAGAGAGTTTGCAGTAAATACACTTAAAATACCTATTATAAATATCAATAAAACCTTCTTCACGATTTCATCCCCACTTTTCTATGATTATTTATATATACCTCACTAGTAATTATTGACATATATTCAAGTTATATTCACTGCATACTATATTATCTTGTCACTCCAATTCTCCTTATCTTTGTATTTACATCTATGTTTACAACTGCATTTTTATAAACATCATCCCAGTCATTTCCTATTTGTTTCCATATAATTGGATGATATTTTTCTACATATTCTCCAAAACCTATGGGATCCACCTGAAGCTCTCTTTGAGTAGACCTTACCACACTTTCACATTCTTTTCTTATAGCTTCATTGAAATCCTGTTGAATTTGATCCAACTTATTCACAGATAATGCCTCATTTCCAGTATAATAATTTTTTATCTGGCCTTCTATATCCAGGTCTATATTAAATATCAATTTTCCGTCTTTCTGAGACATCCTCATCTTTCTATCAGCATTGTCAATTCTTATATCTACAGGATGGCCATCTAAATATATCATTTTCTTTCCGCCTCTCAAGATACCCTTTAGCAGTTCTATATTTGAGGTTTGAACTGAATTCAAAATTCCCTTTTGTGTAAAGTTTTTTATTACAAAAGTGCCCGAAATCTTTATGGTATTCCCGTTCTCATCAATAACAATTCTGGGAACTATGCTATTTCCATTTTCACTCATTTGAATTAAAAAATCATTTAAAGTTATTGGAACAACTGCACTATTTTTAAAATCACTTTCAACCATACCCAATATATAATTCTCTACACTCATTTCTATTGGATTGTTAAATGTCACATACTTCTCTGCATTTCCATCTGACATAACTATATACATATTTCTATTTAAAGAAGGCTCTCTTTGAAGGTAATCAATAGCTTCCTTTACTGCATCGGGATATTTCATTAAATTTTCTCCTAACACCAACACTTTAGCATGGCTAAATCTTATGGATCTGCTGCTCTTAGCTATTGCATTACTTACTGCATCCTGAATTGAATATCCATCTACATCTAAATATCTATCTCGAGATATTCCTCCTTTACCTGGTTCCAGTTTACTTAAATCCGGTATACCAAAAGTAACATGAAACTTTTTTAAATCTATAGACGTCAGTGGATCTGTCGGTTTTATATTCTTTGATTCTTTTCTCTTCCCTATATCTACTCCTGCATCTACTCCCATTATAGACACTAAGTCAGTTCTCTCTATTTCAACTTTGTCCCAGCACCCAGTCAGTATAATACAAATTAAAAGCAGAGATATAACTTTACCCCTATTACCTACATGTCTAGCCTTGCCAAACAAAAGTATCACGATGGGCAGTACAACTAGACTATATATAAAAAGCGGAGGTATAAATCTATTGCTCATATCATAAAGTTGTGCTATATTCTGAGGATACAAAGCTATTATATATATTACTGGTGCTATCAAAGCCGACGAAAGTTTTACATCATCTAATTTAAATACATCCTTTACTATATCAGATGACAAATAATATATATTTGAAAAAGTAGTAAAGTAAAACATAACCCATAGGGCCATAACTACTCCTTCCCATCTCTCTATAAAAGCTCCATTTATATTTATGGAGTTTATCATAGTTATAGTAGGCCACAATAAAATTTTAGTCTGTTCTTTGGAGAAAATAGCCAGTGAAAAAACAATTATCATTGCATAAAAAAGCGTTATAAATGCAATGCTCTTTATTGCTGTTTTTTTTATATTAAATTTATCCTTTATAAATGGTCCCATCAAATATATTATTTCTATTCCAGCAAAACTGTAGATTGCACTTTTAAGTGCCATTAAGTAGGTATAAGGTGTATTGGTAAACATAGGCAGTACATTGGTAAAATCCGTTTTATTTAAAGTAAACAGAAGTATCATATCCAGTGATATAAACATTATCCAGAAAGAAACTTCATTAAATTTTATTAAATTTTGTAATTTACTTCTTACAAGATAAATTCCTGAAAATATAGTTACGACTATCAGAAATTCCGTAGGTGTTTTTTCAAGAAGATACATTTTTATAACTTCTACAAATATTCTCATGCCAATTGATATGGTAAATATATTATATAGCACAAATCCAACAGCTAAAATTCCACCTAATATTTTTCCAAAATTATTTTCAAGTATTGTGCTGAATTTATTATATCCATTGGATTTAAAAGTTTTACAGGCCATATAAATTAAGAAATAAGTAATAAACCCTGCCATTATAACCACAGCCCATCCATCAGTGCCTGCAGCACTTACTAACTCTCTTGGCAAGGAAAATATTCCTACACCTATAACAGTCACTATTATAGTGGTAAATACTCCAAATCCAGTTATGAAACTTCTGCCTGTCATATAATCACCTTCTTGAAAAAACTAATTTACCCAATTATTTTTGTCTAACCTTATCCTTGGTATTCATATATTTGGGCCTTTTTTTGAAAAAATCAATAGGCGCTCTAAAGTACATATCTTTAAAATCACTGACATTTTCATTTACTGTAGGTGATAGATAAGATATTCCAAAACTCTTGAGCCTTACAAGATGTATCAGAGTAATTATAAGTCCAATCATGATACCATATAATCCTGCCACAGCCGCTGCACCTATAAGTAAAAATCTAATTAGCCTAAATGCAGAGGTCATCTCATAATTAGGAGTAGTAAAATTTGTTATGGCAGTAACGGATACTATTATTATCATTATAGGACTCACTATTCCAGCTTGAACTGCAGCTTGACCTATAATTAGACCTCCCACTATTCCAGTGGTAGCTCCTATGGACTTTGGGAGTCTAGCTACAGATTCTAAAAGAAGGGCAAAACTCAATTCCATGATTATAGCTTCCATAAAAGCTGGGAAAGGCACTCCTTCCCTTGAAGCGGCAATAAAATATGCCAGTCTGGTGGGTATTATTCCAGTGTGAAAAGAAGTAACTGCAACGTAAAGAGCAGGCATTATCAATGTAATCATTATGGATATAAACCTTATTATTCTTATTGTTGAACTATATATCCATCTTTGATAGTAATCATCCGGTGACTGAAATAGATTTGCCATAGTAGTAGGCACTATAATTGCAAAAGGAGAATTATCCACTACTATTGCAATTCTTCCTTCATACAATGCTGAGGCCACTACATCAGGCCTTTCAGTACTCTGAATCTGTGGGAAAAAGGACCATTTATTGTCTTCTATAAGCTGCTCTACATACCCACTGTCTAAAATGGCATCTATCTTTATGTTATCCAGTCTCTTCATAAGTTCTTTTAATGCTTTTTCATTTACTATATCATCTATGTACACCACTACTACATCGGTTTTAGATCTCACTCCCAAGGGCTTTGGCACAATTTTAAGCCTAGTATCCCTTATTCTTCTTCTTATCAAGGCCGTATTAAACCGTAAAGTTTCCGTAAATCCATCCCTAGATCCTCTTAAAACCGTTTCTCCTGAAGGTTCAGTTATCCCTCTTACAGGCCAGGCTCTAGTGGCAAGTACATAAAAACTTTTTAGCCCCTCCAGAAGCATTAACGTTTCACCAGATAAAATCAAGTCAACTCCTTTTCTCAAGTCAACAAGTTCTTTCATGTCAGATACAGTTATCAATCTTTCCTTTATGAGGCTTACATTTTTTATATATCTGTACCTAGTCATAAGACCTCTTAACAAATCATTTAAGAGCATCTTATCTCCCATTCCATCTATATACACTATTGCGGCTTTAACTTCTCCTATATAAAATTCTCTAAACACTACATCTGAATTATCTTCAAACAGTTCCTTTAAATATTTTACATTTTCATTGACTTTAGGAGATACAAAATCTCTTACTTCTTCTTTCATGTACTTCACCTCCTATCAGAAAGAGTAAATTGAAAGGGCATACAACAGGATTGAAAATATAAAAAAAAATATACCAATTATTTTAGATTTTAAAACAGTTTTTTTTAAATTGTCTTTTTTAAAGTTTTTAGGATCAATAAATGTTAAAAAAAATCCCTGGATTATCATAAGTATAAAAAAATATTTATTAAATAAGTGAATGATATCCACATGTTCTCCCTCTTTCTTTTTTCCACTCAATTCAAAATAACTCTAAATTATTTTCTACCTATTTCAAGCTATTTATTCATAAAATTATAAGCCTGATTTCTTCAATCAAATAAAAAGGTTACCCCAAAGTCTATTTTGAGGCAGCCTTTTCAACTACATGTTAACTATTCTCTTATATAGTTCTCGTAATAAAAGTTTCTCTATATTTAATTTTCATCCTATCATAACACATTTGTGCCTCCAACATATCATCAAAAAAAGCAAATATACTTGGACCGCTTCCGCTCATCAATGTTCCTAAAGCTCCAGCTCTAATTAATTGTCCCTTTATTTGCCGCAGCATAAAATGTCTCTTTAAAGTCACATTTTCAAGAACATTTCTCATATTTCTGCTCAACATCTCCAGGTTACCTTCACGAATAGCATCTATAAGCAAATTAGTATCAGGATGTTTCATTATCTTATTTATGTCTAAATTTTTATATACCTCCTTAGTACTAACCCCAAAAGATGGCTTAATCAATATCAATATATGATCCTTAAAAGGAGTAAGAGGAGTAACTATTTCACCTATTCCCTCACATAATGCAGTACCCCCTATTATACAATAGGGAACATCTGCACCTATATTCAATCCCAATTTAATTAATTCACTGTCATGTACTTCAGGTACGTACATATCTCTCATAGTTTTTAATACTACTGCAGCATCTGCACTTCCTCCCGCAAGTCCCGCTGCTGTAGGTATGTTTTTAACTATATTTATATTTATTCCATCTTTTATATTATATTTATGTATAAATAACTCCGCTGCTCTATAGGCCAGATTTCTATTGTCACAAGGTATATAATTTTTATTACAGGTTATATGTATACCACTTTTAGCTTTATACATTTCTAAAACATCATATAAATCTATAGTTTGCATTATCATTTTTAAAAGATGATATCCATCTTCCCTTTTCCCAATCACATCCAATGAAAGATTTATTTTGGCATAGGCTTTTAATAATGGCATTTCAATTCTCACTACCTTTAAAAATATTGTAAAACTGATTATAACATAAATCAAAAGAAAAGGCGATCCATCACACCACCTATAGAAGTGGGCGACTTCTCGCCGATTGCGTTAAATTGATAATCCTACTTGCTTACCTTATAACTCTGTTCCTACACCATAGCTATATTCCCTATTCTCTTATTTCCATCTTTTAATTTTTCACTTATCAATTCTACTAATGGGTTCATCTTCTCAAAGAATATTATTATCAAATCCCCCTGTTTTCCTGCATCTATTGCTCTCTCAAGTGCAGCCTTTTCATCCAATATAGTTTCTATTTTCTTTAAGTCAAAATCAGTCTTCATTATACCCCTTCTAAGAATTGATGCTATTTCTCCAGGCTTCCTGCCTCTTCTGTCCTTATCTTCTTTAACATATATATAGTCAAAGTTCCTTCCTGCAATCCGCCCTATTTTTTCAACACTAGTGTCAGTTCTGTCTCCAGGTACACCAATAATTCCAACCAATCTCTTATAATTTAACTTTTTAGCGCCTTTTATAACCGCTTTATATCCTTCTATATTATGACCATAGTCCAACACCACATTTATTCCATTTAAATTATAAATATTGAACCGTCCTGGATTAAATGAAGCATCTCCATAAAAGCTTTTTAAACCATCCTTTATAACAGAATAGGCTATATTCAACCCAATTGCAGCCCCACAGGCAGCCATGGCATTTTCTATGTTATAAATAAGTTTCCCTTCCAGCGATATCCTTATATCCTGCATCTTTACTATTGGGACTACAACACCCTGCCTTTCAAAATACATAATCTGATCATCTATATATATTCCATATCCGCCTCTATCTATATTGTCCCTGAGAATTGTATTATTTTTATACTTTGAAAACATAATTATTGAGCCCTTTAACCTATTGATTATAGTTGAACTTACCAGATCATCCGCATTTAAAACCACATATCCATTTTTCTTAACAGCTTCTCCAACCAACGCCTTTACATAAGCTAGATCCTCCATTGTATTTATTCCATCTATGCCAAGATGATCTTCAGTTATATTCGTTATCACCGCCACATCTGCCAAATCATAGGCAAGACCTTTTTTTATTATTCCTCCTCTAGCAGTTTCCAACACCGCTGCATCTACATTTTTGTTGCTCAAAATGGTCTTAGCACTATAATATCCTGTAGTATCACCTTTACATATACATTTATTATCTATGTATATTCCTCCTGTAACAGTCATACCCACCTTATAGCCAGATTTGCCTAATATATGTGCAATGAGTCTAGTAGTTGTGGTTTTCCCATTTGTTCCAGTTACTGAAACTATAGGAATGGATCGGGATCTATAAAATAGCATATTTATTATGGCTCTTGCCACATTTCTTTTTTTGCCTACACAGGGATACTGGTGCATTCTAATACCCGGTGCTGCATTTATTTCTATTATAGCTCCACCGGTTTTAAGTATGGATTCACTTATATCTTTACAGCATATATCTATGCCACAGATATCCAGTCCAATCGTATCAGCTGCCCTTTCACAGATATTTATATTTTCTTTGCAAATTAAATCAGTGCAATCTACAGCTGTTCCTCCTGTAGATAAATTTCCATTTTCTCTTATGAGCAATTTTTTATTCTTAGGTAAGATACTATCCAATTTATAATCACTTTTAAGTATGCAGGCTTTCAATTCATCATCTATTTTTATTTTAGTTAGAGGCTTTTCGTGTCCCTCTCCTCTCATGCTGTCCCTGTTTACATCTTCTATCAATTGAATTATGCTTTTTATTCCATCTCCCACAACATAAGGCGGTATTCTTTCAGCAGCAGCTACTACTTTTCCATTCACCACACATACCCTAAAGTCTTTTCCAGTTATACATTTCTCTAAAATTATACTATCAAACTTCTGTGCTAATATCTTGTAAGCTTTTACTGCTTCTGTCTTATTTTTTATATTTACAAATACCCCTTTGCCCTGATTTCCAAAACAAGGTTTTAAAACTATGGGGTATCCTATCTCAGCAGTGAGATCTGATAATTCCTCCAGGCTTTTCACCTCACCACCCTCTGCCACAGGTAAACACTGATTTCTCAGCATCTCTTTAGTTAGCATTTTGTTACAAGCTATATCTACAGCCGCAGCCGATGTATTGCATGATATAGTGGCTTCTATAATCTTGCTGTATTTTCCGTATCCCAATTGAAATACACTGTTATTTCCAATCCTTGTTACAGGTATTCCTCTCCTCTTGGCCTCCGATATTATGGACAGCGTACTGGGGCCAACTTGCTCTGCTTTTAAAATATCCTTTAATTTTGTGACGTCCTCCTCAAGTTTATAATTTATTCCTTTTATCAAAGAGTTGATCATATTCACAGCTATTTTGCCAATTTCCAGCGCTGTATTTTTATAAAGATATTCATATACTATATAATATTTATCTTCCTTTATTTCCCTTGCCTTCCCATAACTAACATCAATACCCAGATCATTTTGCATAGCAAGTATAATATGTTCACACACATGGGCAAGATAAGTTCCTTCTCTCAATCTCTTTTCAAAGCCATGTTCTTCATTTATTCCACATCTATGCTGCCTCAAATCAGGCATGATCGTCAGCAGTTTTTCATTAAATCCATTTATATCCTTAGTTGGTATTTTACTATACCCCTCTAAATCCACAGACATTTTTATACATTTTCTATGAGCAAATATATTTCTTCCTTCAAAAACTCTAAAATCATCTATCCTCATTTTTGTGTATACTGCCCGTTACATAAACACTTATTTACACTTAAGTAAAAGTTTGTTTATTTCCCCATTCATAGTATCTGATTTTGCTATTTGTGCTACTTTCATTCGGCCTGATACTCCAGGGGCTTGAAATCCCGTCTAACTAACGGTATATCAGCATATAATTCATATTTATTTGCTGATTTAACGGTTTTTACGACTCCTCCCTTACATCTATTTGACCCTTTCTCGGATTTTTAATCAATTTGATTTACAAATCATCAAATCAAATTTTCTCAATTATTATAAGGCTTTTTATTTATAAAATTAAATTTATTTCCATATTTAAGTACATGTAATTTCACTCCAAATATAGACAATATCTCCTCAGGATACTGTTCTGACACATTAGTATAGGTTATGCCAGAGCCATCTATCACATAAACTGCTCCTGAACCCATTACCGTGAATTCATCATTGTCTTTAACCATAATTGCTGTATCTTCATCTATTCCAATACCTAAGCTCTGTGGGTTTTCAGCTATTCCAACAAGTAGTCTTCCTATTCTACCCCTCTGTGCAAAATGCTGATCAATAATCACACCTTTTATGAGACCCAACCCAGGCGCCATTTTTAAAGTACACTTTTTAGGTGATTCTTCATCGGGTCCTGTTATTATCATGGTATCACTCATAACAGAAGCCCCTGCGGAAGTTCCCACAAAAGTACACCCTCCTTCATATAATTCTTGAATCTTCGAATACAGTGGAGTACCTCCTACAAGGCTTGTTATCCTAAGCTGATCTCCTCCTGTAAAAAACATCAATGCAATATTTTCTATGAGCTCTAGATTGTTCACGTCAAAGGCATCTTTTCTGCTTCTTATAGTCAGTATCCTTATATTCTTTATTCCCAATTCTTGAAATATCTTTTTATATTCATCTCCTAATTCCTCCGGTATCTCAGATGCAATAGTTGCAATAACAAGAATATCTTCTTGTTTATCCAATCTACTGCAGACTTCCTTTAATATTTTTTTTTCACCGGTCTTATCTTCCGCTCCTCCTATTATTATTAAATTTTTTTCTGATTTTTTTTTCAAAGTCATGCACCCTCTCCTGCGGATATTCTATATTTTTTCCATTTTCTCAATTATTATGCGTAAAACAAAAACTTCAGCAATTTATTGCCGAAGTTTAATCGAAGATTTGGGCTCCCTTTTATGAAACTCCACCTCCTTTCGGTCCGGCGGAGTAAGCGACTCGCACCAAATCGAAGATTTGGGCTCCCTGCTTATATTACAGCTCTTCCAGGTATAATGAGTTTTTCTCCCACTTTTATAACTTCCGGATCTTCTATATCATTTAATTTTACTAAATCCTCCACAGTAGTATAATACTTTNATTACAGCTCTTCCAGGTATAATGAGTTTTTCTCCCACTTTTATAACTTCCGGATCTTCTATATCATTTAATTTTACTAAATCCTCCACAGTAGTATAATACTTTTTAGCTATTTTCCACAGAGTATCATCTTGCTGGATCACATATATGGTTAAACTGGCCTTCTTAGCTGGGAATTCCCCTTCTGAAGAATCTATATTCACCAAAAACTCTTTATGAGTAATATAATTTACTCTTGCATAAACTTCAGCTACTGCCTTTATAGCTATGGTGTCTATTTCTACCTCTCCCTGTATACTCTCTAAAGCCACCTTTGCTATACACTGCATGTCAATTTTACTTTCAGGTATATCTACACTGCAACTAAAAGGTATCTCGTCACTAGCCTTATTTATTTCATCTTCTAAATCCTTATATAAAGCCTTAACACTTAAAACTCCATCTACAACTACCTTGTCTTCCACTATTTTTTTGTCTGTTATGCACACTTCTCCATAACACATAATTACCTCTTTAGGCCTGGAGTTACCTTCTAATTCTATATTTGATTTAATCATACTTTGGGTGGTATTCTGGCCATGCATTACATTCAATTCATAATCTTTTTTATCCATCTGCATAAGTGAGGAAGGAGAATAAGCATCTTCTATTATATCCATATCTTCTTTATACATCACTTTTGTATTGGATTTTACCAACACTTCCATATCAATTATTCTGCTCTCACCCAAATCATCTTCTCTTATACTCTTTTCAATCTCATCTACACAAAAGTCGGTATAGCTGTCCATAGATGAGTTCACTCCATCTACAGGAATTTCTTTACTTACATAAACATCATCCTCTATATATTCTATGTCCCTTGTGTCCTTTCCCCTATAAAGTACACCTATAAGCACATATGCCTCTATAGAGATATTCCCATCTAAAACCTTTATATTTTTCTTATGCACATTTACGTTACATTCTAATATATTCCCTATTTGAGGCCTATCCACAGGTATTTGAATCTCAGCTTTTGCCACTAAATCTCCTGAGACTGTTCCAACTATTTTATCTATAGTATCAGGATTTTTCAACATCTGTATATCTCCAGAACTTTCTACATCTTTTATAACTTCAAATTCATATTTTTTATATACTTCTGCTTTTAATTTTATAATTCCTTCAATAGATACCTTTCTTTCATTAGCTATATTGCAGTTCATATGTTCTACATAGCAATCTGCATCACAGAGCATATCATGTTGGGACCCCGGTATTTCAATATAATTTGAAAAATCGCCAGTATAATTTACGCTGTAGATGCCCATTGCTTCATCTTCTTTAGCTAAATAAAGTATAGTATATTCCACTTTTCCCTCAACAAATACCTTATCCTGCATTACTTCCTTACTAGTTATAATGGGCTTTGCATTGAGAATTAAAATATGGTTAACATCTGGATTTGTATCCGGTATTATATATTCTGCTTTTATTACAGTATCAGAAAAATTTTCAGCCATGAGCTGTTCACATTCTATATTTTCTTTAACAAAATCTATACTCATATTTATTACCCCCCATATAAAAACCTACTATTTATTTATATAAATTAAAGGTAAAAAATATGCTAACGTTTTTGATAATTTTCAATAATGTCTCTTAATATTGACATTTACAAAATTTTGACGTAATATTAAATTGGTTGTTAACCATATAACCTCTCATAAATTCTCAATACCCTTTTATACCATAGTTGAAAGATGGAAGCTTACCATCTTTCTTCTTACCCTGTAAATTGACAACAAAAAATAGCACATAAAATATAATTAGTATTTTATATACTATTTTAAAAATGTTACGTTTATATACTTTTATAAAATAGGTTAACAAACATATGAGATAATTGATAACTAAGTGAACTAAACACTGTTTAAACTGAAAAAACCAACTGAACTGTTTTTGTTAAAACATCCGAATAGCTATAAGTCACTTTCCTTTGGGTGTCATTTTCTAATCTAATCACAAATATGCTAGGATAAGCTTTTTCTATTATTCCTTTATTCACAAAAACTTTCCTTCTACCGCCATTTGCCTTTAAAGTTACTTTGTCTCCTACATGATCTTCAATGTTCTTTCTTATAGAAGCTAACACATTCATTCCTTCCATTCTCTAAACACCCTCTCTCTACATCTTATATTATACATCGTAAGGTTAATTATGTCAACTAAACCATTTAGTATATCAGTTAATAATTTATTTTGTCAATATTAAATTTTTGTAAACACGGCCCACATAGTTTTATTTATATTATAATATATTGCCATTTCTTCAAGTCACTCATATATACAATATTATTTACAACTTTTATAATCTTTATACATATGGTGATTTTGGAAAACCCTCCCTGTATTTTCCTCTAGTCTGCAGCCCTCCAATCCCATTAGTCCTAGTTATAGTGTTTCTTATGGCCTCTTGAATGGATACTACTTTTTCTATATTCGTATAAGCTATTTTTTCACATAAAAATACAGGATCTAAACAATGTATAAGTACTCTACTGGGTGAACTTGCAAAATTAGCTCCTGAATCCAAAATTTTTTCATAACAGGACTGACAGGCTCCTGCAAATATTACCAGATCATCATAATTTGATTCATAATTTCTAAGTTCTGACACAGCTTCCACAAAATATTTGGAATTTTTATAATTATCCAAATTCATGAAATCAGTAGTACCCTTTGCCACAGAATCATGCCCTGTAATTACAATTATATCTGGTTTTATTTCTTTTACTAACTCTACCACTTTTGACGGCTGATCCTTTTCAGCTATATTCCTGCCAACTACATCTAACAAAAGTTGTTTATACACTTTAATACATACATCTAGATATTCCGAATCACCATCTACATGCAGTATTTTACCAGGCCTTCCAAAAGCAAGTTCGTTCTTGGAATCATGTGATGCAAATTTTGTTATGTTATATTCTTGTGCAGTTCCTCCACTATACCTAAAGCCCCCTCTGCTAATTAGAATGTCCCGAATTGAACTGTTAATTTGTTTATTAAATATAATTTCCTTTTTTGTAAGAGATTCATTCTCTACGATCTCCAAATCCTCAATGGTGGAATCTGCAATCAGCCTCAAATCTATCCCTTTTAGAATATAAATATTCCCGCTTTTTTCTTCTTTTACATCTATTATTTTAAAAGTTATATCTTTACCATAGGATTTTCTCACTACTATATCACCTATTTTCATAATCTAACATCCCCATATAAAAAGTCATGATATATATTATGAGTTTATTCTTTTTTAAGTGCAAAAAATAAGGCCTATGCCGGGTTCATTTTAACATTATCCACATAGGCCTATTCCCAACTTAAATCTATTTTTGGTTATAGATACTTTTAAATTCTTCAATAAAACGAACATACTTTTCCTGTTCTGAAATCAATTCCTCCAGTTTATTATTAAAGGTATTTAACTGCCAATTAACCTCATTATAATAATATCTATTTGCCAATCTCCAGAAACGTTGAGGAAATAATAAGAAGGCAAATATTACCCTGTATTCCTCCTCCTCAAGCGGGCTTACCTCATTATAGGAGTCAAATATAAGCTTGGCATTTTCTATATTCCAATCTGATCTTTTTAAAACCTTAATCATAAAAGATGATATATCATAAGCTCTTATTTCTCTTTTACAGTAATCAAAATCTATTACATTTACATTGTTGTCATCATCTATCACTATATTATGATATGTAAAATCATGATGACAAAATCCTTTTTCCTCTTTTGTTATATTGCAAAGTTCATCATATTTGGAGTCTTTTAGTACTTCTATAGCTTTTCTGCCAAAATCTTTATAAAACTGAATAGCCTTCATATAATTTAAATCAAAACTTTCCTTATTGCTTTTTTTTCTGCCCATATCTTTCATTTTATCAAGAGCTCTAACCCTTTTTTCCATTAAATGATGCCACCTTCCAAGATCCGTCTTAAGTTTGCTGTTTTCAGGAGGCTCATATCCTTTAGAAGCTATGTGCATATTTGCCAAACATTTAGAAGCATTTATGACATCTTCTTTATTTTTAAAATCACATTCCCTACCATTAATCCATTCTGAAAGGGTATAAATATCTTCATTTACAAGAGCATAGGGATTCCCATCTATATTAACACAATATTTATCTACATATGGAAATCCATTATTTATTAAATGTTCTTTTGCACCATATACAAATAAAAGTTTTTGAGTTCCATAATTTATTCTCTTTAAACATTTCATTCCTTTATCCGTTTTTAAAAGATACACCCCTCTATTTGGTCTTATATTTTCAATTTTTACATTAAATTGTCTTTCTATTTCAAATTCTCGCATCATGTTAATCACCCCTATATATCTATATGAACGGCTAAGTTATTTTAGAAGAATATTAACATTTTTAACTGGATTTTAATATAATGAAATATACCAATTTAGAGAGGAATAATTCTATGAAAATAGGAATTGATGGTCGTGCTGCAAAATGGTATAGAGGTACCGGTATAGGCACTTATACTTATCAGCTCATAAGTTGCTTAAATAATATTGATAATATAAATAACTATTTACTTTTCATGCCGAAAAGTTTTAGAAATGATATATGCTTAAAAAAAAATTTTGCTCTAAATACTATTCCTCCACAGAATAAAACCAGTTTTTGGGAGGAAATAAATATACCTAATAAAATAAAACACAATAAAATAGAATTGTACCACGTTCCACAAAACGGTGTAGGGCTTCCTGTAGATAAAAATTGTAAATTTGCTATAACACTTCACGATGTAATTCCCTATAAAATGCCTGAAACTGTAAGTGACAGATATTTAAAAATTTTTTCCGACTATATCCCTGAAATAATACCTAAATGTGATGGAATTATTACAGTTTCAAATTTCTCCAAGAATGATATAATGAAGGCTTTTAATTTCCCCGAGAATAAAATATACGTTACTCATTTGGCCAGCGAGGATATATATAAACCTTTGGATAAAAATATAAGTAAATATATAGCTAAAAGATATTATTCCATAGATGAAGATTATATACTTTATGTGGGGGGATTCAGCCCTAGAAAAAATATATTGGGTTTAATTGAAAGTTTCAATAAATTTATATCGCTGTATAAAAAACCCATAAAGCTTGTAATAGCAGGTACAAAGGGGAAATCATACAGTACTTACAGAAAACGTACTGAAATATTAAATATATCTGACAAAGTTATATTTCCCGGTTTTATATCCATGGATCATCTTCCCTATATATATAATGCCGCTAAACTATTCGTATATCCCTCTTTTTATGAGGGATTTGGTTTGCCACCAATAGAGGCTATGGCCTGTGGAATTCCAGTAATAACCTCAAATACTACTTCTCTACCTGAAGTTGTTGGAGATGGAGCTCTTCTCGTAAATCCCAAAGATCAAGATGATTTATGTCAAGCTATGCTAAATATACTGTCCGATGATAATCTCAAAAAAAAACTTACCTCTCTGGGAATTCAGAGAGCTTCTCAACTAAATTGGAAAAAAACAGCTAGTGATACCATAACCATATACAATAAAATCATAGGTAAAAAAATTAATTATTAAAATACACACACCCTTTAAATAAATATACTGCTTATTTCAAGGGTGTGTGTATAATATGTCAAAACATTTTTTAAATACACCATTAGCTATTTAAAATTGTATCCTCAAACTCTGCTAAAAATTCCATTCTATCATCTTTATATCTTATCTTCCTCTTTAATCTATCCAAAAACACTTCTTCTTCCCAATCTTTTCGTTTAGTATAATAATCTTTTGATATAGTATAAAAATCATTTGGAAAATTCAGCATAGCAAATAATACCTCAAGCTCTCTATCGCTTAAACTATTTTCTGCACAGTAACCATTCATTATCAGTTTTGTTTTTTCCATATCAAAAGCAAAATTTTTTATAACCTTATTTATAAAATTACATAAATCATGTACTTTAAGATCTATAATGGCATAATCAAAATCTACAAAATAGGCTTTGTTATCATTTATCAGTATATTGTGGTAGGCTAAATCATGATGGCATACTGCTATTTTATCCTCTTCACTGCAGAGCTTATAATAACAGGATTTTTCCAGCAGTTTTTCACTTTTCTTTATTTCTTTTATATAATGCCTTGAATTATCTATAAATATTTCATCAAATTCTGTTTTTTTTTCATGTACATTTGCTATATTCCTAAAAAACTCCATTTCCTGGACTCTTCTTTTAAAAACATCAATGAGCCTTCCATTATTGTATTTGCTGTTCATACTGCTTTTGAATCCTTCAGAAGCAAGATGAAATTCTCCCAATCCTTTAGATGCAATATCTAAATCCACAGGATTACTAAAATTGCATTCTTTCCCCTGAACCATATCCATTATGCAGTACATATCACCTTCCCAAATTGTATATATATGACCTTTTTTATCTTTTACGAAATTAACCACTCTGGGAAATTTGTTTCTTATATAAGTTAAAACCTCATGGATAAACTTCAATTCATTTAAAGTATATTCTACTTTTTTTAATATCTTCTCTCCTTTATCTGTAGAAACCATATACACATTCCTTACAGGTACTATATCATCTATTTTTAGATCAAATCTATCAAAAAGCTCTATACATAAATCGTATTTAGCTAAATATTTTTTTTCCCCATATCTATCTATCAATTCAAAACCTCCTTTATTACCTGATATAATTTAAATCAGACTATCTCCATCTTCATCAATAGATTTATTTAACTTCATTAAATATTCCTCTTCACCCCAATCTTTAGTATGGTATTTATATCTGCTGTAGCATCTCATAAATTCACGTGGATAAGACACCATGGACAATATAAATTGCACGCTGTTGTCATTTAAAGTTTCATATTTACAAAACTTTGAAGTAATACGGTTAAAATCAATGTCTTTGTTTTTTCTTTTTAACTTACTCAAAAAATAAATAGCATCCATTTCTACCATATTGTAGCAGCATCCTTTTATATCTATTATTTCTATATTTTTATTTTCATTTTTTCTCAAATTATCAAAATAGGTATTTCTAAGGCACATTTCAACTCTATTCATACTTCTTATTATTAAATCCATATAGTGGCTTTGATATATATTATCCAAACATTTCTCCGCTCTTGTCAGATATTTTTCTCCTATTTCATTTATTTTTTTTTGAAAATCAGTCTTATCTTTTAATTTCTCTATTTCAACTATATCTTTTTTAAATCTCCTGGTATAGATCTTATACTGTTCTACAACTTTGCCTATGTTATTATCCAGTCGTCTGTTCATAACGCCTGTATACCCTAAAGTTTTCTCATGAAATTCACCCATTGTACATATTTGGCTTTTTATTTTATCTAGAGTTAAGTCCTCATATTTAATCTTGTTCTTAAATTCTTTTACCACAAATATTTTCTTTGATTCTAGATATTTTATAAAATATGACTCGATATTGTCACAATACACTTTTAAATCACCCCGTAATTTTACTTTTGTCTTGGTTCTATCTGTGAGCTTTTTTCATTTCTTTTAATATATGTCGTTTCTTTTTTTCAAGTTTCATAACTTCTTTTTTCTTCTTATGCATCTTTTCTAATTGTTTGACAGTTTTTTTCAAACTCTCTGCCTTGTTTTCATAATATCCTAAATCATTATTTTCAATTTCTTCCATCTTTCGAGAGTGTGATTTTTTATGTGACATAAACTTACTCCTCCTTGTATCAACTATATTTTTTTATTTTGAAACTCTTCTATAAACTCCAGTCTATCCTGCCTATCTCTAAATATCTTATTTAATTTCTTAATAAAATGCTCCTCTCCCCAAGGTTGTTCTTCCCAATAGTACTGTATTCCTATTTGCCAATAATTCTGTGGAAACTCCATAAAAGCAGCCATAATAGGTATATCTTCCTGTCTTACGTTATTTATTGCACTATATGCATCTATAATAAAAGTCGCATTGTCAAGTCTCCATTTCCCATTTTTCATCACCCTTATAATCAAACTAGCCAAATCATGAAGATAAGTATCCATCATACAGTAATCAAAATCTATAATATTTATCTCCCCTTGATCATCTATTAGGACATTATGGTTTGCATAGTCATGATGACAAAATCCACCGTCTTTTATCTGCCTTTTCATACTATTTATATAATCAGAAGCTTTCAAATGCTCTATCGAACTCTCTGCCATACGGATTTCTTCTTTCATAGCCTCCAAATACAATACATCAAACTCCTCTTTATGTGGTTTATTCATTATTCTTCTTTTAAAATCCAATATCTCATTTCTTCTAGTCATAAAATTCTCTATCCATTTAAACCATCCTATTCTTGGATTCATTTTATCCGTAACTTGAAAATTATGACTTTTTCTGTGAAGCTCCGCTAACTTCGAAGTAGCCACTAAAATATCTAACGGATTGTTATAATCACATTGTCTGGAATTAATCCATTTGCACAAATAAGCATAGGAATCACCTATTTTTATATAATTCTTTTTATTTTTGGTGTTGATTATTTCAGGTATGTTTCTAAACTTTTCATTTTGGAGATGCTTTATAGCGGAAATTATAAATAGAAAATGTCCGAAATCATAATTTATTACTTTCAAACAATATTGGTGGTATTTGGTATGGATTTTATATATGCTCTTTATCTTCTCTATAAATTCAATATGGAGATCATAGGCATCTTCAACATATTTTCGTACTTTCAATATATCCAAAAGCTTCTTCCTCCAAAAATTATTATATACGTAGTATATGTCTAATCTCACGTGTATGTGATAGATATAAATTCATTTAGCTTCAGATTTAAAAGTTGCTTTCACCTTTTTATATAGGTGTTAATAATATATATTAGAACGCTTCAATCAGTTTAGTGTTACTAGAGTGTGGAGGTAGAGAACAATGAAAATTGCCGTTGATGCAAGAGGAATCAATTGGTATAGGGGAACCGGCATAGGCACTTATACAGAAAAAATACTAAAATATATGATCAAAAATCACGAGGAAAATTTTTACAATATATATTGGTCAGGTAATAAATATGAAAGTTTTAGGCAAAAGAATACTAAAATAATAATGTCTTCTAAAAGACAACATAGATTTTTTGAACAATATTTTTTTCCCGAAAATTTAAAAAGGGAAGCTGTAGATATATATCATATTCCTCAAAACGGTATCGGCATATCTGAAAATATAAACTGCAAAAAAGTTGTCACTATACATGATTTAATACCTTATGTACTTCCTGAAACTGTTGGAAAGGGATACTTAGAAAAATTTTTAAAGCAAATGCCAAATGTTATCGACTTAGCTGATGGAATAATAACCGTATCCAATCATTCCAAAAATGATATCTTAAAGTTCTTTCCAATGGATAAAAATAAAATATTTGTAACTCCTTTGGCCGCAGATGAAAAATATAAGCCCTTAGAAAAAGACAAATGTAAATATAGTATAAAAATCAACTACAATATAAATAATCCTTTTATTCTCTATATAGGAGGCTTTAGTCCCAGGAAAAACGTATCCTCATTAATAACCTCCTTTTCTAAAATTCACAAAAATTTAGATAAGAATTATGACTTAATTATAATAGGCTCAAATAAGGACGACTTAGATATACTAAAAAATTTAAGTATAGATTTAAATATAAAAGATAATGTTAAATTTACGGGATTTGTGGAGGAAAAAATGCTGCCTATTTTTTACAATGCTTGTGATGCTTTCATATATCCATCCTCATATGAAGGATTTGGCCTTCCGCCATTAGAAGCCATGAGCTGCGGTACTCCTGTAATAACTTCAGATACATCATCCATTCCAGAAGTGGTGGGAGATGGTGGTATCCTTATAAATCCATCTGATATAAAAAGCCTTATGTATTCTATAGAGGCCTTACTCAACGATGAAAGTATAAGGAAGGAACTGAGCTTAAAAGCTTTAAATCAGGCGTCTAAATTCTCCTGGGAGAAAACTTCGGAAAATACTATAAGAGCCTATAAAAAAATTTTAGATATGTAAAATTGCTATAAAAAAAAGCAAAAACCTTTTAGCTGCTCTCGCTCCCAGTTAAAAGGTCTTGCTTATATGTTAAAAGATCCCTAAGATTAATTCCCCATATTTTTATTATACACTAATTTAAAAATTTAGTAAACGTTTTTATATATTTCAATTAAAATTTTAAGGAATAGTATTTTATTTTTTTTAATTACTTTTAAGAGACATTTCTATATTTTCCATTATAGTCTTAAAATCTTTATTTTCTACATTGGTTGCAGTTAAAATTTTCTTTACCTTTTCTCTTACTCGTGGAAAATCTTTAGTATAGTTTATATTAAAACTTCCCTGTTCTACTTCAGCAAATAAATTCCATATCCTATTGTCAAAATAAGAAACTTGTTTATTAAAATCTACAAGATTATATATATTTATACTTGCAGGAAATCTTCCATATTTATTCAATAAATCCATCTGCAGTTTGTCGTCCGTAAGAGCAAAGTTTATAAAAGTCTGTGCCAGTTTAGCTTGCTTAGTATTTTTATTTATAATTAAATTGGTACCTCCAACGGAGACATCTCTATTTCCACCTGCCTCAAAAGAGGGAAATTTCATTATGCCCCATTTATAACTATCTTTAGAATAAGTATTCATCAATGATTTAGCATAAGTTGGATCCCCAATAAATGACACTATTTTATCTCCCTTTAATTCATTTATCAAATTACTTTTAGAACTAAAATCTTTTATCAAATTTTCTCTATAAAGAATTTTAGCTATATCCATAACTTTAGACCACTTCTGAGACTCAAATCCCAATTTGCCACTTTCATTAAAATAACTTGTTCCCAGTTGATTTGCAAGCAATAAAAAAATATCACTATCATAATTAGAAACATCTGCTATAAACACTTTCCCAGTATCTTTTTTTATCTTTTTTCCCGCTTCTATATAATCATTCCAGGTTTTTATATTATTTTCATCAATACCCTCTTTGGCAAATATATCTTTTCTATATATTAAAGTTTCAGGACATGTATCCCAAGGTAATGCATAAATTGAGCCCTTTATAGTATCATTGTTTACCTTATTGCTTAATAAAATATTCTTATATAAACTCACCGAATCTGTTATTTTTAAAATTTTGTCTGAATACGCAGATAGAATATATTTCACATAACTGTCATTCACTGTCAATATATCTGCTTGATACTTAGAATTATCCAATATGGACTTAATATTATCATCCGTACCTTTTACTGTTATGACATCTACAGTAACTTTTTTATATGTCTCACTAAATCTATTTGCCGCAAACTTTAACTGTGGCCCGTGTTCCATATCAGTCACAATTTTAATATTTCCCTGAAGCAATTCTTTACTGTCTTTTTTACCTTGAGGTCCATTACAAGAAACAGTAGAAATTAAAATTATCACTAGTACTAAAAATAATACCCTCTTTACACATCTGTTCATAAAAACTCCCCTACATTTTCATTAATTATAACTTAGCATACACATTTTATACTAATCTTAACAAATAAAAATACATCTTTCAACTTTATACTGCATCTAAGAAATCTTAAAAAATTAAAACATCCGGAGAAGTCATTCTTCTTCGGATGTTTTAAAGATTTAACCTTTAGACATTTTATAATTTCCATTACAGCTAAAATCTTCTTTCCATGCACTTTCTGCATAAGGTTTAAAATCTGCTGACAATTTATCCAATTTTTTCTGAAATTCAGGATCTTCCAGCATCCTCCTAGCACCTTCATCTGTAGGTTTCGCTCCAGTTTTCTTTGCAATTTCTCTAATCTGCTCTGTATTGTCAATCATCATACAAGGCAGCAATAAGTTGTCATTATAAGGTTGTCTGTGCCTCAGTTCATTGAAAAAATCTGACTTGAATACATCCACAAGTTTTTTGCCCTTCAAATTGTCCACTGCAAAATGGGCAAATATACAAGGCTCTACCTGCTCTTCTGAATTTATATGACAGTAAAATTTACCTGCTATGCATCCTCCAACATAAGGAGCATCGTTAAAAAAGTCAATGGCAAAATATGGTTTTGTAGTTCTTATCTTTCTAACCCTTTCTCCAAGATGTATTCTTTGTTCGGGGGTAAGCATCAAATCCACATCAGGTTCTTTACCTACAGGCATATATATAAAATACCAGCTCATTTTAGCGCCTTTTTCCACTAGCATATCTATGAATTCATCTGATGTAACTGTATCTATATTATACCTGCTAACTGCCGTAGAAACTCCAAATAAAACTCCTCTCTCCCTCAGAAGCTCCATTGCATGCATAACTTTCTTAAATATCCCCTTGCCTCTTCTTTCATCTGTTTCCTTTTCAAATCCCTCCAATGAAAACATGGGAAGTACATTGCCAAGTTTTTGTATTCTATCTGCCAGTTTTTCATCGAATAAAGTTCCATTAGAAAATGGAGTAAACATACAATCATTATATTTTTCATATATATCAAGCATATAGCTATTTATGAAAGGCTCCCCTCCAAGAATTACAAAATAGTAAATTCCAAGATCTCTGGCCTCACCAATTATTCTATCTACCTCTTCTTTAGGAATATCATCTTCCTTGCTGTAGCTTGAAGCATAGCATCCAGTGCACCTTAAATTACATCTCATAGATGGACTCATCAAAATAGTAAAAGGAGTTTTTGTTCCTGTTTCTCGAAAAAATTTTTCTCTCTTTGGTATCCCATACCAAGCTGAATTTGCAAAAAAATTAGTAAAAAATTTATCTATGCATTTTTTATTGGAATCTTTAACAATGCTTATAGCTAGTTTGTGAATTGCAGGATTTGTTTTATACAATTCCTCAACTCTAAGCACTTTAGCTAAATTGTCCTCATCATTTTTTACCGTCCTTTTTATTAGTGCAAATATTTTATCAAGATTTTGTTCCGGATCCCTGTCAAGTAACTCTACACCAGCTTTAACCAATGCATCCTTAGCTGTCTTTTCCAATATTGCAGTTACCTTCATACGGCATTCCTCCTAAATAATAATAATATAAGAAACGAATGCTTCAAAACATCCATTTCTCTTTTAAATACATAGGATATAAAAACAATAAAAACATTATCATATAATATATGTTATTTATATACCAATATAATATAGCTTTTAACATATATTTGTCAATATTCAATTCAAACAACTACAGTCTATGATTTATAATTTTCATATAAACCACTCTAATATACTAAAATTGGTCCTTAAACCTTCATTGTTTTAACAACTTAGCCATAGTTTCTCTATATACTTCCTGTATACCCACTTTATTTTTCAGCGCAAGTTTTTTACAATCCTCATACTCAATTTTACTCTTTATCTTCTTTCCTTTATAATAGGCATTTTTTACATTGACCTCTCCATATTTGGTAATTACTTTTGTAAAATCCCTATTCAAAATATTTCTTTGCATTTTATACTTTCTAAAACCTATAGTTGTGGTTTGTGTCAGAATAATTTCTCTCATTTTTTCCTCTATTTCAGATTTATATAACACAGTAAGCTTTACTGCAGGTCTCTCTTTTTTCATGATTATAGGCGTCAAATATACATCTGACGCCCCATTTTCCAGTAAAGCATCCATTGTACATTGATACATTTCGGGGTTCATATCATCTATATTGCACTCTATAACCTGTATATCCTCTACCTTATAATCTTTATTATTAAAATCATGTTCACCTAGTTTTTCCCTATCAATTGATATATATTCAATTTTATGATTTTTATTCTCACTAAAATTTTTCCGTTTACCATCGTTTTCTGCAGGAATAGTTTCTCCTAAAAAGACCCTCAGTACATCTGGAATGCCATCATTATCTCTATTGCCTATGCCATAGCCTATTTTAGCTATTTTAAAATTTTTATTCTCTGTATATTTTGAAGAAAAATAAGATAATATTGCTGCACCTGTCGGAGTAGTAGCCTCAAATGGTACTTCAGATTTAATGGGAATATCCTTTAATATTTCCGCTGTGGCAGGTGCCGGTACCGGAAATACACCATGGGCGCATTTTACAAATCCCCTGCCAACTTCCACTTTAGAGGCTTCCACTTTATCCACTTTTAAATAATCAAAACATACGGCAGCCCCTACAATATCAACTATAGAGTCCACCGCCCCTACTTCATGAAAATGTATTTCATTTAAGGGTTTATTGTGTACTTTGGCTTCAGCCTCTGCTACCTTTTTAAAAATTTCCACACTTATATTTTTAACCCTTACGTTTAAATCACTGTAATTTATTATATCTTCTATATCATTTAAATTTCTATGGTGATGGGAAGCATGGTCATGTTCTTTTTTCAGAATTACATCCACCTTAGTTCCTGATATGCCATTTTTTATATCCCTATGTGTATTAATTTCGTATCCTTTAACTTTTAATTTGGATAACTCTGTTGTTAAATATTCCACATCCACTCCTAGATCTATTAGTGCTCCCAAATTCATATCTCCACTTATTCCAGAAAAACAGTCGTAATAAAGTATCTTCATAATTTTTAATCTCCTATAATCATTTGTCTAATAATGTGATAATATAATTTTACCATAAATATGAATATTTTGCATAGTTGAAACGCTCTTATCAAAAATGTGAAATTTTCACATTTAATTTGACAAAACAATCACCTAGTATATAATTTATTATATATCTCTCGTATAACATAAAAGGGGTTGTATTATTATTGAAAAAATTACAGCGGAATTTCTATAATAAAGACACTCTGTCTGTGGCAAAAAATCTTCTTGGCAAAATATTGGTTCACACTATCAATGGCAAAAGGCTATCCGGAAGAATAGTTGAGACAGAAGCTTACAAAGGTATTACAGATAAAGCCGCTCATTCCTACGGTGGAAGGCGGACCAAAAGAACTGAAGTCATGTACGGTCCCTGCGGTTTTTCATACGTGTACATGATATATGGAATGTATTATTGTTTCAATATAGTAACTGAAAAAAAAGACATACCTGAGGCAGTATTAATACGAGCCGTTGAACCTCTGGAAAATTTAAATGAAATATCTCTAAACAGATATAATAGATTATTTTCTTCTTTAAATAAGACCCAAATAAAAAATTTGACCAACGGCCCCGGCAAATTATGTAAGGGACTAGCCATAGGTAAAACTGAAAATAAGCTGGATCTTTACGGCAATACTTTATATATTGCAGAAGATAATTTCAGCAATTTTAATATAAAAAATGCTAAACGTATAGGTATCAGTTATGCTCAGGAGGCAGCAGATTATCCCTGGAGATTTTATATAGAGAATAATATCTATGTATCTGTCAAATAAATTTATGAAAGCGATTTTTATAACATGAATTACGTCTATATTTTAAAGTGTAGGGATGGCACTTTTTATACAGGATATACTAATAATTTAAAAAAAAGACTAAAAGCTCATAACAGTAAAAAAGGGGCCAAGTATACTAAGGGCAGGACTCCTGTAAAGTTAGTTTATTTTGAAGAATTTATCCTAAAAAAAGAGGCCTTACATAGAGAATATTCAATAAAAAAAATGAAACGTGAGGAAAAATTAAAATTGATCAAATCATTGAACTTAGAAGATAGATTTACGCAAAATATTTCCACCTTTTAATAATAAAATAAAGGATTTAGTATTAGAAAATCAGTCGATTTTAATACTAAACCCCTTTTGTCAATAAAGATCTACAATTAACTTTACGTTTAATATTTACAGATATTTCTGGAAATTGCTTTTATTTTTCAAAATGTCCACTAAATATTTTAATTCCTGATCTTTATTTTTATCCATAATTAAAAGTACATCTTTGCAATTTATCACAATTAAATCCTTTACTCCAAACATTACTATAAGTTTGTCATTTCCAAATACGGTACAGTTTTCGCTGGACTGCAGTACCGCATTTCCCTTTACATTATTTCCATCAAAATTTTTAAAAAGCCTTCCCAAAGCAGTAAAAGTTCCTATATCATCCCAAAAGAACTCACATTTAATTACATATGCCTTTCTGGTTTTTTGCATTATTCCAAAATCAACAGATATTCCATCTATAATTTCATATTGCTCCTTTACAGTTTCCTCCTCCCATTTCGTATTCAAGCTTTGATACATAGATAACATACATTTATACATCTTAGGAAGATACTTCTGCATTTCTCTTAAAAAAACATCTGCCCTCCACACAAATATTCCACTATTCCAAAGATATGTGCCTTTTAATATCAAATCTTTAGTTACTTCTATATTGGGTTTTTCCAAAAATCTCTCAACTTTAAAAGTGGCAGTTCCTAAATTAACCTTTTCCCCCATTTCTATATAACCATATCCAGTCTCAGGTCTGGTAGGTTTAATTCCCATGGTAACAAGGCCCCTTTTCTTTTCCGCAATCTGTACAGCCTGAGAAACAGTATCTAAAAACAACTTTTTATTTTCTATATAATGATCCGAAGGTAAAATTATCATAGTAGCGTCAGGATCTCTTTTTAATAGTTTCACCGCCGAAAAGCCAATACAAGTGGCAGTTTCCTTATTTTCAGGTTCTGCAAATATATTTTCTTTGTCTATATCTAAAAGCTCTTCTTGGACCTTATCTATATATTCTTCATTTGTAACTACATATATATTTTTTTTATCCACCAGAGGTATAATTCTATCTATGGTATTTTGTAAAAAACTCTTATCATTTACAATTTTTAAAAATTGTTTTGGATTTTTAGCTCTAGATAATGGAAATAGCCTTGTTCCTTTGCCTCCTGCAAGAATTAGCGCATATAACAATAACTTCACTCCAAATATAATGCTTACTATGTTTTATAATATGTGTAAGTCATTCTAAGTGTGAAACAGAATAATTTCACATTTTAAACTGGCTGAATTTTGCTTCTATTCTTACCTTTTGCTGATTTAAACATAATTACAGAAGTATATACTATAATCCCTATAACTACCCATTTTAATATGGAAAGCGGAAGTGATTTAACTACATAAGCAGCTATCAATACACCAATTGATCCAAATATCATAACAGGAAGAGGCGTTCTGGCATCATAAGCTCCCTCTTTTACAAATTTTACAGAGGCTGCCGCTTCTAAAAAAGCACAGGAACCCATCATTACTGGAAATGCTACTTTAGGGCTCATACCAAGAGTAAATACTAGAGCCATGCAGGGTGCGTAAATTCCTATACCAAGAGTCATAAATGCTCCAAATATAAAATTTCCAATTAAGCCTATGATCAACCTTACACCTGTTAAGCCAGTTGAAGCTCCTCCCGATGGCATTAAATTTATTTGTCCAGCAAACATTATAAAAGCCACTACTAAAAGCGCAGAACCCATACCTATTTCTATTTTTCTCTCATCCAATTTAGCTACAAATCCAGCTCCAAGTACGGCTCCAAGAGTAGCCGCTACAATCATAGATATCAGAGTAAAAGGTTCCACTTTGATCACATTTATAAATACCATAGCTTCCACTATTACAGGTATTGCACAGGAAACATTTAACGTACCGGGTATAGTTCTATCCTCAGTTAATTTAAAATTTTTTAATATGGCTGTGAAGATGGCAAAGCTGCCTATTCCCAAAGTGTCAAAAAAATTAACTATAAAGCCACTCACAGCAAAAGTCAAAAATTTTCTATTATCAATAGATTTGTTTTTTATCCTATCTATATAGTCTTTAATAAACACTGCTAAAAAATATAATGCTGAAATAATAAGTAATATCATTAAAATTTTAATCACTCACATCATTCCTTCCTATAATTGATTATTCGTTTACATAGTTAATAACTTAACATTGTTTTGCATAAATTTATTATTTAACTTGCAGTGTATTGAAAGGCCTCGTATCCCACTCACATGGGAACGAGGTCTTATATAATATCAATTCCAGTTTTTACACATATGAGAATATTCTATAAATATCAGTGTGAGATTTCATGATAGCTCTATTATTTTATTAATTCTATAGCTATAAATTTTATGCTTCTACAGTCTTTTGCTTGTGCTTTGATGCGGATCTAAACATAGCTACAGATGTATAAACTAAAACAGCAATTACAACCCATTTCAAAATATTCAAAGGTAGTGACTTAACTATATATGCCGCTATCAGTACACCTATAATGCCAAATATAGTTATAGCCATAGAGGCCTTTCGGTCATAAGAATCTTCTTTTATAAATTTAGCTGAAGCAGCCGGCATCAAAAATGCACAGGAGCCCATCATTATAGGGAAAGCTACCTTAGGGCTCATTCCAAGTGCAAACACCAATGCCATACAAGGTGCATAAAGTCCTATGCCAAGTGTCATAAGAGCTCCCAATATGAAATTAGCTATTACAGCAACTACAAGTTTTGCCCCTGTAAGTCCTATTTCAGTTCCACCTACGGGCATAAGATTTAACTGACCTGCCAGCATTACAAATGCCACTACAATCAATGCAGCACCCATCCCCAATTCTACCTTTCTCTCGTCCAGTTTGGAAACTATTCCTGCACCTATTACCGCACCCACAGTTGCCGAAATCAACATGGCAAACAGTGTTACAGGCTCTACTTTTATAACTGTTATAAATATAAGTGCTTCAACAATTACAGGAATAGTACAAGATACATTCAAAGTACCGGGTAAAGTTCTATCTTTCGTAAGGTTGAAAAACTTTAACAATGCTGTGCTGGTTGCAAAACTGCCTATTCCAAGAGTATCAAAAAAATTTGCTATAAATCCAACTCCACCTAGTGCAAAGAAATTTGCTTTTTCCAATTTTTTTTCTTTAACGGCTTTTGCATAATCTTTAAAGAATAAAAATGCAAAGTACAATACCAAAATAAGCAGGATACCAAAAATTATTTTTACCACTAAAAGACCCCCTTTATTTTTTTCTTATAATTATAAATATTTTGCAAAAATCAATACAGTACTAAATTTATATATTTTTTAATTTATTTAAGGATGAACCCATATTTAACTGGATCATCAGGATCTATAAAGAACTGATTATGTCCTGTTATATAAGCAGAACCAGTTATCTGAGGAATAACTGCATCATAGTCTCCAACTTTAGTTGTCCCAAGTATTTTTCCTTTAAATTTTGTATTTATTATACTTTCATATACAAAGTCTTCATTTACATTAAGCTCTCCTCTTGCATAGAGAGTAGCCATTTTAGCACTAGTACCTGTCCCACAAGGTGATCTATCTAATTGTCCCTGTCCAAATATAACTGCATTTTGATAAGTAGCATCCTCACTTTTTGCGGGTCCCCATATTTCACATAAATCCACAGTTTTTATATGGGAAAGGGTAGGGTGTTGTATCTCTACTTGCTGATTTACTGACTTTATTATTTTCATTCCTACTTCTATTAATTTTTGTGCATTTTTAGGTTCTATTTCTATTCCCAAATTTTTAGCTTTAACTATGGCAAAGAAACTTCCTCCAAAAGATATATCCATCACAACTTTTCCCACGTCAGGCACTTCTACTTCTACATCCTTTTTATATAAAAATGCTGGTACATTGGTTATAGAAACTTCCTTTGCACTTCCGTTCTTTACTTTTACAGATGCTTGTATAAGCCCTGCAGGAGCCTCTAAAGTAAGTTTTGTAACCGGCTCGACAGCTTTTACAATACCAGTCTCCACTGCTACTGTAGATGCACCTATGGAGCCATGCCCACACATGTTCAAGTATCCGCCGCCATCCATAAATATTATTCCTATATCAGCCTTGTCTGTAGTTGGCTGTGTCAATATGGATCCAAACATATCATTGTGCCCTCTCGGTTCAAGCATTATAGCTGTCCTCAAATAGTCCATATGCTCTTCAAGATAAGCTTTTTTTTCTGGCATTGTATTGCCAGGAATATTCGGAACTCCCCCTACAACTACCCTTGTAGGCTCTCCCATTGTATGTGAGTCAATTGCAAATATAGTCCTTTCAATGTTCATGATTAATCCTCCTTATTTCTCATTTTTAATTTTAAAAAAGCTAATGCCTTTTTAGCATCCAATTCCGTCACATTGTTTTCTCCAACCACTTCAGTTTCGATACCCTCTTGCGACTTATTAAAATCTACTATGGTGTCCATATACTCATTAGTAACTACAAACTGCGCTTGAGTTCCCACAAAGCTCATCCCCACTATGGGTATATTTCTTTTGCCTATTTCTTCTATAGCTGTGGCAAAATCTATGTTGCTGTTTCCCCATCCATCTATAGATACTATAGCCCCATCAGCCCTCATGGCTTCCACCCAGGCTGCTATTCTCTGGGCTACAAAAACCTTATCCTGGTTTTCCTGAGGCGTTCCTGCAACAATGACTCCCAGAAGATCTACATCATCGTCATTTGATACCACATCTAAAAGCGGATCTCTAAAATGATGTAACGTAGTCTCTTTTGTAGATGGTCCAATTCCCACTTTTATCACCTCTAATTCATAGCTCTCAATGCGCCATCCCTATACTCATTAGGGCTTAGTATTATAGGTATATTTCCCATATCTATTACAGATCTACATCCTATGAACCCACCTGGACTTTTAGCAAAAACCCCTGTATCATACATGGCTCCTTGTCCCGCCACCTGCTTTATTATAACAACTTTCTTTTTACCATATCTTATTCTATCAAAATACTCATATTTTTCACTACATTTTTCACCATGTACTTTTTTTAAATGTTCTCTTATTTCCTGAATTATCTTATCACAAACTTCATGAGCTGCCATAGGTCCCGGTCGGCTGCTTCCTTTCCCAGACTTTAATGTGACATTTACATTGATAATAGTATCATTCTTATCAGGTGTTCCAGCTTTTCCAAATACTACCTGTTCCTCAAGTATTCCTTCAGAAGAACCAAATTCAGCAACTTGGACTCCATCTTCATCTACGCCTGTCAGCATAACGTATACACCTGTTAAAACATGTGTTATTCCTTCACCAATTCTACCCAGCACCTTAACAGCTATAGGTGAAAAATCCATTATGGAATTTACAAAAATGTCATGTCTATTAGGTTCAATTATATTTAGATCTACTTTCTCAATAAGATCTTCATTTATATCTATATTATCCGCTATATCCTTTTTGATATATAAATTTTTACCCTCTATGGATGTATTATCTGCAAATTCCACCTTATCTATAGAAAAAGTTTTTATAACAAGTCTTCTCATTTTTCTCTCTTTATCCATATATCTCACCCTATTTTAAATTGTCTTATAGCAATTACAAACTTTTCAGTCTGTAATTGCCATAAATAAAACATTTCATTTAGCAAGAATTCTTAAATCGAGCACCATTTTATAAGCATCAAACTTTTGCTACATATTCATAAGGAAGTGGTACTATTGTGCCTGGAGTAGTTATCTTAGTAAGCTGTGTAAGTGCGTCCTTTACTATTCCAGTCTGCATCTCTATATTATGGGGTTCACCTGCGTTGGCACCCATAGGAACTCTTGGAGCAACTGCTCTTGGAGTACCTGTCTGCTTAACTACAGGAGGTAATGCTGCTATAATTATAGTAGGAATACCTATCTGTTCTATTGCTCTCTGCACCAATACTGCAGAGCGGTGGCAGGTTCCTCATCCAGCAGTCATTATAACTGCATCTACATCTTCATCTTTCAATATTTTAGCTATAGTTGGGCCAGTTTCCTCCCTGAATTTCTGTTGGTTTCCACCGCCGCCCATGAATCCTATATGAGTTGGTGCTACTGAACCAATGAAACCTGCTTTTGCCAATTCTCTCAATCTATCCAATGGAAACATACAGTTCACATCTTTGTTTACATCTCCATTATCATATCCTCCATGAGAAACCATAAGATCATCAGTATTAGTATCACCAGGGACTCTCCTAAATGTAAAATCTCCTGCCAAATTAAATCTTTTGTCTGTCTTTAAATGTACTCCTGCTGCAGAAGCAATGGCAATTTTCATATCTTTAAGTTCTTTTGTCACCGGAGCCCATACTGGAGGAGGAGTTATGGGCACATATATTTCTGATTGCAACCCTTTAACAACCGTTAAATCCATTATAGATTACCTTCCTTTCCGTTCTTTTTATCAATATTACTTATATATTTCTCATTAGCCTTTAATGAAAGTACTTCTGGGAAACTCATTTTAAATCCAACTTCCTGCCCTAATTTTAATGGGTAGTCCGTTATCAACATCCTGAGAGGTATTTTCAAATATCCTAGTCTTCCCTTCAAATCTATTCCAACGGCACCATCTTCGACCTGAACAATTATTCCCTGAATTTCAATGATCTTGTCACCGTATTTTAATTTCATCTAATTTACCCTCTTATATTAAGAATATTTCTCTTTCCTCTTCTTACTCATTGGAAGTGACTGTTCATTTTTAGCTCTTTCTATTTTTTCACCAGCAGTTTCTTCTACAAGATCCAGGTTATTTTCAAGCACGTTTCTATTGTATTTTCTTTCTGCCTTCTTAACATCTTCTCCTGCCATAGCTGCCTTAAGCATAGCAACACCTCTTACAGCATCTTCCGGACAAAGTGTATTACAGCCAAGTACTTCATTTTCTATTCCTGCTTCAGACTTATTATTGTCTATCATATACTTCATATACTTGTTCCCAACGACCAAAGCTCCCTGAACTGCACAGAATGAGAAAGCTACACAAGGTATTCCTCTCATACCTATCTGTTCCACATGGCTGGCAAAGTCAATGTGATTGTTTCCAAATCCTTCTGTCGTGACAAAAGCTCCATCTACGTCAAGTGCCTCTACAATCATTCCCATTCTCTCTGATACATAGAATTTCTCAGTATTTATCTGAGGGCTTCCCACAAATAATACTCCACAGAGATCCAGCTCTTCATCATTTAAAACTTGATGTACTAAAGGCTCTCTCCAATAATGCCTGGAGCACTCCTTAGATGCAGGTCCTATGCAGGTCAGTGCATGAATTCCTCCATCAGCTACCTCAAGAGGTGATAACATTACAGGAACATTTCCCAAATCTACATTTGGTTTTCCTCCAAGGAATCCAACGGGCTCTACAGGTAATATTAAATTATCATGCATTGCACCCTGGCCCATTATCTCTTTTACTATTATAACCTTTTTCTTACCAGGTCTTCTGACATGCTTAAACTCTTCTACATTTACCACCAAAGATTCATCATCGACCTTTTTAAGTGCCTCTCTTATTTCTTGCGTCAATACATCTGTAGCTTTATGAGCAGCTAAAGGTCCTCTTCTCTCCATGTTTGTCTTGGCTTGAATAGTCATCTGAGTTTTGATAAATATTTCTCCTTTGTCTGGACAGCTTGGTCTTCCCCATTGAATGTTTTCATCCAAATATCCTTCTGAAGAACCAAATTCTCCAATCTGAACTCCATTCTCATCAGTACCTGTGAGCATCATCACAACGCCATCCAATACTCTAGTTACCCCAGTGCCCAGCTTTGAGTCTCCCTCTTTTGTGGCAATTGGCTGTACATCCATTATGGTCTCACTGTAAGTGTGATATTTGTCGGGTGTTATTATGTCAATCTTCATATCCTTAACCAGTTGGCTCTCATCTACAGCATCCTTGCAAACAGCTTCTCTTATATAAAGAGTTGTTCCCTCTATTTTTGTCTCTGGTCCAAATTCTACTTCGTCGATCTTATAATGTTTTCTCGTAAGTGTTCTCATTACTTTTTCTTCTTCTGGAGCTTCTTTTCCACTCTTGCTTTCCACTACACCATTAACACCAGATATAGATTTTACTGCCGGTACTGTAACCCCATTTGCAGAAGATACTGCACCTAATCCTCCCAGTGGCAGCTCTATATTAATTCCCTTGCCTTCGGCAATTTTAATTTTAAGAACTCCGCTAGAAACACTGCTCGATTTACCAGCCCTTTCTTTTTTAACATAGCCTTCTAGAATATCTCCAGTTACAACCGTTAGAGCTGATGCATCAACTTTAAGTTTTTTTCCAATGACTTCTTCTCTTGAAAGCACATTTTCATCCAATTTAATTAATAGTGAATCTTCAAGTTTTTCAAAATTCATTGGATTTTCCAGATCAGCAGCTTCTATAGTATCTCCTGCTTTTTTGTTGTACTTTAGAACTGCCTTCTTCTCTCCTTCAGCATTCATTCATAATACCTCCTTATTCGTTTTTCAAGGTTCTTTGATCCTAAATTTTCTATTGAACTTTTTAAAACTTAATTTATATTTAAATCCTCTTTATACAGCTATTACCCTATATAAAAAGGAAGTTCAATATCTATTCCCCTGCCTTCTTCTATCTGTATTTTCAAAGTTCCACCAACTACTGAAACAGATGCATTTCCCTCATTTACCATGTTGTCTATTTGAGGGACTTTATCTTCTGTTGAATCCTCTTTAACTTCTTCTTTATCTTCCTTCTTACTTTCTGCAGTCTTAATTCCCTCCAAAATGTCTGGAGTAAGTGGAGTTAGGGAATCTATGGTTTTAGTAAGCTTTGCCCCTATTACTTCCTTTACCTTAAGGCAATTATCAGGTATAGTCAGCAATCCTGAGTCCACCATATCTGGAAATATATCTGGATCTTCCAGATTTTCAGCTGCGATAATGGTACCTTCTTCTGTTCTGCAGCATACAACAGCTACTTCATCCTTTACTTCTTCTGCATGTTCAGCACTCATTGACATATTAAATCATCCTCCTTGATTTTTATATTTTAAGATTCATGTTCCATTGGAAGCCTTCTTGTTAATGGATAGTTTACTGTTCTAAATACATGATCTGTATGATGATATACAGGCAATCCCATCTTAGGTGCACAGCACATTACCGTATTTGAACAATCGCTGCAGTTGGATATAAGAACCCTTTTCGCACCTTGTTTCTTTAAGTACATAATTGCCTGTGCCTGACCCGGACAATGCCCTGGAGTTTTACATTTGTTCGCACCTTTAATTTCCTCTACATTTTTACATTTAGTCACACCAACTACCTGGGAATTCATTTTGGAAGCCACATCTCTAAGTCTTGCTTCATTAGCTCCGCAAGCACATACCAAAAGTCCTATAGGGCCCTTGTACTCAGGAAAAGGTATGGTTACAATAGCTCCCCCTGAAGTTTTCGTCACTATTGCAGTGTCAATATCCTGTGAAGTCCCTGTATAGGGTCCTCCTATTATCAATTCACCGTATTCACCATCTATGCCGCCGCATTTTTCAATGAGACTTTTTATGCTTGTTCCTACAGGTACCTGAAAAAATACATTAGGTTCTATTCCTGATTTCAATTTTCCTATAACTGTTATATCTTTATCTATTACCGGCTTCCCATATTCTACCGCCATAGTTATGTTAAAAAGAGTCTCTGCATTCAGAACTACACAATCTGCATCTGCTGGAAGTTGAGTAGGTTCAAGCCATCTATCAAATATTGCATGAATAATAGCTCTTTCCTCTCCCATAGGATACATGTCAGGCAATTCCTTAATTTGTATGGAATTGTCATTTTTCAAACAATTTTTTAATACTTTTATAGCTTCTAAATGTTTAGACTTAATTGCTATATAGGCTTTTTTGGCGCCAGTAGAACTCATAGCATATCTTATCCCTTTTATTATTTCCTCGGGTTTCTTTTCTATTCTCCCTATATTGTGGTGAAGTACTGGCTCACACTCCACACAGTTGGCTATTATATATCCATTGGAAAGTTTAGTCTTTAATTTTATATGAGTTGGAAATCCTGCTCCTCCAGCACCTACAACTCCTGCTTCATAAACCGTATCGGCAATACTATCACATTTTTTAATTTTTACATATTCTTCTGACTGTTTGTCATCTGGTTTAATTACAATCGCCGAATCAGTTATTTTTACTACATTTCCTGAAACGCTGCTGTGTATTTTAGCTCCAAGACCTTTTGGTTCTGCTATACATTCTCCCCTTTTTATTCTCTGGCCTTCCTTTACAATAGGTGTATCAGGGCCTCCTACATGCATTTTAAGGGGAAAACTATAAAACTGTTCCATATTATCCCTCCTAAGTATTTAGGCTAATTCAACTGCCTACTAAATTTTAAAAGCATATTTTATGCCAATACGCTTTATTTTATACATACATGCTATAATGCTTACTAATGCTATATCTAGAAGCTATAAGTTTTTTTTATAGCTTCTATAAATATGAGTGAATGTATTATTTTTTGACACTTTTTGCAGTCGTAAATTCATTAATCTTTTATAAACCTTTACATGTCCCAATTATACTTTATTTTTTTAGTGTCAATAATTTAACACACTTGTTAAATTATTGACACTTCGATTGCCTACAAAAAAACACTCCAAATATTAGATTTCATCTAACATTTGGAGTGTACTTTAAAAAACGATAGATATTCACTTAAATTTACTTAATTTATAATAAAGAGTACTTCTTTTTATATTCAATATCTTTGCTGCCTTATTTTTATTCCCATGTACCATTTTCATCACTTTTTCTATGGTTTTTCTTTCTATATTCTCTGTTATTTTTTGTAGATCATATTTATTTTCATCATTATATTCATAATTTCTTATATTTTCATTTCTTATATATTCAGGTATAGATTTCACAGTTATTTTCCCATCGTTCGATAATACAACCATTCTCTGGATAACATTTTTTAGTTCTCTAATATTGCCATCCCATTTATAATCAGCTAAAATTTTATATATCTTCTCATCAATATAATTTATCTCTATACCTTCATCTTTCGATACCTGCCTAAAAAATAAATTAGATAAATCCCTTATATCCTCCCTTCTATCTTTCAAATCTGGTAATTTTATCTGCACCACAGCCAATCTATAAAACAAGTCCTCTCTAAATTTACCTTCCGATATCAATTCATTTAAGTTTTTATTTGTAGCGGATATTATTCTGGTATTGGTAATGATAGATTTTTCACTTCCCAGCCTGTATATAACTCCGTCTTGCAGTACCCTCAGCAGCTTTGCCTGCATTTCCATAGGCATATCACCAATTTCATCCAAAAATAGGGTGCCTTTATTGGCAAGTTCAAATTTGCCTATTTTACCCTTTTTTATAGCTCCCGTAAAAGCTCCCTCCACATATCCAAATAATTCACTTTCAAATAAATTTACAGGTATGGCACTGCAATTTATGGCTACAAAACTTCCAGTTCTCTCACTGGCCTTATGTATTGCTTTTGCAAATACCTCTTTCCCTGTACCGCTATTCCCTGTAATCAAAACACTGGTGGATGTAGGAGCCACTTTCTGGGCAATGGAAATTGCATCTATTATCTTTTTGTTTTTGCCTATTATAAATGAAAAATTATACTTGGAAGACAGCTCATTTTTATAGGCATCCTTAAAGAATTCTACCTTCTTTTTTTCATCTTCCAGCTGTTTCGTTAAATTCACTTCATCTGTCATATCTCTGTCTGTTGATACCACGGCTACCAACTTTTTATCCGAATTATATATTGGAAAAGCACTCAGTACTACAAACTTGCCCTTAACTGGCTCGTGAAACACATTATCAATTCTCTTTTCCGTATTCAATACTTTCAAAAGCATAGCATTTGGGAAAAAATCTCCTATATATCTATTCAATATATTATTCAGTTTAACACCATATACTCTCTCAGAAGCTTTATTCCAGTACTTTACTATTCCCTTTTCATCGCACATGCACACGCCTTCATGTAAATTATCAAATACATAATTTTGGAGTTTAAAAAGCTCATCCATTTTTATATAAAATATGTCTCTAAAATTATTATTTGTAATAATCCCAATAATGTGATTGTTTTCTACGACAGGTAATCTTCCTATATTTTTTTTAATCATCAAATCCCTTGCATATCTAGCAGATGAATTACAATCTATAGTTGACACATCCTTAGAGGCATATTTAATTACAAAATCTTTAAATGATATTCCCATATTTCTGATCCTTATTGCGTCTTTCATAGTAAATATACCAATTAGTTTTTCATCATCATCCATTATTAAAACTTCATTTCTATAAGACTGCGTCATTTTATCAATAGCATTCTCTATAGTCTCATTACTGCATACCTTTACAAGCCCTTGCGTCATTATATCCCTAACTTTATAAACTAATTCAAAAATACTCATTAACTCACCTACCTATATTTTTAAATATACATATATAAAATATACCTGCATACTTATTTTATCATTAGTTGAGCATACATTTAAACTATTTCTTAAAATCAATTAGTCATAAATAAAAAATAGTCCTTTAAAAATTTCTCAAGAACTATTTTTTCTACTAAACAGATTCTGCTTATAATTATACTACTTTTAGGGCTTCCGTATCTGATGTCTGTAAACTATATCTTTCAATTCCCATGTTATTCAATTTATTCCACAGCTTTTCCATGGTTTTTTCAGGTTCATAATAGAATTCACCCCCCATTATCCTATAAAACACCCATCCTGCTCTTTCTAAATCCAGCTGTCTTTCTACTGCCTCCTTCCAATTATATTCTTCAGATGGAACATCGCCGTCACATATTACGGCAACCCTATTTCGCATACCTTCTACAATAAAATCCATATTGTATTTACCTATTTCTACTTTAGGAGTGACTTTATACCCTCTACTTTTTATAAGATTATAGACATCTTTTTGAAATTCAGTTTGAAATATATATTCTACATTTCCACTATTTTTATCATGTTTGTTATAGTTCAGACAGTAATTGAGAAGAGAATACCGTACACACTCCTCATTTAAATCTTTCAGATCTACAGAATGAAACAGCCACATTTGATTTCTAGCCCTACTTGCTGCCACATTAAACCTCTTAATATCATTTTCTTTTGTAAGAGGTGCAAATTTTACATTTTTAGAAATCACCATAGACAAGAACATTATGTCCCGTTCATCACCTTGAAAAGAATAAGCATCTCCGCATATAAGTTTTCTCCTTATAATTTCTTTTACACCTATTTTATCCTTTAACATATTTTCAATAAGTCGTCCCTGTGCCTCACCAAGCAGTGATATAACACCCATAGACATATTTGAATATTTGCTATCCCTGCAGCAGGCTGCAACTTTATCTACCAAACATTCAGCTTCTTTAATATTTACCGGTTTGCTGGAATCCCTAACTCCCTCCTCTACCTTAATTGTATTTATAACAGGATAAAATCTCTCATTGATTCTAGGATATCTTAAAGTCAACATTTCTCCGGAATAAACCAAATTATTGCTGAAGTTTATTATTTCAGGTACACATCTAAAATGTTCTTTCAGCATAAGTCTAGCTGGGAATACTCTCAGTGCCGTATCATAAAGACTTGTCTGTAAATCAAACCACTGTCTTTGAGGTATTTCTTTTAAATATTTATTTATTAAATTGTACATAGTCCTCTGATCAACACCCACAACTTCTGGACTTATCTGATTATCATCTCCTACTATAACTGCCCTTTTGGCTCTCATTAGCGCACACAATGAAAACAAATCACTTTGGCTGCTTTCATCAAATATTATTACATCAAACATATTTTTTGAAAGCTTTACATTTTCTATAACCCTGTTTAATGGCATAATCCATACTGGAATGATCTTTTTGCACTTCTCCATTTCCCTCTGGGCTATTTTTCTGTACTCAGGTACCATCTTACCTCTGCCCTTTCCAATCCTCTTCACTGCCTGCATCCATGAAAACAAACTTCTCTTTTCATTTTCCGTAGTTCTAAGTATTTGATTATACCATGTATTTTTTGAAACTATATCTTTTATGATTTCTTTCTCCCTATTCTTTTCTATTCCTATGGCCTCTTCTATTTTTTCTAGATTTAGGCTATACATGTGATTTAACAAACTATTCCACTGTGCCCATTTCCAAGCCTTTGTCCAATCATTAAATTTCTCTTTTCCGCAGTCCCAGTCGTCTATTATATTTTTAGCAGTTTTAGGACATATTCTATTTAATTTACCTATTAACTCATCTACCTTAAGACATTTATTCTTTACCCCTTTAATTTCTCTTAATTCCTGTAATGTCGCTTTAACTTGGTTTACATTCAAATTGTTCACAGCTTCATAGAGTTTTTTTAATTCTCCTGTATTATTTATTGTCTTTTTAAATACTTCTATGTAGGCCTTATCATTATTGTATATATCAATGCCTTTTATAGCTGATACACATTTGAGTAGATAATCATAGGATTCTCTCTTGTGCCAGTCCATGTCCCGCGGAACTGATATCCTCCCCAGTCCTTCTTCTATTGGCCTTTTATATTTTACATCCCAATTTACAATTTCGTACAAATAGCTTAGATTCTTTTCCATCAAAATTATATCAGAAGGTTTTATGGAAGCAGCCATTACCTTTAGCCCATAATCTCGCATAGTATTATTCCACATATTTCTCAATTCATTAATAACCTGTTTCTGTCGAACATGTAGTCTAATTATTATTGCTTGTTCCATATTCTTCAAAGGCATTCCGTCTATCTTACAATTTTTTAATACATAATTACATTCAGGATGTATAAGTGTAAATAACTTTCCTATTTTGCCATTCCTGTCAAAGGAATTATATAATATATCAAAACTCTCTGAAAATTTATCAGTATCAATATCATCGGAAATTTCTATTTTGTGATCTCTAATCTGATCTCTAACTTTACTGAGTATCAACATGCAATTATTACTCTTATACAGAAGATCTTTGAGAGTCTGCCTTACCAATTTACTGCTATAATAACTATTAAATATATCACCCCACACGCCTTCTCCTAACACTGCAATTTTATTCCTACACTCATCTAGCAGCTCTAATAATTTATCATAGTTGCACCTATTGTTACAAGGTATATGCCACCCTTCTAAAATTTCAATATGTTTATGATATTCCAATCTCACTTTTTTATACTCTGATATCCTATTGCAAATTTCATCATCATCAGGCAATTTCTCTATTATTCCCTTAACATTATCAAATTTACGTTTTTGATTTTTATTCAATATTTTTCTCAAATATATTAATAAATTGAATTCTTTCTCCGATAATGGCATAATGTCATCCATATGGATCTCATCTTCCAGCCAACAATACTTTCCCCTATTATTTCTAACCCATTTAGCAATATCCATGGAGCTGTATTCTCTGCCGTTATAACTGATGCCCCTATTTTCTAGCTCCTGTATATCCCTAAATTTTCCATATAGTTCCCCCTGTCTTTTTTTACAAAAATCCAACTTCTTTTTTAATAATTCAACTTCTTTACATATACCCTCAGCATCCACAGATAAAGTATCCGTTATTTTCCGCACTGATTCATTGAGTCTGTTTAAGGAATTGGGATCATTACCCAATACACTGATACATAATGGTCTTATTTCTTCAGGTATCTTCTCTGTCAGTACTTTAAGTGCCCTTCCCGTTTGACTTGTCACCAATACCCTTTTACCATGGGCAAGAAGGTGGCATATTAAATTAACTATAGTATGACTTTTACCTGTTCCTGGAGGTCCTTGAACAACTACCCCATAATTTTGGGCCATCTTTTTTATTATCTCCTTCTGTTCTAAATTTGCAGGTAATGGGAAAAGTACATTTTCCCCGACTTTCTCCCACTCACGTCTTTCTTTCTCATCACAATCTATAGTCTTTTCATTTACCAATGCCTTTACAGTTTCAGGTATTTCACATCCATTGTCTATGGCTTTAATTATATTATTTATCTCAACTTGCCATAATCTAGCATTATTTTTTCTTACAAAAATGACGGATGTGTTATAGATATTTGGACGTTGCTGAAAATCAACTCTTTTTTTAGAAAAACTACTTTTTTTAAATTCCCCAGGAGCATCTATATGAGAAAGAAGTTTTAAAAATATGCCCTCGATCTGTCTCAAGTTTCTTGGATCCAAATTAATTCTATTCACTTTATCGGCCAGTGCAAAAATGCCCTGCATATTACATTCCTCAAACCCTTCAAATAAAGAAATTTCCAGTACAGTCCTATTTGAAGGTGTTAAGACAAATACTTCCCTCCTTTTATTAAATTCTATTTTCATCCTGGTATTTAGTATAGGATGAATAATCTTTTCATTTTCTCTCTTCCATATGAGTAACCCTTGTCCAAAAACTATTTCAAAACCTTCCTCGTTTTTCTCATTCTCCTGATATATATGGAAAAACTCTTCATATAGTCTGCCGCATTTCGCATTTATCTCAATCCAAGGTTCATTTACCGCCAATTTGTTTACACTACATCCCTGTACATGAAAAAATTCCTCTTCCCAATATAATTTTTCATAATCATAAACACTTTTTATAACCTTCTGATTTAACTTCTTTAAGCTCAATAAATAAGAAAATATATTTTTTACTCTATCCCTATAATCCATGATTTCCCCTCCTAATAATGGCCAACTAAATATTATATTTACTTTTATGTTAAATTATACCATTAAATAAATAAAATTTCAAAAATTTCGTTAAACAAAATTCAAACATTCATGACGGTATTTTTCTACAATTATTTAAAAATTAAAGGAAGTAAGTTTTAATGTAAAAACTTACTTCCTCAATTTTCTCCTTATTATTTTATAGAACACAAACCCTATTATTATAACCACCAGAGCTATATCGGCAAAATGAAACCATTCCCGTATAATTGTCCATTTTTCTCCCATTTTATATCCTGCATATCCTAAAAATATACTCCATAACAGGGAACCCAATAGAGTATAAACAACAAATTTCTTAATCTCCATTTTACTTATGCCTGCAGGAAGGGAGATAAAGGTCCTGATTATAGGTAATAGTCTGGAAAAAAACACAATTTTTTCTCCATACTTATTAAAATAATAATCACTCTTTTCAAGGTGAGATCTAGACAGCCTAAGCTTATCCGCATATTTTTCCACTAAAGGCCTTCCTCCTATTTTCCCAATATAATAGGCTCCTATAGATCCCATCGTTCCACCTAATGTTCCAAAAATTATAACAAGTACTGGATTCAGTCTTCCCGTAAAGCTCAAATATCCTCCAAAAGGCAATATAGCTTCACTTGGAATAGGTATACAGGCGCTTTCCAAAGCCATCGCCATAAATATGCCTGTATATCCAGTTTTATCCAAAACAAAAATAACTACATTTATTATTTTTTCTACCATTACTATTTCCTCTCTTGCCGGGATGCATATATATTACTAACGATCTATGGAAAAATAGTACTTTTAGACATAACTATTTTTTACAGGAATCTCTTTCAATCAATTCATGTGGCAATACATAATTTATCTCTTTTAATTCTTCTTTGTTTATCATCTTTATAAGCATTCTCATACCCACAGATCCCATATCATAAATAGGTTGTGATACAGTAGTTAATTTAGGATAAAATATGGATGCCAAATATATATTGTTAAAGCCCATAACATCTATATCATCAGGTACGCTAATTCCATTATCTCTAAGTGCATTTATAACCCCTATGGCTATTTCATCACTAGTACAAAATATTGAATCTATTTTGGCTTTATTTAATATTTCATTTATCCCCTTATATCCATTTTTCGCTTTGGAACTGGTAAAATAAATTTTATCTCTGTCAAGTTTTAAATTATTTTCCTCAAGAGCCCTTTTATATCCCTTATACCTCACGGCACTGGCATTGACCGTATCTTCTCCAGCACCTATGTATGCTATCTTTTTGTTGCCTTTTTTTATCAAATATGCAACTCCATCATAGGCTGCCTTTTCATTGTCAATGGTTACACTGGGGATATTTTCTTTTTTATTTGTACTTTCAACTAAAACCATAGGAAATTCAAGTTGTTTTATGAGTTCCAGAATATTTGGTTCAAGAGAATTACTCATATATAAAACTCCATCTACCATTTTTTCTTTTAGAACTTTTAAATACTCCATTTCTTTTTCTATATTTAAATCAGTATTACACAGCATTATATTATAATCATATATATTTGCCACATCCTCGGCTCCCCTTACAATTTCAGGGTAGAATTGATTGGATATATCTGGAATTATTATCCCTATAGTTCTAGTCCTCTGTGTCTTAAGACTTCTTGCCACTATGTTGGGTCTGTATCCCAATTTTTTAATAGCTGCCAATACCCTTTTCTTAGTCTCTTCATTTACAACGTCTACATCATTAAGTACTCTAGATACTGTAGCTATCGAAACTCCAGCTTCTCTCGCCACGTCTTTAATTGATGCCGCCACTTTATACCACCTACCAATTTGCGTTTTTTATAATTATACTTATAAAATTACATTATTACAAGATAATTTACATATTTTTATCAATTATCATTATTTTAAGCCATAAAATTAATTTTGATACCCCAGATTTCGGATAAAACAAATAATTTTTCTGAAATCTGGGAATCTGAACAATATAATTTATTTCACTAATTCAACAGCTATATCAAGCTCCTTCCCGTTAATATTACATTTATTGTATTTTCTATCGGCATTATAAATAATATTTAATGAAAGAGTCTCTTTTTTAATTCGGTTTTCAAATTTCTTTACTACAGTTTCAAGTTTATCATTTCCGGAAATATACAAGTTTATCTTATCTGCAACTTCAAAACCGCTTTCTTTTCTCATATTTTGTATTTTGCTTAAAATTTCTCTTAAATTTCCCTCTTCTTTAAGTTGTTCTGTAACTTTAGTCTCCAGAACAATTCCTATGCTTCCTTCGCTTGCAAATGCAAAACCTTCAAGACCTTCCATAGTAATAAGAAGATTATCTGAATTCAATTCTATTTCAGAACCTCCTACGTTTATTTTTACAGCTTCGTTGTTATTTACCTTTTGTGCAAGCTCTACCTGATCCATAGAAGATATCTCTTTCGTTATTTGAGGTATCAATCTTCCATATTCTTTGCCCAATACAGGCAAATTGGGCTTTATGTTAAAGTTGACATATTTTGATAGATCCGCATTGAATTCAATATTTTTAATGTTCAACTCCTCTTTTATTATATCTCCGTAATATTGAGGTAAAGTTTTTATACTTACAAGCATTTCTAAAAGAGGCTGCCTATTTTTGATATTGGCGGTGTTTCTAGCACTTCTTCCCAGCTTAACTATCTTATAAGCTTCTGCCATATCCTTTTCCAAATCCTCATTAACAGCACTGGCATCATATTTGGGCCACTTACATAGGTGTATACTTTCCGGAGCATCTTTATCAAGGTTTACCACAAGATTTTGATAAATCTCCTCTGTCATAAATGGTACGAAGGGTGCAGCCACCAAAATCAGCGTATTCAATACTTTATACAGAGTTACATAAGCACCTATTTTATCTTCTGTTAAATGGTCACTCCAGAATCTTGTTCTATTTCTCCTCACATACCAGTTAGAAAGCTGATCCACAAAATCTCCAATATTTTGGGCTGCCTGAGTAATTCTATAATGATCCAGATGATCTTCAGTTTCCATTATAAGTGAATTTAATCTTGAAACTATCCATTTATCCATTATATTTTTGCTTGTAAACCCTTTATAGTCCAGTGGATTGAAATTATCTAAATCCGCATAGAGCACATAAAATGAATATACATTCCACAGAGTACCCAAAAACTTTCTCTGACTATCCTGAACTGCTTCCTCGTAAAATCGTGATGGAAGCCAAGGTGCACTTTCAGTATAAAAATACCATCTAGTTGCATCCGCCCCCTCATTTTCCAGTGCCACCTCTGGGCTCAATACATTCCCCTTATGTTTTGACATTTTTAATCCATGCTTATCCAGTACATGCCCTAGTACCAGACAATTTTCAAAAGGACTTCTGTCAAACAGAACCGTGGATATAGCCATAAGAGTATAAAACCATCCCCTGGTCTGGTCTACAGCTTCAGATATAAATTGAGCGGGGAAATTTTCTTTAAAAAGTTCTTTGTTTTCAAAGGGATAATGATGCTGCGCAAAGGGCATGGATCCTGAATCAAACCAGCAGTCAATTACATCTGAGGATCTATTCATCTCTCCACCACATTTTGGACATTTCAATTTAACTCTATCAATATACGGTTTGTGAAGTTCTATACTTTCAGGTACATTTATCCCCTTTTCTTTTAATTCTTCAATGCTTCCTATGCACTCTTTGTGACCACATTCGCATTCCCATATTGGAAGTGGAGTACCCCAATATCTTTCTCTGCTGAGCCCCCAGTCTATCACTCCTTCTACGAATTTTCCAAACCTACCTGTTCTTATATTATCAGGATACCAATTTGTATTATTGGTATTCCTAACCAGCTTATCTCTAACTGATGACATTTTAATAAACCAGGTATCTCTTGGATAATACAGGAGAGGAGTATCACATCTCCAGCAAAATGGATAGGAATGGGTGAATTTTTCCGTTTTATAGAGTATTCCATTTTCCTTTAAATATTCTATTATTTTAGGTTCTGCATCTTTCACAAAGAGTCCTTTCCATGGTGTAACTTCTTCCTTAAATTTCCCCTGTGTATCTACAGAATTGGTCATAGGTATACCATACTTTTTACAGCTGTTACTGTCATCCTCACCAAAAGCAGGAGCTGTATGAACTATTCCCGTTCCATCTGTCAATGTCACATAATCTGCATGAAGTACATAATGTGCTCTTCCTTGAAAAGATGCAAAATTAAACATTGGTTCATAATCTAATCCTACCAGTTCTTTCCCCTTAAATCTTCTTAAAACCTTATATTCGTCTTCTAATTTCTCTAAAAGGGCCTCTGCCAATATTAAACGTTCTCCTCTATTTAGCACTTCCACATAATCATAATTTTCATTTACCGCCAGTGCCATGTTGTTGGGAAGTGTCCATGGAGTTGTGGTCCAGGCAAGCATATATTTATTTTCACCCTTGAGTTTAAATTTAACATATATTGATGTCTCTTTTACATCCTTATATCCCTGCGAAACCTCATGAGAGGAAAGTGCAGTACCACACCTCGGACAATAAGGTACAACTTTATGACCTTTATACAAAAGACCCTTTTCCCAAATTTTCTTTAATGCCCACCACTCTGATTCTATATAATCATTGTGATAAGTTACATAGGGATTATCCATATCAACCCAGAAACCTATTCTGTCAGACATTTTTCTCCACTGGCTCACATATGTAAATACACTGTCTTTGCATTTTTTTATGAAATTTTCCACTCCATAATCTTCTATCTGTGGTTTTCCTGATATTCCAAGGCTTTTTTCAACTTCAAGTTCTACTGGAAGTCCATGTGTATCCCATCCTGCTTTTCTTAAGACTCTATACCCTTTCATGGCTTTATATCTTGGTATAAGATCTTTTACAACTCTAGTCAAAACATGGCCTATATGAGGCATTCCATTGGCAGTTGGAGGTCCATCATAAAAAGTAAAATATTCTCCGTCTTCATTCTCTTTAAAGCTCTTCTCCTCTATTTTTTTGTCTTCCCATAATTTCAGAACATCCTTCTCCCTCTCTACAAAACTTTTATCATTGTCAATTTTTTTATACATGATTTGACCCCTTTCTATTCTTATTGTTAAGTTTTTACTACTATGTTTATTTTATACACAGTACGAAATGCAATATATAACTTTAATTATTTACAATAAAAAACTTCATCCAAATAGGACGAAGTTTTATTCGTTATACCACCTATGGTAATACTTTTTACTATTATATTCTTTTCTTTAACGCAGAATTACGTGAAAGCTTACTCAAAATAATAAAACATCTTTCAACTTCCAAACTCCAAGGTGATTTTCTCCAAATTATTCTATGAGTTCTCAACACCCTCACTCTCTGTAAGTAATATAAACTTGGATACTCTCCTTCTTCAACGTTTTTAAAACAATCATGATATAATTTCCTTTTATTATATTATATGAGCTTTTTATTGTCAATTTATTTTTCTATCAATAACCGAGAGTTTGTAATATACCATCAGCTATAGCTTGTGCAAATTTTTGCCTGTATGCATCACTATTTAGTTTTGCCGCATCACCTGGGTTAGTTACAAATCCCAATTCTACAAGAACTGCCGGGGCAGTGGTGTTTTTGAGTACGTAAAGCCCTCTTTCGTCCTCCTTTATCTTCCTGTCATACATTCCAACTTCTCTTATTATGCTGTTTTGTATATTTGAGGCCAGTCTTTGACCTTCAGAGCTTCCTGGATAATAATAAGTTTCAGTACCATTGGCACCAGGTTCATCAAAATAGTTGGCATGGATACATACAAAATACTTAGAATTTGCATTATTTGATATGTCACAGCGCTTTTGAAGGCTCTCTATAACACTCATTGGAGTAGAACGCATATCCGTAGTTCTGGTATACACCACATTTATTCCCTTGCTTTCAAGTATCTTTCCAGTTTTTAATCCTACCGCTAAAGTGATATCATCCTCCTGAAGACCATTTATTCCCGTAGCACCTACATCTTGTCCCATACCATGTCCTGGATCAATAGTAACAGTATACTTTCCATTGGAAGCTGGCTTGGCTTTTATTATAAACTGCATTTTAATATCATCTTTTTTTAAGCTCCTGCCATTTATTGATTTTAAACCGCTCTTTATAATCAAATTATAAGTTTTACCATATGTATATGGAGTTTCAGGACTAACTATCACACTACTTCCATCACTTCCAACCTGTAAAGAAACTGGAACTATATTCCCTTCGCTGTCCGTTACAACCACGTTAGAATTATTTACCGTACTTGTATCCACCTTCATGCTAAACTTTACATTCCATGATTTATTGGGCTCAACATTTTTCCCTATGATCGCTCCATCATAGTCAGCTGCTTGTACAATATTAATTCCTGCAAGTGCTGCAAACATTAATACAAAGCTTACTAGCAGTACCATATAAGTTTTTATATTTTTCAATCAATCACCTCCATATAAACCTTACATTATTTTATTATAATATAAAAAGTATTAATTTTATACATAAATATAGTTATATTTTTATACTAATCTAAAATAATCATATTTTAATAGAATGATCATAATAATGATATAATATTATAAATATAAAAAATTTTTTCATTGAGGAGATGTTTTTATGAAAATAAAATGGTTAGGTCATTCTAGTTTTTTATTGGAAGATTCAATGGGTCACAAGCTTCTAACAGATCCTTTTGATGAAACTGTAGGGTATAAGGTATTTCGTGGTAAGGTGGATTTAATCACAATAAGTCACAGTCATTTTGATCATAATTATACGAAAAATATAGAATACAGCCATATTATAAACAAGCCGGGTTCTTTTAACCTATGCGGCATACCAATTATTGGTATACCTTCTTATCACGATAAGGTCAATGGAGCAAAACGTGGAAAAAACATAATATTTATAATAGAAATGGACGGCTATCGAATATGCCATTTAGGAGATATTGGATACGTATTGTCTAGGGATAAAGTAGAAGAATTAGGAAGCATAGATGTATTATTTATTCCGGTAGGCGGCAATTTTACTATAGATGGTAAAGAAGCTGCAGCACTTGCTAAATCCATTAACAGCCACATAGTAATTCCAATGCATTATAAGACTTCCCCTTTAACTTTCGAATTAGATGGTCTAGAAAAATTCCTTAAATACGCAAGAAATGCAGAAAGAGTTAAGAACAACACTTTAATTATAGAAAATAATTTACAAGAATACAATTCAGTTAAAATACTTGATTTTAAATAATTGCCAAACAAGCACCAACATTGATATCCATCAAAATATTAATTGTGCTCTACGTGCTCTAATCCTGCATTAAACAGCCTATTTATATGTTCATCATCCAATGAATAATATACAGATTTACCATCTCTCCTAAATTTAACTAGTCGAGCTGTCTTTAAAATTCTAAGTTGATGTGATATAGCGGATTGGCTCATTTGAAGTATCTCTGCTATATCACATACACACAGTTCTTTCTTAAACAGTGCATATATTATTTTAATTCTTGTGAAATCACCTAACACTTTAAAGAGACCGGAGAGATCCCTAAAGACTTTTTCATCCAGCATACTCTCTTTAACGCACTTTATACAGTCTTCATGAAGTTCAGTACAGGAGCACACTTCAATTCCCAAATTATCTTTCACATTATCAACTCCCTACTAGAAGTATTATAATATATTTAATTGGATCCTTTCAACTAAAATCACAATAGTACTACTTTTAATTATAAAATATCTCTACAACCTTGTGAGTTTTTAGACTTTTTTTTACATCAATAATTCTCTGATTGCTTGAACCTTTGAATTTTAATCTGCAGTCCTTCTTATTTTCTTCAAATTTTCCATCAACCAATACGTCTATGTCATTTATCAGACTTTGCCAATATTCATTTTGAGTGTTATACAGGATATACTCAAAAGTATATCCTGTATAACACCATATATTCAAACCCAATGCTTTAATTTTATCTGCCATATAGGAAAATTCTTCTGCCTGTTCAAAGGGATCGCCTCCTGAAAATGTAATTCCAGTTATCAGCGGATTACCCTTTATCTGTTCAATCAATTCATCTGTATCTCTAAGCTCTCCCCCATTAAAATCATGTGTGGAAGGATTAAAACATCCTCTGCAATTATGTCTGCATCCTTGAGCAAAAAACACCCTTCTCATCCCGGGGCCATTGACCAAACTTTCATATACAATACCTGCCAATCTAATTTTTTTTCTTACCATTAAAATTTACCCCCATAGATGATGATTTAAGAATATATAAGTTCATTATTCCTATGAGATACTCTATCTGCTCTTTCTGCGGCCTTTCCTTCTCCAAATCTCTCGTCCAGTGATAAATATCCCGTTACTCTGGATATTCCCTGTATATTACTACTGCCGCATTTAGGACATACTTCTTCGCCTTGCAAATAAGTACCACATTCTTTACAATATCTTATATGAAAATTTATCCCTATGTAGCTCATATTCGTGTTATCGTAGGCATAATTAATTATATTTTTTACCACTTCTTCTGATGGATAATCGTCTATTTCCACATAACTTATATGTCCGCCATTACACAATTTATGGTAAGGAGCTTCAATATCAATTTTATCCTTTATAGATATTGGAAATCCCACAGGAATGTGATAAGAATTAGTATAGTAATTCTTATCTGTAACTCCCGGTATTTCACCAAATATTTTCTTATCGTGAATTATAAATTTCCCGCTTAGACCTTCTGCAGGGGTGGCATAACAACTCCAATTTAAATGAGTTTCTTCTGTAAGCCTATCAGTATAATTTCTGATATGAGAAATTATTCTTATCCCGAGTTCTCTTGAATTTTCATCCTGACCATGGTGCTTCCCGGTCAATGCCACCAACGTTTCTGCAAGACCAATGAAACCTATTGCCCAGGTGCCCTGTTTCAATATCGGCTCTATGGAATCATCGCTTTCTAAATTCTCAGCACCCCTCATAAGTTTTTGTCCGGCTACAAAAGGTAAATCTCTGACCTTCAATCTTTTTAATATGCTGTACCTATGCATGAGAGACTGCCTGGAAAGCTCAAGTCTTTTATTCAACAGTTCAAAAAATTTATTTATATTACCTTTAGAAATAATGCCAATGCGGGGCAAATTAATAGTAACTGGAGCTATATTTCCTCTTCCCTCCGGGCCTGGTTCTCCATTTACATTAGAGCAAACGTAAGTCCGGCATCCCATAGTAGCAGGTATAATTCCCTTGTCATAATAAGTCTTGTTAAAATCCGCATCTAAATTCATGAAAGTTGGATTCATTCTTTTTGAGGCCACTCTACAAGCTATGCTAAATAAATAGTAGTATGGATCTTCCTCATTTTTATTTACACCCTTTTTGACTCTGAATATTATATTCGGAAATATGGGCTGCTCGCCTTTCCCAAGTCCCTTCTCATATTCAAGTAAAAATATTTCACAGACTAAAGCCGCATCTTCTGATCTTGGTATACCTATATTTATAGAACTAAAAGGCACCTGTGAACCAGCTCTTGAATGCATTGTATTTAAATTATAAATTATTCCCTGCATGGCCTGTTCTATACTTCGCCTTAATTTCTTATTCAAAATTTTAGCTATTTTATTCTCTTCCACTCCCACTGCCCTTAGATCTTCAATTATCTCTTTTCTAGTGGGTTCAACAAAAACAGCCATGTCATTGTCAAAATCCGGATGAGACTGTCCCCCAAACATATCATTTTGTGATGACTGCAAGAGTATGCAGGAAAGTTCTGCAGCAGATTCTATTCTCTTAGGCGATCTTATATTCCCATATCCTGTATTAAAGCCTTCTAAAAGCATTTTTTTAGTCGGTATATGAAGACAATTTACAGTCAGATTATAAGAATCCAAATCATGATAATATATATCTCCATTTTCATGTAATTTAGCCAGATACTTTGGCATAGTAGCTAAATTGTGCCACTTATTGGACTCACTTGCTATTCTCAAAAGCTTGGCACTAAAATTATTTCCTACGTTAGCATTATCCCTATCTGTCTGAATTCCTATTTTGTCAATGGCTTTCATAAGATCGGATTTTATCTCTCTTATATTATTTCTCTCTTTTCTATAATTTGAGTAGGATAATCCTATCTTCAAATATCCCCTTTTTAAAAGCACTTCTTCAACTATATTTTGTATATCCTCTACATTTATTTCTTTCAAATTTAACTTTTCCAAACACTGTATAACTTTCTGAGTTAAATCAATAAATTCGCTCTCTTTCAACTCATACCCTATCTCTTCAGAAGCACCTTTTATTGCATTGGTGATTTTGACAGAGTCAAAGTCAACTTTCCTTCCATCTCTTTTCACAACATGTAGCATATATTGTTCCTCCTGACCACTATATCTTGTATATCTACCTGGTTTATTATACTATACCACATATAAAAAATCAATTTTTAAATTTTAGGAATAAGAATCAAAATAATGATAAAACTAATAAAAACTCAATTTTATAGGAGGAATCTATATGATTGGTAAAATAATAGATTTAAATGTTACAGAAGCACTTATAAGTTTTCAAGATGGATCAACTGCCGATATAGGTATCTCTCATTTACCTGCCAGCATAAAAATAGGAGATACTGTAAATATAAATCCAAATTTTACATCTAAGTTAAATGATAAGTTTGGAAATACTTCACTCATGAATATATTTTAATTTTTCCTAAAAAAATATTATACAAAAATGCGTTCTGACTAAACCCATTAAGCTTTTTCAGAACGCACTTCCCTATTTGATTCAAAATCAATTCAATATACTTTTTTATTCTACAGTAATGGCAGAAACAGGACAATTTTCCTCAGCTTCTTTTGCCGAGCCTTGAGACTCTTCCGGTACTTCGCCTGTAATTGCAACTGCTTTACCATCTTCATCCATTTCAAATACTTCAGGACATGTACTTGGACATAGTCCACAACTTATACAGACATCTTTATCAACTACCGCTTTCATAATATCTCCTGTTGGACAACAGGACTTTCACCTCTCTTTTTATAAATTTAATACATAATGCAATAATAAAATAATTTTCATCTGTATTATTGCCATAAAACTAATTTATTATATCCACGTTTGAATTATTTTGATAGAGCTATAAGATTATCCAACAAATCATTGTAATCATGAGAATTGCCTATGTAGCTTTCCACTTTCCCATTTTCCATGCTCTCTACTAACTCAGAATTTACAGGCATTTCCTCTAATAGTTTCAAGCCAAGATATTGAGCCTGTTCTTCTGCGGATTTTTTACTAAATAGTTTTATTTTTTCTCCACAGTTACTGCACTTAACATAAGACATATTCTCCACTACTCCTATAACATTTACATCCATTTCCTCTGCCATTATGACTACTTTTTTTACTATCATGGATACCATATCCTGAGGAGTAGACACTATAACTACTCCTTCTAGTGGGAATTCCTGCATTATAGTAAGTGCTACATCTCCTGTCCCAGGCGGCATATCTATGAGAAGATAATCTAATTCTCCCCATTCTGTATCAGAATACATTTGTTTTAAAACTCCTGCTATCATAGGTCCTCTCCAGATAACGGGCTGTTCCTCCTTCTCTGTTAAAAGATTTAAAGAAATTACCTTTATTCCAAAAGAGGTTTCTACGGGTAGAAATTTTACCTGCTGTTCTTCATCAATTTGAATTATATCTGCTCTTTTATCATTTATTCCAAAAAACCTGGGCATAGATGGTCCTGTTATATCACCATCAAGTACTCCTACTTTGTAGCCTGCAGCCTTTAATTTTACAGCTAGTATTCCTGTGACTGTAGACTTTCCAACTCCACCCTTTCCACTCATAATACCTATTATATGCTTTATACCGCCATATTTTGGCAATATAAAATTACACTCATCTTGATTTTTACCGCATGCTGCTCTACTTGAACAGTTATCACAATTACTCATTTTTTTCCTCCTACAATTTAAAAATTCTCAGGTTCATTTTTATACACTTTTATGTCCCATCCGGCACCGCTGTAGGTGTCATATATATAATAAATTTTTTCACTCTTATTTTTCTTATCCCAAAATGTAATAGTCGCCTTGTACAGTGTAGATTTATATCCTTCAGTCTTTATTGTAACCCATATATCGTATTTATCCTTATTGTTATTACCAATACCGGCATTTTTAAATTTATCATTGAGATCCGACTTAAATTCTTCTACCTCTGTAGATAGTATAAACCTGGATCCATCTATGTCATCTCTAAAATTTATTCCTATCTTTTTATTTTTATCTTTGTCTCTAAAATATTCATTTAAAGTGTTCATTATTGATCCATAATAAACCTGTTTAAAATTATTTGGAGGCATTCTTATATTCCAAAAATTGTTGATCATATCATTATCTATCCTTTTTGATACAATATATATTTGATTGTTACTATAAAGATTTCCAAAATCTTTTTTATCAAGACCCGCTATATAATTAAATTTATGAATTTTATTATTCCCTTCATATATCTCAAATATATAATCTGGCTGCAATGAAGATTTCCTTGATACCTTTTTACCCGAAGACAATATATCATATAGATCTTTAATTGCATTCTGATCAGTAACCACAAATTTAAATCCCTGATCCCTTATATTCTGAATAACTATTTTATCAACTTTTCCCTCTCTTATGTACTCAAAATCCGAATTTTTTAAGCCAGCCTTAACTTCTAGCTCATCTATTTTATCGCAGCCACTCAATAAAATAGATGTCATCAAAGTAATCAATACTAAAAATACACTCAATCCCTTTTTAATTTTCTGCTGCAATTTACTCACCTGCTATTAAATGTTATCAATTTTTATGGTCAAATTTCGTTTATTGACCTAATTAATTATGCTATTTCATGCTGAAAATCTATGAATATTATAGCATATTTGTAACAAAAAAATCCCCTTTCACGCAATTAAACCTGAAAGGGATAATATATATTTTTTCATTTATACTCTAGAGTTTTCACAATGGTTTCAAATATAGTGGGCATGTTTTCTTTAAAATCCATATCTTTTACAAAAAAAGAAAATCTGCAAAATTGTTTTCCCTCTTCTATAAAATATTCTATACCCCTGTAACTATCTCCAATTTCTTTTGTAATAATATACTCAACTAAATAACCATTTCTGCCATTTATATTAATCCTACTCATATTATAACTTTTATATAAATTCTGTTTTTCAGATATGCTTCTACTATTTTGCAGGAATATTTTTAAATTTCCCTTTAAATTCCAAACCTGGACAAAACCATTTATCTTGCCATCAGCGCTTTTAAAATTACTGTGGTATACTATCTCATCTCCAAATATATCCTGAACTCTACAATCCCAATTAGAAGGTAATTTATATTTTAATCTATTTTTCAACCCGCTGTACTGAGTTAATGATTTTATGTCATTTTGCATTAAAGCTGTAAATTTTAATTTCACATCAAAATTTTTCTCAAGCCCAAAGAGAATTGTCATAAGCCCTATTATAATTATTGTAACTCCAAGTTTTCTTTTATTTATGAATAGCACTTTCATAAATAATACCCAGTACTATTTTCTTACAGGTATTACTACTGTATTTGTTTTAAAGTCATAAAACATTAGCCAATATCCCACTTTATTTTTATCCTTTAAAGACACCCATGTAACAAACCCGGATTTACCTCCATAAGGCTGATCTCTTTTATCCTTAGTACCTAAAATTCCATACACCAGATATTTCACTCTACCTTTTTTATCACATTTATATCCTGATAAATAATGGCAGTGCTTTTTTACATAGGGATAATAACTTATCATAGGATAATATATTAGGGCATATTTATTATAATCGTTCATATTATACATATCTTCCATAGAACTCACAGGTACTTTATACCACTTGCATCTTTTTAATTCTTTACTTATATTTTTAATTTCCTTAAATCCATTCATAAGGTTATTAAAAAAGTCCCCTTCTGGTCCCTGAGGATAATTACCAGGTTGACTTATTCCTTTTATTTTTTTGCATTTATGCCTATTTATCTCTGCTTTTTTATAGGACTCAGTCACAGAATCATCTACGTATATAGAATTATCTTCTTCTACAGACTCATTTTTCATTTCTAGATCTTTTTTAATTCTTGATTCAAAAGTATCCTCAACAACTTTCTCTTTATCATCTTCTGATTTATTTTCCTCATTCTTTATTTCCGATTTCGTGGATGGTTTTTCTTCTACTTGATTTTCGACCTTTACTGATGCCTTCTCTTCCTTTTTATCTGCATGTTCTTCTTTTGCATCCTCTTTGATTTTATTTTCTCTATCTGTCTTAGCTTTTTCTATACTCTCTTCATACTTATCAAATACACTCTTTTTTTCAATTTTTTCTGTATCAATAGTCTCCAATTCTTCAACTTTTTCGCTTTCTTCTTTTGAGCTCTTACTCCTATCTTCTAACATTGTAAAGTTCTTCCATTGAGGTATTTCTGTGCTTGCAAATCCGCTCATTACAGATATTATGTTATTATCTAGTATTCTGACTATAGCAGCTCCTGATACTTTATCCATAGATATGCCGCTGCCAGCCACATCATCCATAGGATATTCATAACATATATCCGCTCTTCCATAATCATCTATGTTCATTTCACCTATTTTAATTATATTTTTTATATCTTTTTTATTGCATATAAGCATCATGTAATAGGGTGTTTTTTCTTTCTTGAGATTTTGTACATAATAGGATATTTTGCACTTATTATTTTTCATCTCCAATTTTGCATATCCTGAAGCAATTTTATCAGAAGCTAAAGAGTATCCTTTTTCATCTTCTTGTAATATTATAAAGTATCTACTATAACTCTTTTTTTGTGCCAATTTCCTATACCTCCATATATTATATTCATTATAATATATGAAGAAACTTTCAAAAAGTGAACAAATAGTTTTAACTTCCATACAAAAATCATGCTTTGTTAATTATAATTTCTCGGATATTTCATGTATACAATCAGATAACCTGCCAAATTCCTGCAGCGACAATGTCTCTCCCCTTCTTTTAGGATCAATTCCCGCTGTATTAAAGGCCTCTTTCATACACTCTTTAGATATATTCAACGGCTTTACCGCATTCCACAATGTTTTCCTTCTCATATTAAAAGCACATCTTACAACTTTAAAAAATAGCTTTTCATCTTTCACATTAACTCTGGGCTTGTGTAATTTAATTAATTTTATGATTATAGAATCCACTTTAGGTTTAGGTATAAAAGAAGAAGGACTCACTTTTCTTATTAATTCAACATCACAATAATATTGAACAAGTATAGACAAAGCTCCATATTCCTTACAACTAGGTTTTGCTGCAATTCTTTCTCCTACTTCCTTTTGTATCATTATAATAAAAGTCTTAAAATTGTAGTTTTCATTTAGCATTTTTGCAATAATAGGTGTAGTTACGTAATAAGGTAAATTTGCCACAATCTTTATATTATCTTCAACATTTATTATTTGAGAAAAATCCATCTTTAGTACATCTTTATGTATTAATTGAAAATTGGTGAATTCCTTTAATTCCTCTTTTAAAATAGGAATTAAATTCATATCCAATTCAATAGCATATACCATTTTTGCAGACTTTAAAAGTTCTCTCGTCAAAGTTCCCACTCCAGGACCTATTTCTATAATTACATCGCCTTTATCTATTTCTGCACTATTTACTATATCCTGTAATACTGAAGTATCTATTAAAAAGTTCTGTCCTAAAGCTTTGGAAAATCTAAATCCGTATTTTTTTACTATACTTTCTGTAGACAGCTTATTCATATTGCTTCACCTTATTCATCCTTCTATTTACTTTATTAACAGCTAATTTAAACTCTTCTTTTGTTATTCCATAATTATTTAACCTGAATAAAAACTGACAAGTATTGCCGTACCCTATGCCAAGCTCTTTACCTAAGATATCTCTTTTCTCCTTAGAATCCTGTTCTCCTGTAAGTCCAAAAAATATCATATCATTTATATCAAATTCACAATGTTTTTCTTTGAGCTCACACTTTGCATTCTTTAGAGAATCTATTATTGTTTCTGGAAGTGCATTTTCCACTCCAATATCTCCGTTTTTTACCCCATCCTTCTGAGATATATATGCATGTTTTATTCCTTTAACCCTCTTTGATATTATCCTCCTTATCTTTTCTCCTGCAAAATCTGGATCAGTTAAAACTATAATTCCCTGTCTTTTTTGAGCTTCCTTTATTCTATTTATAACCTCTTTATTTATTCCAAATCCACCTACTGCTATAATCTCCGCATCTACAGCCCTTTTAACTGCCCTTACATCATTCCTTCCTTCAACTACTATTATCTCTTTAATCATATTTTCCTCCTATGGTAAATCAATTATTTAAAGAAAAAATAGGAGCGCCTGCTCCTACCCAATTACGTAAACATTAACCCATTTCACGCCCCAATTGATAGCTTCTGATCCTGAGTTAAAAAATAGATCTACTCTATTACCTTTAATTGCTCCGCCTGTATCTTCTGCTATGGCATAGCCATAGCCCTCTACATAAAGTCTTGTACCAAGTGGTATTACTCTAGGATCAACTGCTATAGAACTATAATTGCCAATACTTCTTTTTGCAACAGTTCCTGAAGCTGTTATGCCAAACGCCGGATCTCCAGGTCTCTTACCTGTACTTTGATAATCTGCAGTATATGCAGTTGCTCTCATTTTAATGTGTCTGGCATAATTAGTACTTCCCCCTCTTGAAAGAGTACTGTTAGCTAATGTGCCTATAGCCACTACTTTTTGCACAGGCTCCTTTTTCACAATTTCTCTTATTATCTTTCGGGAAACCTCCTTACCATCCTCATATATTACCCTTGTTGTAATCTCTTTTTCACCCTTTTGTCCTTCTCGTAAAAGCCTTTTAGCTCCGTATTTAACTTGTGCATCACTTTTCAAAACTGTTTCATACTCTATCGGTCTACTTTCCCTCAGCTCCTTAATTTGGACCCTAGTCACTACTATTTTCATTCCTTTTACAATAGCATGCTCTCTAGACGGATATATTTTATCCATGTTTGAGGTTTTAATATTTTCATTTTCTAACAAATTCTCAACATTATCTTCTGCTGACTCTATACTTAATTTTTTACCATCAACTGCTACTTCAACTTTTACTGCCCTTTTAATTATCAGTTTACTTTTATCTTTCACTTCACTGTCTAGACTAGGTATTACCTTATCCCTCGGTCCTATTTTAATTCCATTACTGGTCAAAACCTTTCCATAGTTATGGCTGAATGTAACAGCCTTTATATTCTTACCATCTACTGAAATTGTCACCGTTTTTTTTATACTAAACATTACTAAAACCAAAATTACTAAACTTATAGATATAACAAATTCTATTCTAGGACCACGGGGAAAATATTTCTTCAAGCAAGCTTTAAACTTCTCCACCATAAAAATACCTCCTCTGGGCAAAAGCGACATATCCCATTATAAATGGAATCTAAATTCATGTCAAATATCACCCTGTATAAAACTGTTTTTCAAAATATCAATGCATCCTATGCATAAAACTTATAAATAAAATACTTATTTATGATTGCAATATAAAAATGATCCCTATTCCAGAATCTCCCATATAGTTTTTTATTTGAATCACAGTTTTTATTATCTTTTGGTGGTTTTTTATATAGACTATGTTATAACTACAAATTTAATTACTAAAATATACAATTTAAATAAAAAATGCTAAAACCTCTTTCCTATTTTACACTATTATTACAAATTAAGCAAGTGCTTTGTATTGGAAATTGTTATTTTACTTATTTCCTCTATTTCTAATTCTTTTATTTCTGCAATTTTACTCATAATAAATTGGATATACTCAGATCTATTTCTTTTACCTCTAAAGGGAACTGGTGTCATATAAGGGCAGTCAGTTTCAACTAAAATCCTATCAACTGGTACTTCCCTTGCTACATTTATCACTTTTTTTGCATTTTTAAAAGTCACTACTCCCGTAAAACCTATATAATACCCTGATTTCAAACACTCTCTTGCAAATTCAACGCTTCCTGAAAAGCAATGGATCTCACCGATAACATCCTTAAACTGCTTTATTATATTCAGGGTATCCTCATGAGCTTCCCTATCATGTATAATTACGGGCAAATTCAATTCTCTTGCCAGCTCCATCTGTCTTATGAATACAGCTTTTTGTACATCCCTCGATGGATTTTCTCTATAATAATAATCAAGACCTATTTCTCCTATAGCCCTTACTTTTTTATTTTTGGCCAGTTCTCGTAATTCTTTTATTGTATCATCATTAAATTTGTATGCATACTCTGGGTGTATTCCAACAGCTGCGTAAAATATATCATACTTTTTCGTCAATTTTACAGAGAACCTAGAACCCTCTATGGAAGAACCACAGTTTAGTACTCCCACTATATCGTGATCTTTAAGCTCTTTTATGACTTGATCTCTGTCTTCATCAAATTCTTCATCATCATAATGTGAATGTGCATCAAAAATGCTTATATTCAATTTTTACCCTCCTCACATTCAAATCTCTTTATTTTAATTACAACAAAATACTATCAAATTTCCATAAATTTTGATAGTATTTTGTCTGATTATAATATCAAATTTTGTTTTAGCTTATTGTACTTCCTGCTGGAAGCTCTCCAGGAACAGATACGGTAAACAACTTTTTATTATCTTCCGATGCTGCAGACAAAATCATTCCCTGTGAAATCTCGCCTTTTAACTTTATAGGCTTCAGATTTGCTACGACAACTACATTTTTCCCAATAAGTTCTTCCGGTTTATAGTATTTAGCTATTCCCGAAACCACCTGTCGTTTCTCTTTTCCTAAATCCAATTGAAATTTAAGTAATTTATTTGATCCTTCTATAGCTTCACATTTCAATACTTTAGCCACTCTCAAATCAAGTTTTTCAAAATCATCTATACTTACTTCTTTCTTACAGGCTTTTGCTTTAGGTATATTTGTAGAATTCTGCTGCTTTAATGCGTTTAATTCCTCTATTTTTTTATCCAGATCTATCCTTGGGAACAAAATCTCCCCTTTATGAATTCTAGTTCCAGCTTTGGTGCCATCAAAAGACGCTATACTGTCCCAGGAAACGACGTCTGCATTAAGCTGTTTATACATCTTTTCACTGGTTTCAGGAAGGTATGGTGAAATGCAGATTGCTATTATTCTCAAAGATTCAGAGAGATTATAAAGTACAGTTCCCAGCCTGTTCTTTTTATCTGCATCCTTAGCTAATATCCAAGGTGTAGTCTCATCTATATATTTATTTGCCGCACTTACAAGTTCCCATATGCTGTCCAGTGCATCAGGTATCCTGAGATCATTCATATTTTTCTCCATTTTCTTAGGTGTATCAAGAGCTATATCTATAAGCTTACTGTCCACAGCTTCCTTTTCTGACGGCACTGGTATTATTCCATCAAAATATTTTTCTATCATAGTACAAGTTCTGGATAAAAGATTTCCCAAATCATTAGCCAAATCTGAATTGATCTTATTTATAAATATCTCATTATTGAATAATCCGTCGGCGCCAAATGGGATTTCTCTCAAAAGATAATATCTTACAGCATCTGTACCAAAATTATTCACTAAAACTACAGGATCCACAACATTCCCCTTAGACTTAGACATTTTTCCCCCATTTACCAAAAGCCATCCATGTCCAAATACCTTTTTAGGAATAGGTTCTCCTAACGCCATGAGCATTATAGGCCAGTAGATAGTGTGAAATCTCAGTATATCTTTTCCCACTAAATGCACATCTGCCGGCCAGTATTTTTTATATAATTCCTGATTTTCACTGCCATAACCCAATGCAGTTATATAATTTGCCAGTGCATCTATCCAAACATATATTACATGTTTTTTATCAAAAGTTACAGGTACACCCCAATTAAAAGATGTTCTTGAGACACATAGATCCTGAAGTCCAGGTTTCAAAAAATTATTTATCATTTCGTTTTTTCTGGATTCGGGCTGTATAAAATCCGGATGTGCTTTAATATAATCTATAAGCTTTGGAGCATATTTTGACATTCTAAAAAAATAAGCTTCCTCACTTGTCTTTTCTACAGGTCTTCCACAATCGGGGCATTTCCCATCTACCAATTGAGTTTCAGTCCAGAAGGATTCACAGGGTGTACAGTACCAACCTTCATACTTTCCCTTATATATGTCTCCCTGATCATACAATTTCTTAAATATTTTTTGAACTGCCTTTACATGATAATCTTCTGTAGTCCTTATAAACTTATCATAACTTATATTCATCATTTTCCACAGTTCTTTGATACCAGCCACTATTTCATCTACATACTCTTTAGGGCTCACTCCTTTGGCCTCTGCCAATCTTTGAATCTTCTGCCCGTGCTCATCAGTGCCAGTTAAAAGCATGACATCATACCCAGTAAGTCTTTTGAATCTAGCAAGAGCATCTGCCGCTACAGTAGTATAGGTATTTCCTATATGAAGATTTGCAGATGGATAATAAATAGGTGTAGTAATATAATAAGTTTTTTTAGTCATATTTTTCTCTCCTTTTTCTCTTAATTTTATGTGAATACAAAATATTCTATAGTAAAATAAATGTATTTTTAGCAGCAACAGGCTTAAAAAAGCCTCTATATGAAGAAAATATCTTCATATAGAGGCGCAAATACGCTTTACCACTCTATTTTATTTTTATTTTACAATAAAAACCTCAACAGGTAACTAAAATCCAGAACATCAAGATTATCTATTACCCTGCACTATAACGGCTGCTGCCGTGTCACTCTACTATTATTTCAAACAGCCTGCTCTGGAGCCATATTCATAAGTTGTTTTATCTTCGACTTTCACCAAATTGTCGATTCTCTTCGCATAAATTAACTTACTACTCTTTCCTTCACCGCATTTAACAATATAATATGTCATATATTTTTAGCTGTCAATATTTTTGTTATCAAAAGTTTCTTCATATTTTTTCTTTATGTTTTTCAAGTCTTCCCAAAACGCATCCTTTTTATTCTCATCTCTAAGCACTGCAGAAGGATGGAAGGTAGCAGTCATATAAAATCCTTTTCTTTCCACCCATTTTCCCCTGTCTCTTGTAATTCTCCAATCTCTTCCCAGTATACAGTTCATAGCAGTTGCTCCAAGACAGACAATTATTTTAGGTTTTACCAGTGCCACTTGATTCCTCAAATATGGAATACAGGCCTCTTCTTCATGTCCATAAGGTGTCCTGTTGTTTTCCGGCCTGCACTTGCAAATATTACATATGTAATAATCATTTTTTCTATACAGGCCTATGGATTCAAGGGCTCTGGTCAAAAGCTGCCCGGCCCTTCCTACAAAAGGCAACCCGGTTCTATCCTCATCTGCACCAGGTGCCTCTCCTATAAACATGATTCTTCCCCTAGGATTGCCGTCCCCAAAAACCATATTGGTTCTATTGTCACCTAAACCGCACTTATGGCAATTTACACATTCTTCATATAATTCCTTCCACTTTAGCAATTTAATTCTCACCTCAAACTATACCTATCAATTATATTATATATTATACAACTAATATGATTTTATAGGAATACTACATTAAAACATAATTCTAGTTATCGTAACTGCAGCTATAACAGAAGCTATATCAGCCATTACAGCAGCCCATAACGTATGCCTTATCTTTTTTATCCCCACTGCTCCAAAATAAACTGTAATAGTATAAAATATAGTTTCTGTAGACCCCATGATTATAGAAGATATCCTGCCTATATAACTGTCTGGCCCAAATTCCTTTAATGTCTCAGCAAATACTCCTAAAGCACCACTTCCCGATAATGGCTTTATAAGTACAAGGGGAACCACTTCTGGAGGAAGTCCTATGACTTTTACAACAGGCTTTATAAGAGATATGAAATAATTTAAAGCCCCAGATTCCCTGAACACTCCTACTGCTATTATCATAGCCAGTAAGTATGGAAATATCTTGATACATATTCCAATACCTTCCTTTGCCCCTTCTATAAAACATTCATAGACTTTAACCCCTTTGGATACTCCATATGTAATTATAACAAATATTATTATAGGTATTATAGCCTTTACAATGTATTCCAAATCATTCTCCCCCTTTTGTTCCCCTAAATTTTAATCAAAAATATTTTTCCATTACTTTGCAGCATATTATTCCAACTATTGCTGCTACAGAAGTTGCTATTATGCCCGGCACTATAGTTTCCGCTGGATTTTTTGATCCAACAGCCGCCCTTATGGAAATAACCGTAGTAGGTACAAATTGTATACAGGCTGCATTTAATACCAGAAACAATGACATATCATCACTTGCTTCATCTTTTCTTTCATTTAACCGCTTAAGTTCTTCCATAGCTTTTATTCCAAATGGCGTAGCTGCATTAGATAATCCCATCATATTGGCAGTCAGATTCATAACTATTGCTCCAATGCTCTTTTCATCTCTAGCAGCTTTTTTAAACAATATTTTTAAAATTGGTTTCATTATTTTAGCTATTCTCCCCATGAGCCCACTTCTTTCTGCTATTTTCATAACACCGCACCATAAGCACATTATACCTGCTAGACTTATGACAAGTTTTACCGTTGAATCTGAAGATAAAATAATAGCTTTAGATATTTCTTCTCCCCTTCCCCCCAATACTCCGAAGCATATTCCAAAAGATAAAATAAAAAACCATATAATGTTAATCACAATATTTCACCTCTTTAAATTAAACCTGGCAGCGTTTGGACAAATATTACATCCTAATTACTTTTTATATATTTAATATATGATATATTCTGCATATATAAGCCTATTTATTAGAACAAGCTTATGTTTCTAATGCTCATGCTAGTCTAATTTCTATAATACTCTTTTTAAAAAGCCCCTTCATTCTATTGAAAATACCCTTTAAGAGTGTTAAATTTATATTATGATAATTTTTTTATTGGAGGCTACTAATGACCATTAAAGATATGATGAAATATATTGAAAGTGAATATTCTGTTATAAATGATACTCCTTGTGAAATATGCGGCGGAGACTACATAGCTAAGGATTCAGATGTAGCTGTGATTAATGGTATCCCCTATGACATATGTGACTGTATTTGTTCCGAATGCGGTCATGAAAAGACGTTTCAATTTTGCGCTCCTTTCGTAAAGGATAAGAATACGAAAAATATAAAAAACATATTAAATTAATTGAAATATAATACAGATTATTTCCTAAAAATGAAAAGACAGTCTTGAAATAAAAAATATTTTTATTTCAAGACTGTCTTCTTATTTTATACATCTCAATGTTATTTTTTTAATCTAGGTATTTCAAACTTTAAATTGACATTGGATCCCGACAATATATCCTGCAATGACTTTATATTAGATATCTGCTTATAAGCCCAGGCTATATCCGTGGCATATTGATGTTGTCCTGGATTAGCAGGATCCCACCTCATTTTATAAAGCGTGTCCTGATTGTATGAAGGATTATTTATGTACTGAGCTGCTATCCATTTGGCACCTCCACTGAGAGCCTTTTCCGGGGTGTCCCATCCATTTTCATAAGCTGTTTTAGTTCCATTGAGCACAGCATCTTCGCCTGTAGCCCCTATGCCGAAAAAATTGTATACAGCCTTACCATAAACATACTTATTTTTGCTGTCACGAGCTCCACCATTTGCAAGTTGTGATTCACCGTTTCCAGTTTCAAGCATGGCATGTGATACCAAATAAGCCACGCTTATATTATTATTTTCGGCTGCATCCAAAAAAGATTGTCCCATTCCTTCGAAAATCCCTTTTCCCTTTAAAAAATTATTCAAACTGTCCACTGTGATTCCATCTTCATATGTAAGTTTCAAAAACTGATATTTACCATAGCTGTCTAAAAAATTATCGGGATTTACATAATACTTTATTTGGTTTTTCGAAGCTGCATTATCCATTGCAGTGTCAGCTACAAATACAGGAGTACTATTACTGTCTAAATTTACCTGAGTATTAACTATGTCATCCAGAGATAAATTATAATCTACATAATCGCCAGAATTTACATCAATACTGTCTACACACCTGAAATAATCTATATAGTAGTTATCATAATCTGTATTGGCATCTCGATGTGCTCCTGGAGCTCCCGTTCTTTTCACATAGATAATTGCCTTATATTTCTCTCCATTAGACCCCGAACTCAATGTCTTCAAAGATGTTATTTTCCCATTTTCCTCACTGGTATAACCACTGGTAAGTTCTGTATAGGATTCTCCCGCTTCATTTTGTGCATTTACAAATACTCTATACTGAACACTTGTCCCATTATTACCGTTTAGAAAAAATCCCTGCTTTTGAGATGATAAAAGTGGTGTATACTCAAACTGATTAGAACTTATGCTTGGAAGATCCGGATAATTTGTCCCATCAGAATAGGCATTATCTGTAACAAACTGTAAAGTCACAGAATTATTCAGCTTTTTTCCCGATGCTGATTCTATTGAACCACTTATGGTAAGATTGTACTTTTCCCCCGGCTCATATCCGCCTGTTCTAGGGCTCACTATTGCAGTCGTGGGATCACTTCCCAAAGTTACCATCACCGGTACTGTAACATTTTTCCCATCTATAACATGCGTAACAGATATATTGGAACTATTTACAGTACTTGGATTCAGGGCTCTACTAAATTTAACAGTCCACTCTTTATTGGTGTCTATATTCACTCTAGGAGTTCCAACTGAAGATTGTGCCAACGTCTTAAATTGGAAGATTAAAATTGTAAAAGCCACTCCCAAAATAAATACTTTTATTTTTTTCCCTTTACTCAATTTTTCCGCCTCCACAATGATATATTATCACTTAATCACAAAAATTTTTAACTATTTTTTCAAAATGTGTTAATTCAATTTGAAATATTATATTTTTCATTTGTCAATCGTCTTTTAAACTCCTCCATTTTATGGTTTGCACTTATATAAACTCTACTTAATGTATATAATCCTTCATTTTTATTAGCCCATCCCGATGCTGTGGTAAAAGCTAATTTATATCCTGCAGCCTTTACAGCTTTTACAGTATCTCCATTCCATTCCCCATAGGGATACGCAATATAATTCACTCTTTTACCCAATAATTTTTCCAAAAAATTTTTGGAATTTTTTAATGTACTTAACTGTTCATTATAAGTCAGTTTATCCAACTTATCATGATTTACTGTATGACTTTCAATATCTATACCATAGTGTTCCATCTCTCTCAACTGGCTTGAAGTTAAGATATTTTTTCCATTATCTATTGCACCTGTAATTATAAATATAGTAGCTTTAAATCCGAATTCTTTTAATATTGGAAAAGCATTTTCATAATTATCCTCATATCCATCATCTAAAGTTATAACCACCGATTTTTTTGGTATAGGCTTATTGTAGGCTAAAAAATTATAGAACTCATTCATAGTAAGAGTAGTATATCCATTGTCCCTTAAAAACTTCATCTCCTCTCTAAATTTTTCCTTTGGAATTCTCAATTCATTTCCTTTTTCATAATCTATTGAATGATAATATAATACTGGAATAGACTGGGTGTTGTATTTTAAATCTCCTCCCGTAAATATCCTATCCTCAGCTATATTCAATTGATTAGCATTGTCATTTATATTTTTTTTTTCAGTCTGATGATCTATCTTCGAATTTACTTTATTGCCGCTTTTTTCCCCATAGTTCCTATTACAATTTTGAATTTTATATATACTATAGGCTGCAGCTGCAGCAAAAAATATTAAAATTATTGTAATTAAAATTTTTTTATGTATCATCCTTTTCACTTTCCCGACACATATTATTTTATCCGAAGGCTACCATTGCCAATACTCCCAACTTTCTAAAGGAAGATAGGCACTGCTGAGCGTCTGGATAAGCTCATTCTTAGGTTCGCAGTAACTTGCTTACAAGAAAAAACTTTTTCAAGAACCTTAAAAGAACTTTGATGTGCTACGTTTCCATTTTATAATAAAACTATCATATAAGGCAATTTAATATTAAACCTATACATTCTACCATTTATTATAATATATATATGCTTGATTAGTAAAACAAAATTTTTACTTATACACATTATCCACACATATTTTGTTTATAACCTGTTATTATTTATTTCTTTTCTATTTTCAATAATTAATTTGTCTTATTTTATTGTAAATAACTTGTTACTTATACACATTATACACATTTTTGTGGACAACATGTGTATAATTTTTAAATTATAGTAACCAAATTAGAGCAATCTTCATATAATATTATTATCCACACAATTACAAAGCTCATAGATTACAAGTTAACATTTCCTAATACAAAGTAATATACCTTTCTATCTCACAAAATTGAGGGGATTTACCATCTCCTCAATTTTTATGATCTCAATATAAAAATAATAAGAATATTTTTCATAATTTTCTTAACACTTCTTTATTTTTATGATATTATAAAAGTAAAGAAATTCTTTTAATGAAAGGTGGGGCTAGTTTATGAAAGATAACGTTATCAAAGTGGATTTTTCAAAAAATGTTAAGAAAAAGGATATGTCATTTTTATCTTCAGCAAAATTATTTTTATCAAAATTATTTAGCTCTGCAAATAAAACTCCTAAAGAAACCACGACAAAAGATAAAGACACTAAAAAAATAATATATTATTCTAAGGATATATCTTAAGGTGCTTTGTAAATGCACCTTTTTATTATATATGATAAAATACAATAAAGTAATTCTTACTAAAATTAAGTTTATTCACAGGAGGATTAATCATGAGAATTGGACTTGGATATGATGTTCACAAATTAGTTTATAATAGACATCTTATATTAGGTGGAGTAATCATTCCCTTCAACAGGGGATTACTTGGTCATTCTGATGCTGACGTACTCACTCATGCAATAATGGATAGTTTATTAGGAGCTTCCTGTCTAGGCGATATTGGTAAGTACTTTCCAGATCAGGATGAAAGATACAAAGATGTATCTAGTCTCAGCTTATTATCTAAAGTATTGGATTTAATTAGAGATAATAACTATATTATAGAAAACATAGATTCTACCATAATAGCTGAAAAACCCAAGTTATCACCTTACATCAAATATATGAGAGCAAATATAGCCAGAACATTAAACATAGACATATCTTCAATAAGCATAAAGGCCACTACTGAAGAAGGGTTAGGATTTACAGGAAAAGGGGAAGGCATAGCTGCTCAAAGTATATGTCTATTGAATAAAAATTTGTCTGCTTTAAAATAAACAGAAACATAAAGTTCTTATTTATCTTCATAATTATTAACTATATTTTGAACTAATTTCTTAATCGCACTTGCCTGGCAGATCAAAGACATAACTACGAAAAATACCATTATTCTCTCTTCTTCTTTTCCCTCAATTTTCAAGTGCATATTTTTCATTATATTCTGAAACTTTTTTTCATTAAAACTTTCTTTTGCCATCAAATCTTTAAGACTGTTTTTCTGAAGATCTGAAAATATCTTATATGCATCTTCCCAGGATATTATATCATCTTCTCCATTATTTATCTCATTAAAAGCCAATGCAAACACTTTCTTTATTTCTTCTGTTGTCAATATAGGCCTCATATAGCTTAACAGAATAAGCTGAGTTAGGTGAACTTTTGTATATCCTCTTTTTTTCCCGTCTTCCGGTTTAGATATAACTTCATTTTTAATATAATTCTGCACTATGTTATTGGTATAGTTTTCTTCCTCAAATTTATCATTTAAATAATCTATAACCTGAGATAAAAACAAATCATATCTCGGTAAATCTTCATAAGGTATTATTGTATTATTTGATATGTTTTGCGCTATTTTATTTATATATTTCATTTCAAAATTTTGCTCATTCAATTTTTACAACCTCCCAAATAACATATTCATCAGCACATTAAAATTTCTATTATTTAAACTCAATTTATACTAATATTATATGGCATATTTATAATCTTTACAAACTAAACATTTATAAAATACATAAAAATATAATATTTTTACAAGTAAATCGTCTTAAGTTACCTAAAATAAGTTAATTTAAGACTTGTTATGTGTTATTTAATACTATATAATAAATAACATAACGATATTGAATTGTGCATTGTGAATTGTTCTAGTAGCTATCAACCAAATATTATGTTACTATGAAAGAGATGTGAGGACTTAAGGGGGTGACTAAAATTAAGCATAATAAAAAATACTTTATTATATCATTATTGCTTACTTTCCTATTTCTATCAGCAGGTATTTTTAACATACAGTCCGCTAATTTAGTTGTAAACAATAATTCCAGTATTGTTTATGCCAAAGGTTCACACTCCAGCGGACACGGTTTTGGAACTTCTATTTCACATATTAGTAGTTCAAAATCTTCCGGAGGTAATTTTAAATCAGGTAGTTTTTCTTCACCTAAGTCTACCTTTCATAAAAGCTCCAGTGGTAACAGCTCTAGTGGAAATTTTAAATCAGGTAGTTTTTCCAATGCACCTAATTCTTCTTCAAAATCCAGCAATGACAAAGCCAGCAGCAGCACTTCTCAGTCTAAGGGAAACTATAACAATGAAAGCAGAAGATCTTTTTTCCCTATACCAATTCCCATACCCTGGGGATATAATAACGGATATTATGGAGGAAGCAGTCTTTTAGCAAGTTTTTTCTGGGGTTTTGCTAAGTTTGTAATATTAGTACTCATAATAATTTTTATCATAAATAGAATAAATAAATTTAAAAGGAAAAGATAATTTAAGGAGGATTTTTTATGGGCGTGTTGAAGAGAATATCCAATATTTTCAGAGCAAAGGTAAATGGCACTTTAGATGAAGTGGAGAACCCCATTGAATTACTGGATCAAAAATTAAGAGATATGGAGGACAGTTTAAATAAAGCTAAATTATCTTCAGCTCAAATATTGGGAAATGTTCACGAAATTGAAAAAAAGATGGAAGAATCAAAGAGAATATCTGCTGAATTCGACGGCAAAGTAAAACTTGCCCTAAGTAAAGGAAATGAAGAATTAGCTAAAAAGGCTCTTGCTAGAAAATTAGAGGCTGATAAAAGCTATACATCTCTTGAGGCAAGTTACAAAGATGCCTGCGAAAAAGCTGAATCAGTAAAAGTCAAATTAAAGGAACTAGAAGAGGAAATTCACAAAACCAGAGTATACAGAGATGAAGCTGCCGCAAGATTTAACAATGCTGAAGCCAGTAAAAAAGTAAATGAAATAATGGCCAATGTAGATACGGGGAACAATAGGATAAACTTAGATGATATCGAAAGAAAAATTCAAAAGAAAGAAGCTCTAGCTGAAGGACTTGGAGATTTAAAGGAAGAAGATACTTTGGAGAAGGAATTTGAAAAATTAGATGAAGTTGATATTGATGAAGAATTAAAAAAATATAAGCAAAATTAGGTGATATCATGGATAAAGTTCATCAATTTATAAAGCTTCAAAAGAATAAATACGGGAAAATATTTGTGGATATAACCTATGCTATAGACAATATTTCACCTTTTGTAGATAAAAAAATCTTGACCAGGCGAAAATATACTGCCAAAATAGCAACTTTAAAAAAATATATAGAACTAATAGAGGCTGCGGAAAGTGACCTTAATACAAAAAATTTTTTTAAAAGATTAAACGCAGATAAATATATTTCTCTATTGGAATCCTATAAAAATGACCATTTAGAATCTTTATCACAACTTGAAAAATGCGCTGATTGCGAATGCCTAAACTGTACCGCTGACTGTAAATTTGACAGCTGCCTGGGATGTAAAAGCGGCTCAAACATCATATATTGTGACAGGGAAAAAATAAATTTAACAAAACATGATAATTTTTCAATTAATCTTGTAAATAATAGGACTGGTGAAAATGACAGATATTTTGTTCTCGCTACATTACAAGATATAAAATTGGATAAAAAGTATATTATAATTAAAAATATAGTGTCCAAGGAAAAGTTTATACTTTATTATTATCCTGGAATTTCTGAAGACAGTTATGGAGAAATTACAGATGCTCACGAGTTTGATTTTATAGTTTCTACTTTTCAAAGTGTAGATAAGTAATTTTTCCATTTTATTCCAAAATCTATAATATAGTTTATAATTCCAAATACTTGTCCACAAAAATCACAACTTTATGCACATTTTCTGTGGATAAGTCACATTATTGATATTATTGTACTTACAACAATTTAATGGAGAGTTATCCACACCGTGGATAACTCTTGTTGTTAATACTTCTTCAATGTACTTTAAAATGGCTGTGATTTTAAATAATCAATTGCCTCTCTTCTATTATTTATTTTTCCCAAATATCTAAGTCTGTGGATATCTTCAAGAGCAATTTTCACAACGGGACCTTCCTGCCCTAAAATTTTTACAACATCTTCTCCATTCAAAAGTCTATCTTCCTTCATTTTACAGTAAAGTTTATATTCTTTTAACATATATTCAATAAATATTTTAAACCTTTCTTTTTCATTTTGCCTATCTAGATTCATTCTAGTAGCATAATTATCACAAAATGCAGTAGTAAGTATTCCAATTGCGCATATGCCATAATTGTAAAAAAACTTGTAGGTAGCTTTTTTACTGTTAAAAGCTTCGTTTTTAAAAAGTCCCAGTGGATACATATGTCCCTTTACTATACTTTCTATATATTTTTCTGCTCTTTTAGGAAATTTCAAATTATCGCAAAAAGCCTTACATATGCTGGCTCCCTTTATATCATGTCCATGAAAACTTATTTTATTATTCTCCTTTTTATAAGCTTCATATTTACCTATATCATGCAAAAAACAAGCCAGACTTAGATATTCTTTAAGACTAAATTCCCCTATTCTACAATCAAAGATACTTAAATCCAAATTCCTCAACTTAATTTTTTCCCTTAAAATATCTTTAAATACTCCATATGTCAAATTCATATGCGTGAATACATCTTCCATATGATATTTGCATTTTCCTATGGTTTTTAACTCGTCTATATAGGGTATAATGTTTTTTAGTATTCCGTAATTATCCATAGTTTCAAAAGCTATCCCCAGTTGATCTTCTTTTATTATAAGCATTATCTCCCTACAAATTCTTTCTTTAGGTGATTCCATTATTTTATCCGATATTTTTTCAATCTGCTTTTCCGTCTCCAAATTAAAATGCATTCCACATTTTATATAAAACCTTATGCCTCTCAATATCCTAACAGGATCCTCTTCCAAACTTTTATCGCTTACACTTTTAAGTATTCTACTTTTCAATGCTCTTCTTCCATAAAATGGATCAAATATTTTATTGTGGATAACTCTCATAGCTATCGCATTTACAGTAAAATCTCTGGTTCTTAAATCTTCCTCGATAGAATTACCCCTCATAGATGAAATATCTATTGTATTTTCACCTAATACACATCTATATATACCTACACTTTCTTTTATAGTGAAAAATCTATATCCTTTTTTACCAATTTCCTTTATAAATTGATGAATATCTCCCTTAATTACGAAATCTGCATCTTTAGGTTCAGCCTTTATATTCATCAATTTGTCTCTTACATATCCACCTACTAGATAAATTTCTAATTCCATATTATTTACTATTTCTCTCAAATCATAAATAAACTTTTTCAAATAATTCAAATCAATCACCTACTCCTCTATTATTTTACCATATAAAATAATTTATTTTATAATATTAGCAAAAACTCCAGCTTATATTTTTTATTACAAATAGCATACTCAATTAAAAACTATAAAATTATTTCGACACATAATATTGAATTATCCATTTAATTACTATTTTATTTATAAATATTTGTTATAATTTTATTCATAATTACCTTCAACATTATCTTTATTTTATCTCTATCCATATTAATTTTATCCTTAACCCCCAATATTAGCCCACTTTCAAAGTGTATATCAGAAATCAAAGCACCTTAATTATTATTGACTTTTGTATATTTTGGTAGTATATTAACTTTAGATGGAATTTCATAAGAAATTTGTAAAATATTTTATGAAAATATGTTGACTTTTAATGTAATTTTTGCTATTATTTAATTGTAGTTATGTCGAATTATGGAATTAAAGGAGGAGAGCACAAATGAAATCTACTGGTGTTGTTCGAAGAGTGGACGAGCTGGGAAGAATTGTAATTCCTATAGAATTAAGGAGAACTTTAGACATTGCTGAAAAGGATGCCTTAGAAATATATGTTGATGGTGAACAAATTATATTAAAGAAATACGAACCAGCATGTATTTTCTGCGGTGATGCAAGGGATGTAGTAAATTACAGAGGTAAAAATATTTGTAAGAAATGCTTAAATGAACTAAGAGAAGGCAAGTAATATCTATTAAAAAAGCTGATATGGAAATTTCATATCAGCTTTTTTGAAGTCCATTTATATCTATAATACACTAACTATCTATCACCATAAATATAAAAAAAAGACATAGCTAAACTCTGTAAAATACCACTGAAATTTAACTATGTATGTATATTTTTTATTTAAATATGTCTAAATTCCTAAATATATTAATATTATACTTTATTGACTACCTGACCCTTCTTCCACCGCTAAAATCCGATCTATTATCCAAAGGATCTATGGATACATTTCTTCCGGTTCTAGGCGCATTAATAAATGATCCATTACCCACATATATTCCCACATGATGTGCCGGTGAACCGAAAAACACCAAATCACCAGGTTGAAGCTGACTTCTAGACACAGGCACTCCAACATTTTGCTGTGCCTGTGAAGTTCTTGGAAGATTAATTCCGAAATGTGCATATACGTAGTAAACTAACCCCGAGCAATCAAAGCCCGATGGTGAAGTTCCTCCCCAGACATAGGGAACCCCTAAAAAATTAGAAGCATATGCTACTATTGCATTTGAAGATACTGATGCGCTTCCACCTCTTGAAATACTCTGATTTGAGCCAGTAATTCTTGGTGCCGCATTTCTAATCTGCTGTACATTATTTGCTGCCGAAGCAATTAGCCTTGAAGTTTCTCCATCTGCTGCTGCAAGTTCCTTTTCTTTAGCGTCCAAAGATGTTATCAATGCGGTTTGACTGTTTTTATCGCTTTTAAGCTTGGACAATTTTTCTTCATTATCGGACTTCAATGCTAAAAGCCTTTTATTTTCACTATTTAATTTTTCCTTTTGGGCAGATAATTCTTCTTTTTTATCTGTTAAGTTCGATATAACGCCCTTGTCAAACCCCATCACTTTTGCTACATTATCCAATCTAGATATGAAATCATTTAAATTGTCAGCGTTTAGTATTACACCTAAATAACTATCCACGCCATTTATGTACATAGCCCTTACTCTTTGATTAAATACTTTCTGCTGGCTTTTTATATCCTTTTCCGTTGACTCCATCTTCGTCTGCGTGTTTTCTATATTATCAGAAACTTTGCCAATATCTTTTTTATTATTGTCAATTTGCTGTATAACTTGTCCTATCTCATCATCTAATTTTTCAACTTTAATCTCCAAATCCTGTTTTTGCTGTTTAACTTGAGTCAGTGAACCCGAATTACCCGATGCTGCAAAAACACTTGTCCCTGTTGACAATGCCAATGTTAGAGCCATTGCAACAGATAAGGTCTTTCTATTCAATTTATCTACCTCCTACTAATATATTTTTAAATTACCCCTTCCAAATTATAAATTTGGGCTCCCACATTAAATAAATTTAAAATGATACTCCTAGGAGCATAATTTTAAATTTAAAAGTAACATATGTTTATTATAGCATTAAATCATAGTATATCTCAACGCCTGTAATAAATTTTTCTTAAAAATATTAGATTTCTTTAATAAAACCCGGTTATTTATTGAAAATCTGATTGTTTTTAAGTAATATTATTAACAATATGGAAATTGTGTCCAGCACCATCTTGCATTCATTTTCAATTATTGTAAATTAATAGAATGGATATATATGTCAGATTTAGAAACATTTCTATCCTTAGCTACTTTTTTCACGGATTCTTTCTTGCTCAATCCTACATCCATATACATTTTTATATGCTCTTCTACAGACAAATTTATCCACTTTTGTCTTTTTTCTCTCATAAATTCTTCTTCACTTTTGCCCTTTACTACAATTACAAATTCTCCTCTTATCTCTCTATTTTCATAATAATTTAGTATTTCCTCTAAAGTGGATCTCAATATTTCTTCATGAATCTTAGTAAGCTCTCTACAAACAGCTGCATATCTATTACCCAAAGCAGTTCTCATCTGTTTTAAAGTATTCAATAATCTATGTGGAGCTTCATAAAATATCAGTGTTTCTCTTCTTTCAGCCATATCTTCTAAAATGCCCATCTTACTTTTAACATCTCTAGGCAAAAAACCAATGAAAATGAATTTTGAAGTATCTAATCCTGAATAAACTAAGGCTGTAGTAACAGCAGTAGCTCCAGGAATTATTTCAAAATTCATTCCATATTTTATACAATTGCGCACCATAATGCTGCCTGGATCCGATATACCAGGGGTTCCGGCATCACTTATCAAGGCTATGTTATATCCATCTTTTAATTTTTTAATCAGTTCCATAGATTTTTCATTTTCATTATATTTATGATAGCTGACAAGTGGTTTTTTTATATTAAAATGATTTAATAATTTCAAACTGTGCCTTGTATCCTCAGCAGCTATTAAATCCACATTTTTAAGTACCTCTAATCCACGTAAGGTTATATCCTGTAAATTACCTATAGGAGTTGCCACCAAAAAAAGTTTCCCCATCATCTACCATATCCTTTCTTACTTCTTCCATATATTTTATCTATTTCATCTGTATAACTTCCGTCCAATTTATGTACATACAGCGGTGCATCCCATTTTAAAAAACGGCCCGCATTGTTCTGTCCTTTTATTAATACCATATTGGGAGCTTTGTTTATATTGGGATGAACCATCCTTATAAATTTAGGCTCAATCTTATATTTCCTCATGGTACATATAATATCTGCAAATCTATCAGGTCTATGGATCATATAAATCTTTCCATTATCTTTTAAAACAATTTTAGCAGCTTTTATAACATCCTCTAGATCGCAGCAAATTTCATGTCTGGCAATGGCATCCTCGTCTTTTAAACTCACAATTCCAGAATCCTTTAATTTATAAGGTGGATTTACAGTAACTACATCCGCTTTAGGTAGAGTTTTTAGATATTTCAAATCCTTTAAATCTCTATGGATAAACTCAATTTTCCCCTGTACATCATTTAATTGCACAGACCTATTGGCCATATCTACCATGTCTTTTTGTATCTCTATTCCGATTATTTTACCCACAGGTGTTTTTCCCACCAGTATAAAAGGAATTATACCAGTACCGCTGCATAAATCTATTACACTTGCATTTCTCTTTATATCGGCAAAATTAGCAAGCAAAACTGCATCTATTCCAAACCTAAAGGTACTTTTTTTCTGAATTACATATAGTCCCTTTAATTGCAGATCATCTAAGGTTTCATCTTCTTTTAAGAAAGTACTATTCAAATTCAATACCTCATTTCTAATCTAACTCACAGTTTTCACTATATCAAAAATTTTCATTACTTGATATTTATAATTATGATTTAAATAAATAACACTGTCAATCCACTGTTTTTTTTAAATACTCTAAAATAAAAATCCCTAGATAAACATTCCAGGGAATAGTAGTTCCATTTTACTTATTACTTTTTGTAGTATTTTGACTTTCTGTATTATCTTTACTTCCAGAGGACTTTGAACTTGAACTGTTATTTTCAACTGCATTAAATTTGCTGTTTAATATGATTACATCCACCCTCCTATTTTTAGCCTTTCCTGTTTCATTAGAATTATCAGCAATAGGTCTGTATTCACCATATCCAATTGCTGAAAGCTTTTGAGGTTGAATTCCGGATTTTGCTATAAGAAATTCAGTAACATTGGATGCCCTATCACAGGATAATTTCCAGTTAGAAGAGTATTCACTATTACTAATAGGCACATTATCCGTATGTCCTTCTATTCTGATATAATTACCCAATTGATTCAAAATCTTGCCCATTTCCGTAAGCTCCTGTTGAAATTGTGGTTTTATATCCGCTTTGCCCGTATCAAATAATAAAGTATCATTCATGCTCACTACTAAGCCTCTTTCGTCTACAGTAGTGGATACGTCTTTACTCATTCCATTTTCCTTAAGATATTTATCTACTTGTGCTTTTAATTCTGATAATTTTTTTTCTTCATCTTGCGTAGAATTCAAATTATCCATTTTGTTTACATTTTCCTTAATACTGGGATTATCCTCACTGCCTATTATAGTTTTGCCTCCTCCCATAGCCACACTTAGGGATTCAGAAAGCTGCTTGTATTTGGTCTGATCTACCTGGCTCATGGAATACATAACAACAAAAAATATCATAAGCAGTGTTATCAAGTCAGAATAAGTTAGCATCCATCTTAGGCCCTCTGGCTTTTTTCCCGGCTTCCTCATTCTTTTCATATCTCAGCCTTCCCTTCTAATGCCTCATATCTCAATAACTCCTCTTTATTTAAGAAACTCTTTAATTTTTCCGCTATCGTATTTGGATTTATTCCCTCTTGAATATAGAGCACACCTTCAATAATAAGTGTCTTTTCTTTTACTTCTCTCTCATCTGCCTGTTTCAGCCTACTTCCTATAGGAAGCCATAAAAGATTTGCAGATCCAATACCATATAATGTAGCTAAAAATGCCACCGCTATTTTTGGTCCTAAGGTAGAAGTATCCTCCAAATTTCCTAAAACATGAACCAGTCCCATAACTGTACCTACAATACCCATAGTAGGTGCATACCCGCCCGCACTTTCAAATATATCAGCACCTTCTCTATGCCTTTCAGACGTAGAATCAAGTTCTAATTCCAATATGCTTCTCACAGCCTGCGGATCCACTCCATCTACAACAAGCTGAAGACCCTTTTTTATAAAAGGATCCAAATTTGGATCATTAGACACTTCGCTTTCTAGGCTCAATAATCCATTTTTTCTTGTTTTGTAGGATACATCCTTAAAATATGAAATTAAAGCTGGTAAATCTGTTTTTCTGGGATTAAAAAGCACCTTAAATATTTTGGGAATTCTTTTTAATATATCCATTGGGAAAGATAGTCCTGTAGCACCAATTGTTCCTCCAAAAACTATTATGGCTGCAGTAGCTCCTAAAAGTGCAGTTGCCTGTCCACCTTCTATTATATAACCAACTACTACTGAAAGTATCCCAAAAAACAAAAATATAATAACAGATATATCCATTTTTTCTCCTCCATCTAGTTAATTTAATCCTCGCCTTTAGTTTACACTTATTATGTCTATATAAATATTCGTATAAAATTTTATACTCTTTACCGTTAATGTAACATTATACGAAGATATAAATTTATTCATATCTGTTAATTTTTTAACGTTCATAGTACTTACACCTTTTATCCTAACGCTCCCTCTTTATTATAAAATTCAAAATCCAAAGTACAAGGTGCAAAGAACAAATATCAATTAAAGAGCATTTCCTGTTAGCGAACACCATCTGAACCTAAGAATCACTTGATAAATTAAATACTTGTCCAAATTAAAAAGACCACCATATTTAGGCAGCCTTTTTAAAGATTAATCCTCTTGAACTGGTGCTCCTACTGGACAAACATTAGCACAGTTTCCGCACTCTATACAGGTATCTGCATCTATTACAAATTGGGTATCCCCTTGACTTATAGCATCAACAGGGCATTCTGAAGCACATGAGCCACAACTTACACAAGCATCTGTAATTTTATATGCCATTTACGTCACACCTCCTTATGATCTTACAAGTTATTTATCCTATCCCTTGCTATTCTATCATATTTATAATTACTTTTAAAGAGAATTTTATAATACCATATACCCCATATCTTCAAGACATTGGATTATTTTATCCTTTGTTACAAAATAATTATCATATACTATGCTTACCTCACTCTTTTCTTTATTTATCTCAAAAGCAATAATTCCTTCATTATTAGAGATACAATATCTTATTTTATTAACATCCTCAGCAGTACGCATATCAGAAATTTTAAGTACAGACTTCATACGCCACCTCTCTACTCTTCCTTAAATAATTGTTTAATTACATCTGAATTTTCATTTCCCACATCAACTTCTATTTCCTCATCATTTATACTACCCTCAAATCCACCCGAAACCATTTCAATTTGATTTATCAATACTTCTTTTATCATATCCTCACCATCTTCATTTTTTATTTTAACTTTAACACTTTCCTTCACTACAGAATTACTCATAACTTCTCCCCTGCCATAAACCGTATTTACAACAGAACCTTTTTTCGGCAACCTTTGTCTTATTTTTTCATAAGCATCCTGCTCATAATTTAAACAGCACATAAGCCTTCCACATATGCCAGATATCTTAGTAGGATTCAAAGATAGGTTCTGTTCCTTCGCCATTTTTATGGATACAGGTACAAAATCTCCTAAAAATGCAGAGCAGCACATAACCCTACCACAGGGCCCCAACCCACCTATCATTTTTGCCTCATCTCTTACCCCTATCTGTCTAAGTTCTATTCTAGTTCTAAAAATCGAGGCAAGATCTTTCACTAATTCTCTAAAATCCACCCTTCCATCTGCAGTAAAATAAAATATCACCTTATTGTTATCAAATGTGTATTCTACATCTATAAGTTTCATTTTCAAGTTATGCTGTTTAATTTTTTCTAAACATATTTCAAAAGCTTCCTTTTCTCTTCTTTTATTATCATCATGTTTTTTTACATCCTCTTCTGTAGCTATTCTTAAAACATTTTTAAGAGGTGGAATTACATCGCTTTCATCTATATTTTTAGGTTTTATGACACATTTGCCAAATTCCATTCCCCTAGCCGTTTCCACTATTACATTATTTCCTTTTTGTACATTTAAATTAGCCGGTGAAAAATAATATATCTTACCTGCTTTTTTAAAGCGTACACCTACCACCATTACCATATTTCATTTATACCTCCTGCATTTTCACCAACATAGAATCAAAAACTAACGCTGGATTCACATTTTTCTCCAGTTTCTCTCTCGTATTCTTGACAATATCAATAATATCATTTAATTTATTAAATGAAAACATTTCTCCTATAGTCTTTATACATTCAAATTTATCCGCATTTATAATCAATTCTTGATTACCCGTTTCTTTATATATAAATACATCACGTATATATGATAAAATACAAGTAAGTGCTTCCTGCCATTCATCTTTCATATTAACCAAATAATTAGAAAATTTTAAAGAATACTCCAAATCATTATCCTTCAATTCTTTAAGCATATCTATAACGGTATCTCTTATCTCACATAAAAAAGAATCTGAAATGAATTTTTCTGCTCTTCCCGGTATCCCATCACTAAAAGCCAAGACAGCCTTAACTTCTTCTCCAGATAACTGGGGAAATCTATTTTTTAAGAATAGAAGCATATCCTCCTGACTTAATCTGTTAAATTTATACACCTGACATCTTGATTTTATTGTATCTAAAATACCATCTAACTTTTCACATAAAAGTATCATAAAACTTCCTGAAGGCGGTTCCTCTATAGTTTTTAACAATGCGTTTTGAGCCGCCTCCGTCATTTTATCAGAGTTATATAATATTATTACCTTTTTATCACCTTCATAAGGCTTTTTATTTATCTCTTCAACTATATCTTTTACTTCTTCTATCCCGATGGATTTTCTGCCTTTAGGTATTTTAAATTCAATTATATCAACATAAGGTTTTAACTCATTTTTGCCCAGTACCCTTATAGCCATCTCTTTAGCAATCATACTCTTTCCTATACCATCTTCTCCCACCAAAATATGAGCATGTGAAAATCTATTTAACTTTATAGAATTTGTTATCTGTAACTTTATACCCTGATGTCCTATTACTCTATAAGAGTCCACCAAATATTCCTCCCGTTAGATCTTTATAAATTTATCTACATCTACCACAAATATATTAGCTCCTCCAACTTCCACCTCCACAGGATATGGCATATATACACCTGTAGAACTAGCAACAGATGAAGGAGTTGTTATAATCTGCTTTCTAGTTTTACATACTTCTTCTATATGTCCTATTACTTTATCTACACTCTCTTCTTCAACACCTATTATCAAAGTGGTATTACCTGCCTTTAAAAAGCCTCCTGTAGTAGCAAGTTTAGTTACTTCAAATCCACCTTCTGTCAAAGTTTCTAGCAAATCGCCAGCATCGTCATCTTGAACAATAGCTATAATTAACTTCATGAGGTTTCCTCCTTCTCACTTTTTTTTATCTAAGGATCACTTTTTAAATTAACATAATAATTATAACATAATTTTGTCACATTATATGATCTCGGATCTTAATTCTAGTATATTCCTAAATTTCTTTATATATTTATTTTAATATATTTTTCACTAAAAAATATATATTTTTATGTATTTCATCTATACTTTTTATCCTCTTATCCTGTATACAAGAAACCTTATTCCAGTTATACTTACTAACAATATACAGCGCATTTTCATAGGATTTAATTAAATAATGATAGTTGCTTTCATGTATATCTTTTACAGAATTCCCTGTAAATTTATTGTCTCTATAAATAACAAGTTGTCTGCTGTATTCAGGGGGCATATCCAGAAATATCACACAATCCGGTACCGGAAGACCAAATATACAAAATTCGAAATTCCACAGCCACTCTAAAAACTTATTTTTCTCTTTAATATCATCAATTTTAGAAGCCTGGTGTATCATATTTGCCGTAGTATATCTATCTGCCAATACTATTCCACCCTGTTCGTAGAACTCTTTCCACTTCATCTTATAGGATGCAAACCTATCGACACCATAAAAAGTAGAAGCCACATAGGCGCTTACATCTTCGGGGTTTTTCCCGAAATCTCCATTTAAATACATTTTAACCAGAGCTGAAGATTGACTAGTATAATCAGGATATTCCACTTTTTTCACATTATATTTTTCATTCAGAAGTCTTTCATAAAGCATTTTTGTCTGGGTTGCCTTGCCGCTTCCATCACATCCTTCTATAACTATAAGTTTTCCCTTTAATGATGTGCTCAATTTAATTTCCTCCAAAATCTATTTTATAATTTTTATCTTATTATCTTTTACCCCTATTAGATCCGATCCACTATCAATATAATATTTAATGACTCTTACAACATCTCTATCTATCAATTCTCCTATTAACAATACTGGTACTCCCGGCGGATACGGTATTACATTTACTCCACTTATCTTCCCTACAGACTCATTTAAATTGACGCTTTTCTTTTTCGCTTCTAAAGCTTCATAGGGCATCATCTTAATCTCAGGTACACCATACTCAATTATACTTGATTTCCTACACTTAAAATAATTTAAATTGCAATTTCTCAACGAATTGTATAATTTCTCATATTCTTCTTCTCTATTAAAAGGCGAAAAAATAAGCACTACATTGGAACTGTCACCCATTTCACACTGTATTCCCGATTTTCTCAAGTACTTCAACAACAGATTCCCACTAAAATTTTTATTCAAATTTATAGTATACCTGGTTGTATCTATATCCCATACACTTGAAATATTTTTATCTACAATACAGCTCCTATTAAATTTTAATATATCTTCTTTACCAATTATGCTCAATCCCTCTATAGAATCTATTTTCCCCTTATAATACTGATTTCTTTTAATAAGTCTCTCATAATCTCTATATCCGTATTTTTCTAAATAGAATCTAGCGTAATCCATAGAGCAAAGTGCTATATAAGAAGGACTTGTACTCGAAAACGCATCGAAGTAAAAATCTGCTTTATCAACATCATTTTCATTGTTAACATGTAGATAAGCACTTTGGGTCAAACTACATAAGGTTTTATGAGCACTTGTAACTACCATATCCGCTCCCAATTTTACTGCATTTTCCGGTAAATCTGGATGAACTCCAAAATGGGCTCCGTGGGCACAATCCACTAGTACCTTCATATTATATTTTTTAGCCTCTTCAACTATAAATTTCAAATTGCTGCATATACCATAATAATTAGGATAGGTTACTACAATGCCCTTTGCATCTTTATTTCTTTTTAAAACCTGTAAAAAATGCTCCAGATCTATAGAAATAGGAGCATTTAATCTTTTACTTATAATATTTTTTAAATATACAGGTTTTAACTTCCTCATAATTATACCGTTAAATATAGAACTATGACAGTTTCTCTCCACCAAGATCTTATCGCCTTCATTAAAACTGCTAAATAGCATTATCATATTTCCGGAGGTACTGCCATTAACTAAAAAGTAAGATTTTTTACTTCCGTAAAAATCTCTAAGATGTCCACTTGCATCTAATATTATATCTTTTTGATTATGAAGATTGTCTACCCCATCTACTTCTGTAATATCAAACTTTAAAATATTGTCCGCAAATTCCCTTCCTATAGAAGTATTATAAAATCCCCTTCCATTTTTATGTCCGGGCATACAAAATGATATATTATTCTCTTTAATATATTTTAAAATTCCCTCTAAAAGCGGTAATTCTGACAATGTATTGTCTCTCCTCTTATTATATAATGAACTATAGTCTTTTTTATTCTTTTTCTATAGTATTCGTAAAAATCCAAATTATTTTCCAACTTAATTAATCTTTCTTCACAGCAGGAACAAATTCCTCTGCCATATATTATTATACCATTACTTAAAGGCTTTCCACATATGATACAATATTTTTTTTTCATTCATATCCTCCTAGTAAGTCCTATTTGTAAATTAGTAAATTAATTTTATCATTTAGATTCTTACCTTTTAACGTATATGATATTCAATTTTACTGTTAATTTTTTTCTTACATTAATATAATATTCAATTTATCCTCAAATTTATTTTGTCCACATAAATAATTTTATTTTTTATTATTATATTCATATGAAATATTATAATAATATATTTAAATTTTCATTTTATAAGTTATAATAAAAGTAATTGCTAAAATAAATTACCTTATTTAATTCAACTTTTACGCGGAGGAAATTATCACATGATTTCAATTTATAAGACTATGGATACATCAAATAAGTTGCAGGCTCTAGATACCATAGAACATGGGTGCTGGATCAATATTGTAGCTCCTTCAGATGAAGATTTACTTTTAATATCAAAAAAATCTGGAGTCTCATTAGATTTTCTAAGAGCGGCCCTCGACGAGGAGGAAACATCCCGTATAGACACTGAAGATAACAATTTGCTAGTAATAGTTGATATACCCTTTACAGAAATGGAGGTCAACTCATTAACCTATGATTCTTATCCCCTGGCAATTATTCATACAGAATTTAATCTGATAACAGTTTGCCTAAAAAATAGCAAGATACTTACAGATTTTATAGATGGAAAAGTTAAATCTTTTTACACTTTTAAACGCTCCAGATTTATTTTACAAATACTATACAGAATAGCAAGTTATTATCTACTCTACTTAAGACAAATAGATAAAAAAAGTGTAATGATAGAGCAAAAACTTCATAGGTCTATGAAAAATAAGGAATTTATTCAGCTTTTATCACTAGAAAAATCTCTTGTTTATTTTTCTACATCTTTAAAAGCAAATGAAATAACTTTAGAAAAGATGTTGAAATTAGAAATTTTACAGAAATACCCTGAAGATCAGGATATTCTCGAAGATGTCATTATTGAAAATAAACAGGCAATAGAGATGACTAACATCTACAGTAATATTCTAGGTGGAACTATGGATGCATTTGCTTCTGTGGTGTCCAACAATTTAAATATAGTGATGAAATTTTTAGCCTCTGTAACTATAGTTATGGCTATTCCCAATATAATATTCGGCTCCTTTGGAATGAATATACCTGGAATACCTTTTGCTGCTTATAAAAATGGTTTTTGGACCGTATATGCAATAACGGCTCTTATTTGTATAATATGTATAATATTCTTGAAAAAAAAGAACTTATTTTAATTTTAGGATGTGATACTTTGCTTGGAAAAAGATTAAGAAGTGGAGATACTATAGGTATTGTATCTCCTTCAGGCGCCTTAGAACCTGAAAAAATAAAGGATAGCATTAAATTTTTAAATGGCCTTGGTTTTAAAACAAAAGAGGGAAAACACATATATGATAGATGGGGATACCTGGCGGGAAAAGATATTGATAGGGTTCAGGATCTAATGGACATGTTTTTGGACCCGGAGGTAGATATGGTATTATGCACACGAGGCGGTTATGGTACTGCGAGACTTCTCGATCTTATGGATTTTGATATCATAAAAAGAAATCCCAAAATATTTGCAGGCTTTAGCGATATAACCGCTCTGCTCAATAGCATATTTGAGAAATGCAACATTATTACATTCCATTCTCCCATGTGCAACACAGATTTCGATGATTTTACACTAAAAAGTTTTCTGAATACCATAATGTCCGGTTACACTCCTTTTACCATAGAAAATCCTGAAAATATATCTACAGATCATTTTAACGGCGACTATGCCAGTGGAAAATTAGTTGGAGGTAATCTCTCCCTAATATGCAGTCTTCTCGGCACTCCTTATGCTGTAAACACTGAGGACAAGATATTGTTTATAGAAGATGTAAATGAAGAGCCTTATAAAATTGACAGAATGCTTACCCAACTTATATTAAGTGGAGATCTTCGCAAATGCAGGGGTTTTATTATGGGACAATTCAAAAATTGCCAGCTTCCCAATTACGAACGAAGCCTTACTCTAAATGAAATATTGGAAGATAGAATATTGAGTTTAAAAAAACCTACTCTAATTAATTTTCAATCCGGTCACTCATATCCCAGAATAACTCTTCCAATTGGCGCCAATGTAGAAGTAGACTTTAAAGAGGGAAAAATTAACTTGTTAGAACCTGTAGTAAAATAATTGAAATAATTTAGTATATAAAATAAACGAACAGGAGAGTTAAGTTCAATTAAGCTCTCCTGTTTATTTTATAGTTTGCTTACATTCTCACAACTTAGTCAGCTATAGGTAATGTCTCTTAAAGATAGTTTTTTGTAAAATAACTTATAAATAAGTCGTATAAAACTATATCGCTGAATGTAGCAATTCTGACTATTATATAGTATAATAATACTACTATATAGTATAAAGTAATATACATAATAATATAATTTTACTAAGGAGGTTCAACCATTGCAATTTGATAAAGAAATACTAAAGGGATATATTGACATAATAGTATTAAGTGTTTTACAAAATCATGATATGTACGGATATGAAATTGCTAAAAAGATAAAAGAAAAATCAAAAGAAGAATTTGAAATGAAAGAAGCTACTTTATATGTATCTTTAAAACGTTTAGAAAAAAAGAACTACTTAAAAGGCTACTGGAATGATGATAAAGGTAGTGGAGGTGGAAGAAGAAGATACTATACAATCACTGATGAAGGCAAAAATTATTTCTCAGTAAAGGTAAAAGAATGGAGATTTTTAAAATCATTATTAAATAATTTTATGGAGGTTATATTATGATCGATAAAATTGAAGAATATATTGATAGCATTTATGTAAATTTTGATAATTCAGATAAAAATACAAAGATATTAAAAGAAGAAATGAGAGATCATCTGTATGAAGAAGTAGAAGAATTAAAAAAGCAGGGCTTGAGTGAAGAAAAGAGTATATCTAGGGCTTTACAACGCTTTGGGCAAGAAAAAACCGTAGTAGCCGAAATGAACCACGTATTAAACAATCGCAGTGTATTTACAAAAATGCTCATCAAGGCAGGAGCTGTTATTTTTATTATAGGCTGCTTATTTCAAATCATCGGTATGTTCTACAACAATGAATTACTTAATTATTTTAGCGGAGAGTTAAGTAAAAATGGATTTAAAAATATTTCATATTTGCTGTTCATGATTTCTCTGGCTATCTGGGATATAGCTTTCTATTATTATTATTTTGCTAAAAAATTCGAATTAGTATTAATGGCTTTTCTGTTTTGCGATTTTGTCATATGTGTACCTTTTCTGTTTGTATGGACTTATCTTCCACATCATAAAATGGGAGGCATTGCTTTTATAGTAGGAATTACTTTTATAATAACTTTATTTTTAAGGGTGCATTACGTTAAAATTAAAAAATGGCATTAAGGTATTTATGTCTTCCAACCTTTTTCGCAATTATAAGCCATTTGTGCAACCTCGAAAACTCTTACAACAAGCCAAAATAGCTTATATTATCAACTTCTTTTAGAAGTTATAGTATAAGCTATTTTTAAACTATCAACAATATCAAATTTGGAGGCGCCACCCAGATTTGAACTGGGGATAAAGGTTTTGCAGACCTCTGCCTTACCACTTGGCTATAGCGCCATGTCTAATATTCAACGAAATTTATTATAGCATTAATATGTATGCTCTGTCAATCCAAATTTATCCAATTAATTCTTGATAAATTTATTCCATAAATTGAATTTATTGCTATAAAAAAAGTATCTACCGATATATGTTATAATACTACATAGAGGTGATATTATGAGTTATGAAAATTTAAAATCTGCTGTAGACAATAGTAATAACATTGTATTTTTAGGAGGTGCGGGAGTTTCTACAGAATCAAATATACCTGATTTTAGATCCGAAGCAGGCCTTTACAAAACTAAAAATAATTTTTCATATCCTCCTGAAGTAATGTTAAGTCATTCATTTTTTATGTCTCATACTGAAGACTTTTTCGAATTTTACAGAAAAAAAATGATATATAAAGATGCAAAGCCCAACGACGCACATTATGCTCTAGCTGAATTAGAAAAGCAAGGAAAATTAAAAGCCATAGTAACTCAAAATATAGACGGCCTTCATCAAATGGCCGGATCAAAGAATGTCTTGGAGCTGCACGGTTCAATCCATCGAAATTACTGTACCAAATGCAATAAGTTTTTTGATCTGGATTATATAATAAATAGTCCTGATACCATACCTAAATGTGATAAATGTAACGGACTGGTAAAACCTGATGTAGTCTTATATGAGGAAAGCTTAGACATGGATGTATTGAATAAATCCGTTAAATACATAAGTCAAGCTGATATCCTAATTGTAGGTGGAACATCCCTGGTAGTATACCCTGCTGCAGGATTAATTAATTATTTTAAAGGCAAAAAACTCGTTCTTATAAATAAATCATCTACTCCTTATGATAACAGAGCTGATATAGTTATACATGATAAAATAGGTACAGTTTTAAAAAGTGTTTTATAAGAATAATATAAACAAGACTGTCTCAGGAAATTACCCGGAAAGTAAAAAATACCTGGATTTGCATAAATCAAATCCAGGCATTTTCCCCAGTGCTATTTAAGTTCCACCTCATATTTACTTTTCAAACCTTCAGTAAATTGACTATACTTAAAAGCCTGTCTTTCCTGTAATAGCCCTCTCCTAATTGCATCCTTAACCTCATCAAAAGTTTTTATTGAAGCCTCTTCCTTATTTTCAACTTTTATAAGGTGATATCCAAATTGGGTTTTTACAGGCTGACTTACTACTCCTATCTCTAGCTGAAAAGCTGTATTTTCAAATTCAGGTACCATTTGTCCCCTTGTAAATTTTCCAAGGTTTCCTCCTTGTGCTTTTGATGGACACGAAGAGTATTTTTTAGCAGCATCTTCAAAAGATAACCCGGTTTTTACCTTTTCTAATACTTCATTTGCTTTTTCAAGGGAATCCACCAGTATGTGTCTTGCTGTTATATTTTCGGGATTTTTATACATGTTTCTATTAGCTTTATAGTAATCTTCAACTTCCTTATCTGTGACCTTGACATCTTCCAGAATCTTATCTACTGCCACTTGAGTCATCATTTCTTTTTTTACGGCTTCTAATTTAGCTAAATAACTCTCGCTACTTTCCATGTGTTCATCTTTAGCATAATTATAAATGAGTTCAAAAGATATTATTTCATTTAACAATTGTTTCCTACCATTTTCAGTTTCCAAGTACCGCTGTCTTTCTGCTGGAAATCTTCTTATCGTATTTTGCAGATCCTGTTCTGTTATTTCCATTCCATTGACAACTGCCAACACATTATTTTGCATATATTTTCTCCTTAACATTATTATATTTATTATCAATTATGACATAATTCCCACATTTTTTCTATATAAAAATTAAAAGTTCCAGATAAACTCTGAAACTTCTGGTGGCCAGACCAGGAATCGAACCAGGGACACGAGGATTTTCAG
>NZ_JBHMIY010000005.1:0-149657 GCF_042436595.1 Clostridium sp. MT-14
GAATACATCATATATAATAATTCGTCAAGTAGTTATTATTTTAGGTATCGAACCTAAAATAACAAGGACTATTCATATCCAACTTATAGAAAATAGGAGAATTACGCCCTTTTTGTTAAAATTTAAATCGGCTGCACTACTTTTGAAACTAATAGTTGAAATACCAAATACAACTGCAAAAAACAAAGATAATATTATTTTACTTTTGTTTTTCACTTTATGCTTTTACCCTGGTGATTCAAATGGGGCCGTCGCACTAATTGATTAGTGCAGCAGCCCCTATATTTTTACCTACCCCCATTATGACCTGGGGTGAGACTTTTTATAAACTTCAGCAATTTTATTTCTTTTCAAAACCGACGAATAAATCTGGGTTGCGGAAAGATCTTTATGGCCCAAGAGCTCTTGTACAGATTTAATATCCGCTCCATTTTGAAGTAAATGCACGGCAAAAGAATGTCTTAATGTAAAGGCATTTATATTTTTATCTATTTTAGCTTCTTTTGCATAGTATTTTATTATTTTCCAAAATCCCTGCCGGCTCATTTTTACTCCCTTTAGATTTAAAAATAAAATATCCAAATTATATACATTTAATTCCTGCCTTATATCTAAATATTTTTTTAAATATTTCACAGCTACAGAACCTATAGGCACTATTCTCTCATTATTCTTGGAATTACTACATTTTACATATGATAATTTTAGATTTATATCATATAACGTAAGATTTAGAAGTTCCATTACTTTCATTCCAGCAGCATACATCACCTCAAGCATAGCCTTATCCCTTATCCCCTTGTCAGTGCTTAAATCCGGCGATGAAAGGAGCTTGTCTACTTCTTCTATAGTCAATACCTCCGGTACATTATGCACTATTTTGGGAATTTGATAGTATAAAATCGGGTTTTCATTTACAATTCCCTTAAGCATGAGATATTTGTAAAAATTTCTAAGGGATACAATATTTCTAACTATTGAAGATACGGCTTTGCCTGCTTTCTGAAGATACTGTACATAAGCCATTATAGATATAATCTCTACTTTTTCTACACTCTCTTTTCTATCCTTTATAAAATTAAAAAATTTATCTATATCTCTTACATATGCATCCATAGTATTTTTACTCATATGCTTTTTTTCCAGTTCTTTTGTATAAGCCAATAAAAGGCCATTCAAAATTATCACCCGCTCTTTGAAGTTATAATTTTAAAATTTCAGAAATTCGTTGAAAACATTAATATAATTGTATATCAGATCCACATTTTTGCTGAATATACCATTTACCAGTATGCTGTTGTCGTAAGAATGGGGTTCAATAATAAAATTATATAAAATAGTATCTATAAACTTAGGCAAAAATATTCCAAAAAATATCAATATAAAAAAGCACTTTAATACCCCTATAATAAAATTTGATTCCTGCTCATTAAATATCATAATAATATCCCTTCAAAGCTGGCTACAACAAGTTTAACCATATTTGGAGTTAAATAAGCTTCCATAAAAAAACCCACACACATTACCATGGATACCATTAGAAAAGACATAGAATAAGAGGTAATACTGACTAAAATATGTGATTTCCATTGAAGTCTCGCTCTATCTTTAAAAATCATAAGTGAAAATTCCATAGCAAGTACAGATGAAAGTATTATGCAGGGTATGTATATTATATTCTGGGGCAAAACCCCCAATAGTGAAATCCACATTCCTTTTATTCCTAATTGGCTTATTATAAAACTTATAGTAAATCCTATAGTAAATCCCTTTATTATATCTATAATAAGTATTATTGGTATTCCTATCATTGTAAGTCCTAAAAACCATATAGCCAAAATTACAGGAATATTATTTTTTAAAGTTTGAAGTAATATAGATTTATAATTTAAATCTCCAGAATTCACAGCAGTTGCAAAATTCTTAAGATAGCTTACGAGATCACTTTTTTCAAATCCTCCCATATATCTGACACTGTATATGCCCATCACTATACCTGTAAAAATACATAACAGGCTTATAACATACAGCCAAAAATTATTTTTAATATGTCTATTTATCAAACCTGAAACTTTATTTTCTAACACTATTTTATCCCCCTTTTGTCAATCATCTTCTCTCTAAATAATCTATGATCCACAAAAGAGTTATATGACTATATTATATCATCATAAAAGCACATATAGTCTTGGCATCTATTATTTCACCATTTTTTATCATATCTTTAATCTCACCTATTTTAACCTCTTTGATATTTATAAATTCATCTTCATCACCTATATCGTCTCTTCCCTTGTATAGATCCTCAGCCTTGAAAATATATATATATTCATCACAAAATCCAGGACTCGTGACTACCTTCCCAATATATTCAAATTTTCTTGCTTTATAACCTATTTCCTCCTCCAATTCTCTCATTCCGCATGTCTTTATATCTTCATCCTTCTCAATTTTTCCTGCAGGTATTTCAAGAATATTTCTCTCTATAGGCTTTCTAAACTGTTCTACCATAAATACGGTATCACTATCTTTATAGGCCAGTATTGCCACACCGCCAGGATGATTCACTACTTCTCTCTTACTTTTTCTCCCATTTGGCAATACAACAGTTTGTAGATTGACCTCAATAATTTTACCGCTGTATATCATATCTTTTTTTATAGTTTTTTCAGAAAAATCCACCTTCATATCACTTCCAATACAAAATTATGCTGTTTTATAATTTATTTAAATAAAATTTCAAATTAATTATCGTTTTCAATTTTATACTTTACTATTACAATTGTCAATTATATTTGGTTTTCTATTTTTTTTACCAACTTTTTGTAATACCTTATAATTTCTTTTATCTCTTCTTCTCTATCTATATCATTTGATATTTTTTCTCTAAGCTCGTTTACTCTACTTATAATTAAATTCTGTATGTTTCTTATTTCTTCTAACTCCAACTCTATCTTCATTTGTTCATATAACCTCCTTGCAAAAACTTCCATTCATTTTATATAAAATGAACGGAAGTTTTCAAATTAATTGATTTTATCTTTATGTTTGTTAATATTTTCATATAACTCAAAATCTTTCTAATCATTGATAATATTTATTCTAAGATACTTTGTTCTTTAATCGAAGTTTGTCAGCCACCATGGCGATGAATTCGGAATTGGTTGGCTTTCCCTTGTCATTATGTATAGTATAGCCAAAGATTTTATTTATAGTTTCCACCTGACCTCTTGACCAAGCAACTTCGATGGCATGTCTGATAGCCCTCTCAACTCTACTGGCAGTTGTATTGTATTTTTTAGCTATAGAAGGATATAATTCCTTCGTAACTGCTGATAAAAGTTCCATATTATTTACAACCATAGTTATTGCCTCTCTTAAATACATATAACCTTTTATATGAGCTGGAACACCTATTTCATGAATTATATTGGTTATCTCCTGTTTCAAATCTGCAGGATCATCCTTGAAAGATTTTATTTCATCGTTGTCCACAAATAACGTATTTCTTTTAACTTCATCCCCTCCTATTATAACATTGTTGAACATCTGCCTTATTCTTCTCGTAAGTACATTCATATCAAAAGGTTTTATGACATAGTAATCTGCCCCTAAAGTTATGGCTCTCTGGGTTATCTTATCCTGTCCTACTGCAGACAAAACTATTATCCTTGGCATTGGATCCATATTCATAGTATTTAGTCTTTCCAAAACTCCCAGTCCATCAAGATGAGGCATTATTATATCAAGCACTACTAAATCCGGCTTTTTCTCCTCAATCAGCTTAAGTGCCTCTAATCCATCCTTGGCAATACCTGTAACCACTATGTCCTTCTGGTTTAAAAGATAATCATTTAGAATATTACAAAATTCTTTATTATCATCTGCAATAATTACACTTATCTTTGAATCTTCCATATTTTTACTCCCCTTTTCTTAATTAATTCCCATATCTTAACAAATAATAAATTCGACAAAGGAATTTTAATTCCTTCTTTTTTATGTAAAAATTTTTATCTTTTATATAATCATTTTTTTGATTCTCTTAAATAAATATATTATACTTTATGTAGTTATAAAGATAGCATTTAAAATGCTATCTTTATAACTACATAATTACTTTAGCATATCTTCTACTTTAACAGGATATCAGCATCTTTTAACATCCAGTCTATATAAATGCCATATCCTATTTCAGGCTTATTTATAAGTACGTGGGTCACAGCTCCCACCAATTTACCATTTTGAATTATAGGGCTTCCACTCATCCCCTGGACTATTCCACCAGTTTTATTCAGCAGCCTGCTGTCTGTAATCTTTATGACCATACTTTTAGGTCCGGGCAGGTCTTGAGTCAGCAATTTCTGTATTTCTATATCATAGTACTCAGGTGTTCTTCCTGATATAGTAGTGAGGATCTTAGCGGGTCCTTCTTTTATTTCACTTCTCAAACCAATTTTAAGCGGCTCATAATTTACATTCTTAAGTTCTTCATTTCCCTTGCCAAAAATTCCACATTCTGTATTTTTATTTATATCACCTAATTTAAGTTCCTCATTTACAAATATACCTTTTAATTCACCTGGATTTCCCTTAACTCCCTTTTTAATAGATACTATGGATGAGTCAACTATATCTCCCGAATTTATATTCAACTTAGTTCCCGTATCTACATCTACTATGGGATGCCCTAATGCTGCAAACATTCCACTTTTTTCATCATAAAAAGTTAAAGTTCCAATTCCTGCAGTAGAATCTCTTATCCAAAGTCCTATTCTATAATTATTGTCTTCTAGCTCATTTACAGCCTTCACTGTCTTCTCAATTTTATTTCCATTTCTTTCCACAACTATTTTTATATTTTTTCCCTTTGTTCTATTTATTTCAGTCTGAGTCTGCTCAGCATTTTTTACAAAAGTATCATTTACCTTAATTATATTGTCTCCTATTCGTATGCCGGCCAGTGCAGCTGGGCTTGTTACCTTTCCCTGAGGAGTTTGTATATCTGAAAGTGCCACTACTAGCACTCCTTTGGTACTCAACTTTATTCCAATAGGCTGGCCGCCGGGATACACAGTAATATCACTGGCTTTAGCTGCTTTAAATGTTGACTTTGTTTTGATTGCCTGAGATAAACCAATACCTTTATCTATATTTTCAATTTTATAATAAGCACATAACATCATAAACAGGATTGGAATTAACATCCAACGCAATGTGATTTTGACCTTTTTTCTCATGCTTTTACCTCCCGTCTTACATTGCTTTTTCTAGGATTAAGTTGCCCTTTTAAATATGTTATTATGCTATTATATAGTTACATCTATAGTTAATGTATTGTTTTTAAATATAAATTTATACAGAAAGTTAAAAGTCACCTTTTAAGCATTTACTTTAAATGTTTAAAGACAACTTTTTTCAATTTTTATTTTCCAATTTTTTTAAATCTGCCATTTTAACAATTTCCTTAGCATGTTCCAAAGTAAGCGGCGTAACCTCAGAGCCTCCTATCATCCTGGCTATTTCATATTGTTTTTCCTGTTCATTCATTCTTTTAACCTTGGTATAGGTTTTATTTTTAATAACCCTTTTTGAAACCCAATAATGAGTATCGGACATAGATGCAATCTGAGGTAAATGAGTCACGCAAAAAACCTGATGTTTTTTTGATATATTGTACATTTTTTCAGCTACACACTGCGCTATTCTTCCACTTATTCCTGTGTCTATTTCATCAAATATAATAGAGGGAATGTGATCTTTATCCACAAATACAGTTTTTAATGCCAACATCATCCTCGACAGTTCTCCACCTGATACAATTTTTTGAAGAGGCTTCAAGGGTTCACCTGGATTAGTCGATATGTAAAAAGTCACTTTATCCATGCCCTTTAAATTGAATTTTTGCTCCAGTTTGACTTCTATTTTAAATACGCTCTTTTCCAACCCTACAAACTTCAACTCGTTTTTAACATTTTTTTCTAAGTCCAGGGCTATTTTATATCTGCATTCATGAATCTGTTTACATTTCAACTTCATCTTATCTTCTAATTTTAGTCTTTCCAAATTCAAATTTTCTATTATTTTAGAAACATCTTTCATCTCTTCATATTGCTTTTCTATTTTGTTCCTATAATTTAGTATATCTTTTACACTGCTTCCATATTTTTTTTTAAAACCATTTATCTTGTATATTCTACTATTTATAGCTTCTAATTCTCCTGCATCATAGTAAAAATTATCCTTTATATCTCTTATATCCTCTATACACCCTTCTATGTTATAATAACTATCCTTGAGAGAGTCTGATATATCCTTTACCTTGGAAACAATGTTTTCTATGGAAGCAAGCTGCTTTATAACCATACCTAAACTGTCATATACGGAGCCTTTATCTCCATTGCTGCTATAAAGGCTTACATAACAACTGTTTATAGTATTGTTTATTTTTTCGGAATTTGAAAGTATCTTAAACCTTTCATTTAATTCTTCTTCTTCCCCCTCTTTTAAATTAGCAGAGTCAATTTCGTCTATCTGATATTTCAAAAAATCAACAAGTTTTTCCCTATCCTCACTCTTACCAGAAAGATCCTGTATTTTATTCTCTATATGAATTAAATCTTTATAATCCTTTTCATACTGCCTTAACATGCTGCCAATGGAACTCTCCCCATAGTAATCTAAATAATATATATGATTTTCCTCTGAAAGTAGATTTTGATTATCATGTTGTCCATGTATATCCAGCAAAGTACTGCTTATATGTTTTAAGTTTGCCATCAAGATTGATCTTCCATTGACCTTTGCCACAGTTCTTCCAGACTGAAAAGATTCTCTGCTTATTATGACTAGATTTTCATTGGAGTCAATTTCTTCTTCTTCTAAAACTTCCAAAGTTTTAGGATTCTCTACAGTAAAAACCGCCTCAACAAAAGTCTTTTTTTCTCCTGTTCTTATTAAGTCCCTATTGAACTTTCCTCCCAATACATAATTTATGGCATCAATGAGTATGGATTTACCAGCTCCCGTTTCTCCAGAAAGTACGTTAAATCCCGATTCAAAAGATATACTTAATTTTTCTATAAGTGCAAAATTTCTTATGTTTAACTGGAGTAACATGAGCAACCCTCCTATCCAGAAATCATCTTTTTCATCCTTTGAGTTATACTTAGAGCTTTTTCATTATCTCTTGCCATGACAAATATAGTATTGTCCCCAGCTAAGGTTCCCGCTATTCCAATAAAATTCAGTGAATCAATAGCTTCTGCTGCCGCCGGAGCAGAACCTGAAATGGTCTTTATCACTACAAAATTATTTACATTTTCAACACTTATAACTGTTTGAGAAAATATATTTATAAGTTTATTTGACAGAACATTTTCCGTATGCGATATAGTGGCATATTTATATCGTCCACTATCAGCCAGTACCTTTATAAGCTTTAATTCCTTTATATCTCTTGAAACAGTTGCCTGCGTTACATTCATTCCACTTTTTTTAAGTTTTTCTGCAAGTTCCTCCTGGGTTTCAATATCATTTGAATTAATGATTTCCAATATTTTAGCATGCCTAGTTACCTTCATATATCTCACCTTCACATCCTTTTGCCTTAAATGTAATTTTCTCCTTAAGTGTATTAAAATAATCATTATTGTCAAATTTAATAAGTTTTCTCTTGTTTTGAGATCTTTCTATTTTTATAGGTCCAAACCCATTTACTTCAATACACTGCTGGCCGTCTACGGATAAATATACATTCTCAAATTTTTTTTTCGATGTTATGCTTATACGTGACCTGCTGTCCAGTATAATAGTTCTTGCAGTTAAAAATTGTGAATACATAGGCGTCAGGCACAGTACATCTAAAGATGGGTGTATTATGGGGCCTCCTGCAGATAAATTATAGCCAGTGGAACCTGTGGACGTACATACTATAATACCATCCCCATTAAATGTATTGTAGAAAGCACCATTTATATAGATATCATATCTCTGTATACCTGAATCGACTTTTCTACACAGTACTACATCATTCAGACCATCATAGCTTTTAACGCCATTCCCATCATCATAACTGCACTGTATCATATCTCTTTCCTCTACTGTATATTTTCCCATAAACAGTCTATTTAAGGCTTCTTTGACGTTACTTATCTCCACCTGAGCTAAAAATCCCAAATGCCCTATGTTTATTCCCAGTATAGGTGTCTTTGATTTAAGTACATTTTTAGATGTATTCAGTATAGTGCCATCTCCACCCAATACTATAATCACATCTAATCTATTGCTTTCATTTTCATCCAATCCTACGCAGTCCTCATATACGTTTATATTGACATTATTATCTATATTATGTATATTTTTTATTATAAAGTTCAACATTTGTTTATTCAAGTCTTTTGTTGTATTGACATTAATACCTATATTTTTCATAGTTCCTCCCCATTGAGCTCACCATGTGATGTTTCTACTATTTTAATTATATCCTCGTCTTTAAATAATCCATTAAAATCCTTTTTCTTAGTAAAATATATGAGATATTCTATATTCCCCTGGGGACCTTTTATGGGAGAATAATCCAATAAAATTATTTTCAAACCCTTTTCTTTTAAAAATTTTGCAATATCATTTATAACTTCTATATGCGTCGATTTTTCTCTAACAACACCCTTTTTCCCCACTTTTTCTCTTCCTGCTTCAAACTGCGGCTTGATAAGTGCCACTACACTGCCATTGTCTTTTAATAAATTCATAACTGCCGGTATAACTTTTTTCAGCGATATGAAAGAAACGTCTATACTGGCAAAATCAGCAGCTTCTCCTATCTGATCCGGAGTTACATATCTTATATTGGTTCTCTCCATACAAACTACCCTTTTATCTATTCTGAGCTTCCAGGCAAACTGCCCGTACCCCACATCTATGGAAAACACTTTTTTAGCCCCATTCTGAAGCATACAGTCAGTAAATCCACCTGTAGATGCACCTACATCTACACAAACCTTATTCTTTAAATTTATGTGAAATTTCTCTATAGATTTTTGTAATTTTAATCCTCCACGGCTTACAAAGGGAAGTTTTTCTCCTCTAAATTCAATATTTGAACTCTCTTTTATTTTTTGTCCGCACTTATCCACTCTCTGCCCATTTACAAATATTTCTCCAGCCATAATGCTTGCCCTGGCTTTTTCTCTGGAAGGAAATACACCTTTATTTACCAGAAGTACATCCAACCTCTCTTTTGATTCTGACATAATAAACTCCCTCACACCTTTAAAATACATGGCTCAATGCTTCTGTTTTAAGTACAGCACTTTCAATTCCCCTTGCATCCAATCCATACAATTTATATAAAATGTCAACTTTGCCATGCTGCACAAATTCATCTGGAAATCCTAAGTTTACCACTTTAATTTTATTATCTTTGGTATTTACATATTCCAGTATATAGGAGCCCAATCCACCTCTTACTACATTATCCTCAATGGTTATAATGGTTGCTCTTTCTTCTATTAATTGATTGAGCATGGTTTTATCAATTGGTTTGGCAAAACAGGCACTTATAATTTTAATATCTATATTCCTTTCTTTAAGCCTCTGCGATGCCAAAACTGCATGCTGTACCATTTTGCCCTGAGCTATCAATGCTATTTTACCTTTTCCTGATACATATTCCCATTTTCCAATATTAAAGTTTTTCAATGGTTTAAGAAGTATATCATCCCCTCCTCTTGGATATCTTATAGCTATAGGAAAATTTTGTTTCAATGCCCACTTTAACATATAAGGCAATTCATCTATACACTTAGGCGACATGATAGTCATATTTGGCATCTGAGTCAGATATGACAGATCAAATATGCCCTGATGGGTTTCTCCATCTTCTCCTACAATGCCGGATCTATCAACTGCAAAAACTACGGGAAGATTCTGCATACATACATCATGAAGCAGCTGATCATAGGCCCTTTGCAAAAAAGTAGAATAAACTGCAAAAACAGGTTTTAAACCTGAACTGGCCATTCCTGCCGCCAGCGTAACTGCATGCTGTTCTGCAATACCCACATCAAAAAATCTTTTTGGAAATCTTTCTGCAAAATTTTTAAGACCTGTACCATCCCTCATGGCAGCAGTTATGGCTACTATTCTTTTATCCTTCTCTGCCAGACTGCTCATTTCAGCTCCAAAGGTTTTAGAATAGGTATTGATTGAAGTTTTCACCAATTCCCCACTGCTGCAATTAAATGGACCTATTCCATGAAATTTGCCTGGATTCTTTTCGGCGAACTCATACCCTTTCCCCTTTTTGGTTATTATATGTATGAGAACTGGATTATTTAGTTTTTTAGCTGAATTAAGAACTTCCGTAAGTTCTTTTATATTATGTCCATCTATGGGGCCTAGATACTTTATCCCCATATCCTCAAAAAACATTCCCGGAACAACCATTTGTTTTATTCCATTTTTGAGTTTTTCAAGATACTTTGCCATTCCTTCCCCAATATTCGGTATCTTTTTTAACTTATTTTCCACTTCTTTTTTAAACTTGTTATATTTAGGATCTATCCTGATTTTATTCAGATATTTAGATACTCCCCCTACATTTTTCCCTATGGACATCTGATTGTCATTTAATACTATTATAAGTTTTGTCTTCCTGTATCCCACATCATTTAGAGCTTCCAGCGCCATTCCTCCTGTTAAGGCTCCATCTCCTATGACTGCAATCACATTATAATTCTTGTGTTCTAGATCCCTTGCCCTTGCCATACCAAGGGCTGCAGATATGGAAGTGCTGCTGTGCCCGGTTTCAAAAAAATCATATACACTCTCATTTCTTTTAGGGAATCCACTTATTCCCCCAAACTGCCTTAAAGTATCAAAACTATCCTTTCTCCCTGTTAGAATTTTATGCACATAAGCTTGATGACCTACATCCCATATAAGTTTATCGTGATTTAGATCAAATGCACTGAACAAACTCAATGTAAGTTCTACAACTCCCAAATTAGAAGCCAGGTGCCCCCCTGTCTTAGATACCTTGTCAATTAAAAATCTCCTGATTTCCACAGCAAATTGTTTTTTCTGGTTAAGAGACATTTTTTTTATATCATTTATATCTTTATATCTATCCAGCAAACTAAGCATTTTCATCTATCCTTTTTTATTAATAAAATCACTTTACAAATATTTTACACAGAAAATTATTTTTCTCTATTTAATAAAAATAAAGTTAAATTCTCTAACTGAGATGTATCCTTTTTAATTTCCTTCAGTACATCCATGCATTCACCTGTAATTGAATTACACATTTCCCTGCATTTATTCAATCCATAAGTGGTTATAAAAGTAGTTTTATTATTATCCAAATCACTCTTCGTTTTTTTACCTAAAACAGCAGTATCTCCTGTTATATCCAATATATCATCCTTTATTTGGAAGGCCAATCCTAATTTTTCACCATAATACCCCAACTTGCTTATATCCTGCTTGTCGGCAGACGCATGTACTGCTGCTGAAATTATAGAGCCCTTTATAAGAGCCCCGGTCTTTTTGCTGTGCATATAATAAAGTTGATCTATTGGTATCTCAGTATTTTCACTCAATATATCCACTGTCTGACCGCCCACCATTCCCTCAGCACCTGCACTTTCAGAAATAATACTGCAGGCCTTTAAAGCATTTTGTCCCCTTCCAATACAATGCCTGAACATCAAATTCATGGCTTCATTTAGAAGTCCATCTCCTGCCAGCATGGCAATGGCTTCGCCAAATATTTTGTGATTGGTGGGCTTACCCCTCCTCAGATCATCATTGTCCATAGCCGGAAGATCATCATGAATCAGAGAATAAGTATGTATCATCTCTATAGATGCTGCTACATCTATCACTTCACTGTAATTATCCCTGTAGAGCATATAAGTTAAAAGGAATAATATAGGCCTTATTCTCTTCCCACCCGCATTTAAGCTGTATTCCATAGCTTCATACACTCTTTTATTATAAGAACCTTTTCCCTTCATATAGTCTTTTAAATATTCATCCACTTCACCTTTTAGTTTTTCAACTATACCATTATTGACTTTCATTAATAAACTCTCCTCATTCCTATTACTATTTACTATTTATCCGAAGGCTGTCTTTTTCTTTAAAATCTTTTTCTCCCTCTTCAGTAAGAATTTTTATCTTTCCTTCTGCTTCATTTAGCATTTTATACAATTTATTACAGAGTTTTATTCCATCTTCATAGTTTTTTAAGCTCTGTTCCAAAGATAATCCGCCTGTATCCATTGAATTTACTATGTTCTCTAACTCCAGCATGATACTTTCATAACTTTCCTTTTTTCTAGGCATAATTACCCTCCTTTTTTAGATGCGGTTAAATTTGAATTCACCATCTCCATCTTTCATTATGACTTTAACCCGCTTTTTTTTATTCAATTCCTCTATAGTATTTATTACATTATTATGTTCGTCTTCTATTATAGAATATCCTCTGTTTAATACATTTAACGGATTATGGGCTGAAAGCAGAGAATTTATTTTAGTGAGCTTCTCCTTTTCTTCATTAACCTTTGTATTCATCTTTAAATTCAACATTTGTTTAAACTTATCTATAGTTTCATATTGATTTATTATATAGACCATGGGATTATAAGATTCCAAACTTTTTTTCAACAGAAATAATCTATCTCTTTCACTGTTTACTCTGTTCCCGATATAATTAGAGATCACATTTTTATAATTTAACAGCCTCTGCAAGAATTCATCCATGTTAAATACTGCAATTTCAGCAGCAGCAGAGGGAGTTGGTGCCCTCCTATCCGATACAAAATCCGCTATAGTATAGTCAATCTCATGTCCGACTCCTGTTATTATAGGCTTCTTCGAATTATATATGGCTTCTGCCAGCTTCTCGTCATTAAAACACCAAAGTTCTTCTATAGAGCCTCCTCCTCTAGCTATAATTATAAGCTCCACATCCTCTATAGAATTCAATTTATAAATACCCCTTATTATATCTTCACTGGCATTTACTCCCTGTACCAATGCTGGATAAATTAAAATCTTCACTTTATCATTTCTTCTTTTAGTAACATTTATTATATCCCTTATAGCCGCTCCAGTAGGCGAAGTAATAACACCTATTTTTGAAGCGCAAGCTGGTATTTTCTTTTTATGTCTTTCATCAAATAGGCCCTTTTTATCCAACTCAGCTTTCAACTTTTCAAAAGCCATGTACAATTCTCCTATGCCATCCGGTTTCATTTCACTGCAATAAAGCTGATATACTCCTTCTTTTTCGTAAACAGATATTCTCCCTTTAGCTACAACTTTCATGCCATCTTCAGGCAGGAAATTCAATTTGCTGGCTGAATCTCTAAACATAACACAATTTATTCTACTGTATTCATCCTTTAAAGAAAAATACATATGTCCGCTGCTGTGAAGTTTAAAGTTGGAAATTTCTCCTTTAATAGAACAATTGGCAAGTATAAAATCACTGTCAAATGCCTTCTTTATGTATCTATTAATATCAGACACCGTCAACGTCTTAATGTACATAGCACTTATCCTCTCAATATCTTATTCTTACACATTTTTATCCAATTATCATTTTTCCCTTATCATATTTCCAAGCACGCCATTTATAAAAGATGCAGATTTATCTGAAGAATATTTTTTAGCCAGTTCTATAGCCTCGTTTATGGACACCTTCTCTGGTATGCTATTTTCATATAAAAATTCATAAGTACAAATTCTCAAAATTGCCACATCAACTTTAGATAATCTGTCCAATTTCCATTTTCTCAAATACTTTTCAATCTCTTTGTCAATAGTATTCTTGTTCTCCTCTATACCCTTTAGAACTCTTATTATATACTGTGTGTCCAAATCTTTTAAATCACTGATTTTTTCTCCATAGAATTCTTCCTGATTATACTCTGCTGAATTTTTCTCTTCTCCCACGGCATTTTCCTTTAAACTCATTATGATATTACTGGATTTTTCTTTATTTATAGTCATTTGAAATAATAATTTCATAGTCAATTCCCTGGATTTCTTTCTATTCATTTTTTCCTCCTACTTAAATGTAGCCTATAAAAATAATTATTGTCATTTCAGATACAATTATACTTAAACTAATATACTAGTTCAAGTTTATTTGTATAAAAATAGTGCACCCTTAAATCAGCGGGTGCACTACCTATTTCACTCTTCTACATCATCATTACTTTCTTCTGTTTTGGGAATCATAACATTTTGTACATGTATGTTTATAGCCGAAACATCAAGGCCCGTCATAGATTCAACTGCCCTTTTTACATTTTCTTGAACTTTCAAAGCTACATCTGGAATTCTAACTCCATATTCCACTACCACATATAAATCTATAGCTGCACTGTTTTCGCCTACATTTACTTTAACACCTTTAGATAAATTTTTTTTACCCGACAGTATTTGAGTAATTCCTCCCACAAGGCTGGCACTCATTCCAACTATCCCATCTATCTCAGTAGTAGCAAGGCCCGCAATCACACCTACAACTTCATCAGATATTTTTACAATACCCATATCTATTTCATTATTCGTATTTTCTTCCATTGTTGCACCTCCTAGATTTTCACATCATCGAAAGACCCACGTTATATATATTATAGCAAAGGAATATTTTTTTTACAATTACTTATTTTATGTAATACTCTACGTCCTTTAACCCTGTTTAACTTCTATTTCCACATCTTGAATCTTAGACACACTCATGACTACATCTTTTATCACTCTTGTATCCTTATCTGACAATTTATTCTTTCCCTTAACTATTACTCTGACTTTGTTATCTTCTATAGAACATATCACATCTTCATATCCCTTGCTCTTTAGAATATTTTCTATTTTCATCTCATAATTCGTATTCATTGCCAATTCAGTATACTTTTTCTCTGCATCTGCACGGTTTTCCTTGGATGCATTAGTATCATCTATGAGACTTTTTAAAGTCTGAAGAGTTTCAGCATTTTTTTGATCTCTGGTAAGTCTTGTTTCCTCAAAAAACTGGGACTTAGACTGAGTTTGTGTTGTATTCTTAGTATTGTTGTTGTTAAGAGATATGGTACTTTTGCCGCTTTCATTGTCTACTCCATTTACATAATTTATAGGACTATTTAATTTTGTAGCAACAACTCCAACACAGATAATCAGTGCTAAAAGAGTCACAATAATAACAGCTTGTTTTTTATTCATTTTCAATTCCCCCCATCTACCTTCTAAAAAAATTATATGCACAAAGATATATTTATATACTATTTTTTCATAGGATATACATTCACCTTATCCTGGGATATTCCAAATAAATCAGTAACAGCTTTGGATATTCTAAGTTCAGTTACCTTGTCTTCAGCTCCTTCAGCCACAACGCATACCCCCATTACTTTTGGATTATAAGTTTTAAGTATAAGAGGTTCTGACTTGCTGCCATCATTTGTGGTTACTACTGTACTGCCGTTATTTTTTTGAGTGGTATTTCTCGTTCCACCTGAATTGTCTTTTTCCTCTGTAGTATTGGTTGAGTCATTTATATTAACTGCCGGCACATTTTCCTCTCCACTTTCAAAACTTACCATAACTTCTACCTTCCCCACACCATCTATCTGCTCCAGTGTATTTTTCAGATTATCCTGTATAGATTTTTCATAATTATCAGAACCATTTTGGGAGGCTTCACTTTGACTTTGGTTTTGATTTCCCCCATTGCTTTGTCCGTTATCACCGTTTATATTGCTGCTAGAAGTGCTGCTGGAGGTGTTCTTACCGTAATCGCTAAAAAGGCTGACAGCAGCAATTATAAGCACTCCCATAAGAAACACTATGGCTAAATTTATAATATTCTTCTTGTCAGTATGGATTTTGTGATTATTGTCTTTGGTAATTTTGTTTAACCATTTTTTTAAATTCATAGATTTACCTCCTACTAAGAATTTACGTGTATAATATCCTTAGATACACTTAATTCCTGGCTTAAATAAGTTTTTATCTCTGAAGCCTTTTGACTATTTTCAGAATTCAAATTATCTACAGATGCAGTTTCACCACCTATCTCAACCTTTTTTATTTTTTCTACATTGCCATTTTTAATTTTTACATTTATATTTTTTATATATACCATATTATTTTTCTCATCATACCCTGCTCCCACTTTAATTTCATATTTTCCCTCCGGATATTTTTCTTCAAGATTTTTCTCACAGCTGTTCTGCAAGTTTGCCTCAAAGGTTTCTATAGTCTCTGATATATTTTCCTGCTTATACTTGTCAAATTCACTGGAAGATTCTTTAGTCCCAAAATCTTTATTAAAGTCCTCCACGGCTTTTTCAGTATAGCTGTTTATATTAAAATCCCTATTGAATACTTTTATTATGGGATTGATAAATACTGTAATAAGAATCAGTCCCAGTACAAATTTACAATATTTCTTCATACTGTTATCCGGGAGAATCATCTCCACTGCTATTATAAAAAATACAGCAGTACATACACTTATCAGCCATTCTCTTAAAGATTGAAGCACGCATCTCCACCTTCCTTCACATCATAACCTTTCCCGCCGATGCCAGCATGGCTATCATTATAAAAAACATCACAGACACACATATTAAACAGGCCATTACAAGAATAAGAGAATCTCCTGCAGAATTTATACAATTTACCAGTCTTCCGTCACTTATGGGTTCTATAAGAGCTGCAGTGATCTTATACAAAACTATCATAATAATCAATTTAATTATAGGAAAAAGTAATATGATAATGATGATCAAAAGCCCTAGACTGCTCAGTGCATTTTTCAGCAAAAAGGAATATCCCGCTACAGTGGCCACTGCATCTGAAAGGCTTTTACCAACTACTGGTACAAAATTGTCCACTGCAAATTTAGCCGTTTTTACAGTAACCTCATCGATGCTCTTTGAAGTTATGCCCCTTACAGTCACAATACCTATAAATACGGTCATTATAATCCCCTGAGCCCACAGTGCACATTGATTTAAAAGTTTAGTAAGCTTATCTATCTTATATTCCGAAGATAAATTGTTCACAAACTGAAGTACAAAAGACATAGATATTATCGGTATTATAATATCCATAAACAAATTTGCACTTATGTTAATAGCGCCTATTATAATTGGATCCATAATAGAAGCTTCCACAAATCCACCTACGGCCGCTATTAGAGTTATAAGTATTGGTATAAGTGCTACCATAAAATCTGTCATTTCCTTTATGGTGGATCTGGCGATATCCACCCCTATATAAAAACTCTTTGCCATTATTATTATAATAAGTGAATAACAGGCAAAGTAAGCTATATTGGATAATCCCTCACCGCTAAAGGCTCTCTGTAAATTTGTGAGCAGTGCACATATGAGTGCAATGACTATCAAAAGCACCAAAAGTTTTATACATGCTGACATTTCCCTAAGTCCATAGGATATCAGTATATTCATGATTTTTTTAAGTGATATTTTCCCATCTCCACTTTTTATAAAATTCTTCACATAATCTTTTGCATCCAGATCTTTTAAAACTTCATTTTTTGTTTTCATATTGGATATATAGTTATAAAAATTTTCAATTTGCTGTTCTTGAGCTTCACTTTCCTTATTTCCCGTTCCATTTTGAGATGTATTCTCCAGTTGGGCATTATCCTGTATATTGGTGTTCACTGTATTGGTGTCAAAAGCTTGTACATTAAAGCCCATTATTAAACTTAAAAATAAACCTACAAGTAAACTCACTATAACATTCTTCATATTAACACCTACATAATTTTTAAAATTGACTGTAACACAGCCATAAGTATAGGAATTGCAAGTACTAAAATTAAAATCTTACCTGCAAATTCAACCTTTGCTCCTAAATTTCCCTGTCCAGCATCTCTACATATTTCACTGCAAAAAGAAGCCAGATACGCAATGGCAAGTATTTTAAATACAGTAGTTAAATAAACAAAATCTATATTTGCCTTAACTGCCAACTGCTGGATAAATTGAAGTATGGCTGTTATCTTTGTTATCATAAATAAAAATATAATAACTCCGGCAACTATACTTATGTATACTGCTATATCATCTCTTTTTCCCTTAAACAGAAGAGTTATAAACAAGGCAATAAAGGCAAAAGCTACTATTTTAATTATCTCCATAATCTTCTCCTAAAGCTGAAACATAGTCCTGACGGCATTAAACAATTTACTCACCAAATCTATCACCATCATAAGTACAATTAAAATTCCAGTAAGATTTGTCAACACTGCATAATCACCTTTGCCGCTGGCCTCTAACACTTTATTTATAAGTATGACAATTATGCCCACTCCAGCTATTTTAAAAATTAAACTTATGTCCATCATTTGATTTTCTCCCCTTTTTCATTTCTTATGGAATTTATCTAAATACACACATATTGCCACTCAGACTGAAATTATCACTATCACAGCTCCCAGTGAAAACCCAAGACACCTATACATCTTTAAATTTTTATTCATTGCAATTTTTGAAACTTCAATTTGATTTTTTATGTTGTCCAAAGTCAGTGAGAACATTCTTTTTTGTCCCTCTATATCTGATTCTCCAAGTGTTTTTGATAAATCCAATATTGCAGATATATCTTCATTTTTCAAACTTAAAATTTCTCTTTTATCACTAAATGCACATTTAAAAGCCTCATATACATTGTCAACGGAATTACTGTAAAGCATAGATGATATATCTTTAAAAACATCTTTAATGGGATCAATACTTTTTAACGCTGTATTTAAAATGGCATCCGGCAGCGGAGTATGCGTATACATGATTTCATTTTGAAGCTGATGAATACATCTCTGCATTTCTTTTAATTGTTCCACCCTTTTTTTGAAAATTCCTCCGTAAGTAAATCCTATTCCAGTGGAAGCAAATATTATCATAATATACCCCAAAATCTTCAGCATTTCATCCCCTCCATATTACAGAACTATTTGTAAAATCATACACATATTCAACTGTACCGGAACCTTTTCTGCTGCTCAATACTATGGCCCTTTTAAATATTTTATTATCCACTATTTCCTTAAAAACCGGCCTTCCGTACAGATCTTCTATTCCATAACCATGAATAGTTACAATCAAGCTTATTCCAGAATTCAATGCTGTTAGAATACTTTCCATATCCTTATAAGTTCCAATTTCATCACAAACTATGACGTCCGGTGACATGCTTCTAATAGCCATAATTATGCCCTGACTCTTGGGGCATCCATCAAGTACATCAGTTCTAATTCCCAGATTCATCTGCGGAATCCCATTAAAACAAGCCCCTATTTCACTTCTCTCATCTATTACACATATTTTTTTACCCGTAAGGCCTATATTCTGCATACCTCCAGATATATTTCTCACAATGTCTCTTATAAGAGTGGTTTTTCCACCCTTAGGAGGTGAAATTATTATAGTATTTATTATCTCATCTTCTCTTGTCAAAAACTTCATAATGGAATCAGAACAGTTGACAATTTCCCTACATATTCTGATGTTTATAGATGCTATATCTTTTATGGTCTTAACTTCACCTTTTTCAATAATACATCTCCCACATATACCCACTCTGTGACCGCCTTTGATAGTTATATAACCCTGCTTAATTTCTTCCTCAAAGGCATATATAGAATAATTGCTCATTCTCTGAATTATTATTTTTAGATCTTCCATCCTGGGTATATATCCACACACAACCTCTTTCAATCCTAATTGGAGTATTAAGGATCTATTGACCCTTATCCTTATTTCCTGTAAATAAGGGGACTTTATTAAATCTCCAATAGCAGTCTTTAAATTTTCCGGTAAAATGTTTAATATCTCCTTAGTATATATCTTTCTCATCTCCTTTCTTTATATTAATTCCTATTTTCATTTTTAAAAAATTATTCCATATAAATAAAAATAAAATAAAAAATCCTGTTAAAGTATGTAACCTTAACAGGATCTTTTATTATACGTAATTTAATTTTTACTATCATCACTAACACTGTTATCCCCAATAGGTATATTGTTATGACAATTGGGACAAGTTAAATTTTCCTTTTGTTTCAATATGTCTTTATCTATATACACAGTATCGTCACAATTTGGACATTTAACTTCTTCAAAATTTCCAACCATATCCCTATATGCCTCATAGTCTTCATCATACAGATCATCTTGTAAATATGCTAAGTTCTCATCTATGGCATCCATATAGTCTTCCGTATATTTTTGAGCCTCAGATAAATTTTCTATCTCTTCTGCCATACTCTCAAGTACATCTAAAATCTTCAAAAAAATTTTCCCTTCATTTGTACTTTTATCAATTTTTAGCCCATCCATCAGCCCGCTAATATAAGATACTTTAGATTTAATGGATTCCATGACATCACTTCCTAAATATTATTTATTTATTAGTATTTACTAAACTCTCTCCATATATTCTCCAGTCCTTGTATCAATTCTTATAGTTTCACCTTCATTTACAAATATAGGTACGGACACAACTGCCCCCGTTTCCACAGTAGCTGGTTTTAAAACATTAGTAGCAGTATTTCCCTTAACTCCCGGTTCAGTATGAGTTACTTGCAACTCAACAAAATTCGGAGCTTCTACAGAAAATGCCTCCCCTTTATAAAACTTTATTATGGCAAACATGTTCTCTTTTAAAAACTTTATTGCATCCTCTACCTTTTCATATTCCAATGGAATTTGTTCAAAAGTTTCCTGATCCATAAAATAATACAATTGACCATCCGAATATAAATACTGCATTTCTTTCCTTTCTATAACTGCCTCTTGCAATTTTGCAGTAGGATTAAAAGTAGTTTCAGTAACTGCTCCCGTGATAACATTTCTTAATTTTGTTCTTACAAATGCTGCTCCTTTACCCGGTTTCACATGGAGAAAATCCACTACTGTATACACTTGTCCATCTTGTTCAAAAGTAGTTCCTTTTCTTAAATCTCCTGCTGATATCATTTTCTGCCTACCGTCTTATATAAGCTCTAATTCAAGCTTATTTTCCCATTCATAGTGCCCGAAATCTAGCTGTTACAGCTATCCTACGTCAGGTCTCACACTCCAGGGACGTAAATTCGGATGTAAAATCCACCCTACAACTTCAATTACCTCTAAAATTAGTATTTGAAATAACGGCTTAACCCCTTTCTCATTCTTATTCGACCTGTTTTAATCCTAATTCAATTTTTTATAAACTCTTTATAAATCTATCTATTATCCATTTAACATTATATATCATTAAATACTATTTAACCATAGTAATATTGCTGACTTAATCTATGCATATTAAATTTTTAGGCGACTTTGACAAAACCCTACCACCATCTTCAGTTACTACAAGCAAATCTTCTATTCTAACTCCACCAAAACCCGGTATGTATATCCCAGGTTCATCGCTGACCACCATACCTGATTCCAATTTTCTATTATTTTTATAGCCAATTATAGGTGCCTCGTGAATTTCTCTGCCTACTCCATGACCCAGGCTGTGGCCAAAATTCTTCCCGTATCCTTTTCCACTTATATAATTTCTTGCAACGGCATCCACCTCCACTGCTGGAATGCCAGGCTTATACTCTTTTAAGGCCAATTGTTCAGCCTCTAAAACTATATTATATATTTTAAGCATTTCCCTTGAAGGTTCACCTATCACAACTGTTCTTGTCATATCAGAACAGTACTCCTTATAAATGCAGCCAAAATCCAGAGTTAAAAACTCTCCTCTTTTTATCACTTTTTCAGTAGCTTCACCATGAGGAAGACTGGATCTCACTCCGGAGGCCACTATAGATGGAAATGAAAGAGCACTGGCTCCTAACTTTTTCATATGAAATTCCAATTCAAGTCCTATTTCTCTCTCTGTCATGCCTGATTTTATAAAATTTACCATATGTGCAAAGGCCTTATCTGCAATAGCAGCAGCCCCTTCCATTAACTTTATTTCATCATCATCTTTTACTATTCTTATTTCTTCTACAATTCCCTCCATAGGAACAAGCTGACAATTCAATTTACTGTTAAAAACCACATATTGGCTGTAGGAAACTATGTTTTCCTCAAACCCAAGCCTTTTAATATTATTTTTATCTATTAAGTCTGATAAAAAATCTACAAAGGACATACCTTTACTATATTCTAAAATTTTATAATCTTTTACCTGTTCTGAGGCCTGTTCTGTAAACCTCGAATCCGTTATAAAGAATGCCTCTTCCTGTGTTATGAGTGAAAAACTTTCATTGCCCGTAAATCCACTTAAATAATTTCTATTTGGATCTCCCATCAACAAAACTGAATCCAATTTTTTTTTACCCATAGCTTCTCTTAATTTCGCAATCCTCTTTTTAAACATTGCAATTCCTCCTATAATAAGGCAGCATCAATTCATAAATAATCACATTTATTCCATTGTTACACTCAAACAATGTTATTTTATCAAAATTTGTGATTATTTGCAAACTTAAATGCCTATTCAGGGTACAAAATTAATATCTGTCCTTGCTTTTAAATTTTCATATCTGTCCTGTTCCATTGTAATATTATCCATACTATAAAAATTTTCTTTTTGACTTATTTTTTTGAAAGCATCCACAACTTTAGTTTTATCACCTGTTATTTCAACATTTACAGTTATTTTTCCCTCACTACTTCTCGAAAAATTTAATATTTGCACCCCCTCTATACCATTTAATTTCTGTAAAACATCACTGTAACTTATTCCACTCGTCTTCTTCAAATTCTTCTTTAAATTATTCTCTTGTAATTGAAGAACTCCGTTTTTTTCATTTAAATCTTTAATAAGAGCATAATTCTTTGATAAAAAAAACACACAGCTGCAGATCAGAGCTAATATGGTAAATCTAAATATATTATTTGCCATTTTCATTATTATCATTCCACCTATTATTTTAATCTTAAATTAATCTGCCAGATTTTCTTTTCCCCGTCCGTAATCTCTAAACATTTTAAATCTTTTATTATAAATTTATTTGTGTTCTCTATATTTTTGATCAGTGAAAGACAATTTTCCTCACCTTCTACATTGAAATTTATATCTTTATTTTGAATACTTATATCTTTAAAAGTTTTTCCCTTCCATATGTATTCGTAAAAATTTAAAAAACATTCAAATGTACCGCTTTTATAATGTACAGAACTTTTTCTGGATACTGAATTCTTTAATTCACCATCCAAATTGGTCAGTTTATTTTTATTTACTATAAACATATTTACAAGCAGCAAATTTATTATCAAGAGCAATACAACCGTAAATTTAAGTTTTTTGCCTTTTTCCGCTTTTACTCTTTCTTTATACCACTGAGGTAAAAAATATAATCCCTTCACATTAACTACCTCTCACTTAAATATTTTAAATACCTATTTTTTTCTATTATTAATGTCAAATGAGAAAACATACAAACCTTAAATATCACTTTACAATGAATTTTCCAAAATCTTTACATATATACTGTTTAGATACTTCTTCTATTGTATCTTTATAGGGAAAACCCACAAAATATATATATGTAAATTTAAAATCAGTCATCAAAATACTCAGCTTCATTTGAAATTGTTCTAGAATATCAAAAAAGTCATCCTTTTTTATATTTTTAAACACATTGTTAAATATCATTTTACATTTATGACATGCTATAAAATATAAAACCTCATTTCTCATTAATACAAATATATAATTTTCACTTTTTATTTTATCTTTATAATTTTCCCAAATATAAAATTGAATTGGCACTATGCCGGCAATATGGAATCCGGCGTTATGACATTCTTCTATCACTTTCCCGTTACGGTAATTCATACAGAACACCATTACCTCCAGGTTATATTTACAGCGCCTGATTATATCATAGGAAAACATTATATCATCGGTTTTTTTAAATTTATTTTTAAGTTCTTCCCTTATAATTTTAAAGATATTTGTTCTGCTTACTCTGGGTAATTTCATGAGCATCACATATACTTCTTCTCCATGAGCTAAAATAACTAGATTTCTATTCTTTAAATTTACTTTAATGCCCTTTATGGAAACAATATTCTTATTAATTACTCTACTATTAAATAGATTGAATATAAAATTTTTATTTGGGACTTCTCTATACACCATATCTGTATCATTTACTTCTAGAAATACCTTTCTATGCATTTTACTTACACTCCCTGCTGAAGGAATAATCTACACAACTGCATACAAATCTCCCTTCTCTAAGCTCGTATTCATAAATCTCTTCTTTATAAAATTTTCCATTAAATATGTATTCTGCTTTAAAGCAATCTATATTCTCATCATAATATATATAGCATTCTTCAAAATATATCTTGATATTATCTAAAGAGCACCTACTCCCTTTTAAATTGTTTTCTTTACAAGATACATTTTCAACTATATACCTATTTAACCTAGTTAAAAGATATTCTCTAGGTTTTTCAATTATGTCCAACTCGAGGCATTTTTTATAATCCTTCAAATTATTCGATCTAATGTTCATCTCCATACTGTAGCATCCAAGGGAAATAAAAATACATATACATCCTATAAGAACCACATATATCAATATAAACCCTCTTTCAGCTTTTTTCTTTCTATTCCAAAACATCTTTTATAAGAACTACCTTTCCCCATATCTATAGATATGTAAAAAATTCTTCCATACTTCTCCACCCTAAAATCCTCTATTCCTTTCAATATATTGTTTAAAGTAGAAGAATTGTTGGAACCATAGGAAATAACAATATAATTATCATTATGTTTTTTTATATAATCATACCCTCTATCGTCATATCTCCTCAATACAATCATATTATCTTTTATATCAATATATTTGGCACTCTCTACTTGATGTTCTATTATCATAAATGCTTCATTGACATAAAACAGCTCCCTGCTATAATTGACTTCCTCCCTGTGAAGTCTCATGTATTTTGATATGACCCTTATCTGTACTGTAGTTATAGATGCTGCCAGTGCTATAACTATAATCATCTCTATAATTGTAAAACCTTTTCTACACTTCGTTTTATCTTTTATAATTCCCCTTATAGAATTCACATTTATCCACCTTGATATTTCCATATATTTTTCTACAAAATTGTAAATTTATCTTTAACACCTCCCCTTCTGTTACATTTAAAATGATATAGGGCTCTTTTTCAGGCTTTACATCAGAAAATGAATTATAAACTTTTATTTTTTCCATATTTTCAACCTTTAGCTCATCACAGTTTAAATATACCCTGCCTTTTTCATATAAATTTAAAACATCTTCATAACTAAAATTATATTCAATATTATTTTTCACATATTCCATAATCAATGTACACCTGTTTACACCTTGATTATAATTCTTTACTTTGACAGCACTTACCTGTATACAGAGAGCTGCCATAAACAGCAGTGAAAAAACCACTATACTACACAGCACTTCTATTAAGGTAAATCCTTTCTTAACTGTTATTTTAGCTGTATTATTTTTTCCTATCTTCCACATCAGTACTTTATCTCCACATAAGCAGTGCCCACACACATAGTCAGGCAGTGAATTTTTTCTTTTCTATCCTTAAACTTTATACTACAGGCATCTTGAGTTATTCCCCGGTTATCTATTTTTATCCTGTTATCATCTCTTACCCCATTCAAAGTAAATCCCTCCGGCAATCTCATATTGAATATTTCATTTAAACCTACGTTAAAAGTTATGCATTCACTGTCTTGATCAAAATAGATATAACCTCCTTCTTTCTTATTATCTCTACAATAAGCCTTGGATTTGTTTATAAAATTTATAATATTATTGTCAGTTAAATCCACATCTATCTCGTTAGTAATTTTGCTGTAGAACCCCAAAGTGATCAAACTAAAGCTAAAAATTACAGAAAATAAACTCATAGTAAGGAGCAGTTCAATTAACGTAAAACCCCGTGATTTGGTTCCAGAAATCATAGTTTTAATTTTCATCATTAGGAAATATCTCAATGCCTTCTTTTCTCACTATGTAGGAATTATCTGCAGCGTCAATTTCCAAAGTATAGGTATTCTTGTCACTTTCATAATTTATAGTAATGTTCTGATCATCACTGCCCAGTTCAACACCGGTCTCTCCAGCGGAGGTAAGGGTGGATATACAGTTTTTTACATCTACCTCATCAAATTTTCCATCATTGTCTCCATAACTGGCCATAGCTGCCGTTTCTATTTGCTTAGCCGTATTAACAGCCTTTGTAATTTTAGCCTTATTTTGATAAGCAGAAAATTTAGGAACCAGAAACCCTAAAAGCACTAAAATTATGGCAACTACTAACATCAGTTCTATGAGGGTAAATCCTTTCTTTCTTCTATACCTGAATTTTCCTGTCATATTTCAACTACCTTCTTTCAATCTTATTTATAAATTACAATGTAGACTCCATTATAGTAAAGATAGGCATAAGTGCTGATATAACAAATATTCCTACTAACAGCGACAAGAATATTATTATAATAGGCTCCACAATCCTGACCATCTTTTTCAAACACCTATCCAATTTATTCCCAAATAATTGCTCCAGCTTTAAAAACATAACATCTATATTTCCCGTATTTTCAGCAGTATTAATTAAAGATAAAAATAATTTATCATTTATTTTTGCCTTACTCATTGCTTCACATATACTTTCACCTCCTTCCACATACTTTATTGCCTTCTCCATTTTATTTGACATAATACCATGACCCGCCAATTCACTTGTGATTTTAAGAGCCGTAATTATATTTACCCCGGATTTTACGAGTATAGCCATCGAAGAACATATTTTAAAAATCATAAGATCACTGTAAATTTTATTGAAGTAAGGTATTCTAATTTTTATATTTTCTACTATATCAGCCACCCTGCAATTTTTTCTAAATCCATAGGATATTATCCCTATAAAAATCACTGATGCTAAAATTTGAATATAGTGCAGTCTGAGAAACTGACAACTGTACATTACTATTTTTGTTAGAACTGGTACTTCACTCCCATTAGAAATTATAATGTCAATAAATTGTGGTACTATATCAACCATCAGAAACAGCAGCACAAATATTGAAACTACCAGTGTTATTGCAGGGTATATGAGAGAAGTTTTCAGTGAAGATATTATGCTGTAACATTTTTCATAATATTCAGATAATTTTTTGAATATTTCATCCAATCTTCCAGATTCTTCACCTATTTTAACCATTTCCACCATAAATACAGGAAATACATATTTAAACTGAGCCATACTTTCATGCAGTTCTTTTCCTTTTACCACTTCTTCTTTTACAGCTTTCAAAGTCTGTTTTACGGAATTGTTACCACACTGCTTTTCTAAGTCATCAAGCGTCTTAGACACAGGTATTCCTGCCCCCAGCATAATGCTCATCTGGCTGCACAATACACTTATATCCATCATGCTGGATTTTTTTAAAAATACATTTCTGTAATTTTTTACACTGCTCTGGTTATATATATAATATTCTTCTTCTCTCAAAGAAGCTTTTAATTGAGCAAATTTATATCTTTCGCATTTACCTTTGATTTTTTTACCTTCCATATTTATTGCCCAGTACTTTATTATAATATCCACCGCCTTTACTACAGGCACATCCTGAGAAACTCTTCATATGTAGTAACACCTGATTTAACAAGTTCCATACAATTTTCCTTCATAGTAGCCCCTCTTGATTCCTCTATGCTGTTTTCAACATTCAATACACTGTTTTTTGAAAAACCTCTCATATAATCATTCACATATGAAATATCATATATCACTGTCCTGCCTTTGTATGCCTTATGGTTACACCTGTCACAGCCCTTTCCCTTGTATAAAACCTGTTCAGAGGATAGATTCAATTTCACAATTTCCTCTGGAGAAGCCTGGTATTCTGTTTTACAGTAAGGACATATTTTTCTGACCAACCTTTGGGATATTATGCCTACAAGCGCATCCCGTATAAAATATTCCGGTATTCCCATATCTTTAAGTCTTATCGCGGATTCAGCAGAGTTGTTCGTATGCAGTGTACTTATAACCAAATGTCCTGTCACGGCTGCCCTTATAGCCATATGTGCCGTCTCTTCATCTCTTATCTCTCCAAGCATTATGACATCCGGATCCTGACGCAAAATGCTCCTGAGTCCCCGGGCAAAGTCAAGCCCTATTTTTGAATTTACATTAACTTGATTTACATCGTCCAGGGTGTACTCTACAGGATCTTCTATACTCACTATATTTTTTTCTCTAGCATTTATATTGCTCACCATAGAATAAACTGTAGTAGTCTTGCCGCTTCCCGTTGGACCCGTCACTAAAATGAGACCTGAACTCCTGTTTAACATGTTTTTTATCTTTGTCTCATCTTCTTTTAAAAATCCAAGCATATTGAGATTTTTTATCTCAGTATCCCTATATAAAATTCTCAAAACCACTTTTTCCCCATATATAGTTGGAAGAGTAGACACTCTAATATCATAATTGAAATTTCCCTTAGTATATTTTATTTTTCCATCCTGTGGAAGTCTTTTTTCAGCTATATCCATCTGGGCCATTATTTTTATTCTTGTACATAAAAGTGGATATATATTTCTAGGTATTTTTATGTACTCATATATAATGCCATCCACTCTCATCCTTATAGTCACACTTTTTTGAAAGGGCTCTATGTGAAGATCACTGGCCCTCTCATCTATGGCTTTATTTATTATGTAATTAGCTGCCTTAACTACAGGGGAACTTTGAAATTTATGTATATCTGAAATGTTTTCCCCGGTCATCTGTGAAGTATTTTTATTCATCTTTATGTCTTTCAATGCATGGTGTAAATTCTCCCTGCAATAATATGTATTTATCAAATCGTATATTTTTCTTCTGTCAGCTTTAACAAATCTCAATTCAACACCTAATATGAACTTTAGTTCCTCCACTAAATTAATATCTGGAGTTTTATCTGCAGCTATAATGATCTGTTCATCAGCCCGCTTCAATGCAATCACACAATTATCTCTGGCTATCTCTTCAGGTATCCTCTTCACTATATCTGGTTCCAATAAAATTTCATCAATGTTTACTTCTTTCATCTCTGTGGAAAACATATTATTTCTCTCTTTCTATCATATTTTAAAATACAAAGTACAAACTTCAAACAACATACAGTTCTAAACATATAATCAACAATATCGTATTCAACAATAATTTGTTATTGAGATTATATCCCAATAAAATATTTTCTAATCAATTATAATCAAAATAAAGTGATATTTTTCACTTCTCTTTATAAATATTATATATTCCCTCCTGATCAGATATGATATTTATGGATTTATCTCGGATGTTATACATGAATACATCTTCACCGCTCCCCCTGTTTACCATTCCCACAAAATACACATCTCCTCTTTTACTCTGGGCTATACCGCTGTACTCAGCAATATTTTCTGGGAAATCATAAGTTATCCTGCTAACTCCGCCATCCTTTTGTGTGAATTTATAAAGCGATTCAATATTTTCTTCATTTTTTCCAATAAAAAATACACAGCCATTTTTATTATCCACCGTAGAATCATATATCTGTTCAAACTCATCACTTAAGAACTTAAATTGTCCAGTTTTATGATTGTAATAATATAAATCCAATTCATCCTGATTCCGTGATGAAAACAGCAGATCATCCCCTATAGTGGTAAAATACATACAATATCCCCTTGTATCATTTAAATATACCTGTTCACTGTCTTTGCTGAGATCATATAGATATACTTTATCAGAATTTCTTTGCCCCTCTATATTTCCATAATATATTATTCTATGATCGTCCAGCCATTCATATAAATTCCCTGAAACCAAAACTTTAGATTTAAGTTCTATATATTTTTTATTTTTCAAATCATATACTTTCATACCCTGCGCACTGTCAGTAGAAGAACTGTTGAAAGCTCTATAGGCAATCTTATCTCCTGAAGGATTTATTTTTATATCTTTTACAGCAAAAAAGTCCTTGATTTCACTTTTTGTATTTCCATATAACGCAACTACCTTACTGCCAATTTTTGGGGTTTTATTTTTATCAACCAGATATACATAAACAGATTTTTGAGTATCATATACCATTTCTGAGATATGATCGACAGTTCCATTTTTAACTAATTGATTAGAATGTACATTAAATATATCCTCTTTATCTCCTCCATCTTTAATCACTATAACATCAGAATAATTTGGCTCTTTTATAACCTCGCCTTTATACTTATTCCTGGAACTACATCCACTCAAAGTGACAATATTTAAAAATACCGCCGTATAGAATATTATCTTCATGAAAATTTTCATTACATATCATATTCCCCTTTAAAAGAAACTTCTGCAGGACCCGTCATAAATACATTATTTCCTCTTATTTCCACCAATATATTTCCACCGGGTACTGTAACTTTAACTTTTTTATCAGTAAAATTCAACTTGTTTGCAGCCACAACACAAGCACAGCTTCCTGTACCACAGGCTAAAGTAGGGCCTGCTCCCCTTTCCCAGGTCTTTACTTTGATATTATTTTTATCTATAATTTCACAAAAATTTACATTGGTTCCCTGCGGAAATGCAGCATATTTTTCTACAGACTTTCCTTCTCTCACCTGGTATTTTTCCAGCCTGCCAAATATAACTGTATGAGGAACTCCCATAAACAGTGAAGTGATTTTATATATTTTTCCATTAGCTTCTATTTCCTTATTGACAATTTCATCCTCAAAATCAGCTGGAATTTCACCGGGTACAAAAGAGGGAGTCCCCATATCAACAGTAACTTCCTTAACCTCATCTGCATCTATATTCAAAAAGGCTTCCTTTATTCCATCTCCCGTTTCTATCCTTATGCTAGAACCCTTTACTATATTGTTCTCCCATACATATTTTGCAAAACATCTTATGCCGTTTCCACACATGGATGCATAAGATCCATCAGAATTAATTATTATCATCTTGATCTGTGCAATTTTACTTCCTCTAACTATTAATACACCATCTGCCCCTATTCCAAAATGCCTATTACAAAGCTTTACTCCAAGCTTACTCTCTTTACCTAAAAATTTATTTTTTCTATCATCAATGACTATAAAATCATTTCCGCTTCCCTGCATTTTAGTAAATTTCATATTAAAATTTCATCCTTTCGTAAAATTTTGCATACATAAATTAAGTTTACTACTGTGTCAACTTTTTATCAATGACAACTGTTGTACTCGGAATCATAGGCAAGCAATATTCTATACATAATCTTCCGATCAGCTTTATTTATTAAATTTTAGATGATATAATTTATTAAATACCCAATACAGAATATAAGAAAGAGGATGATATTATGGCATTAGATGGTATTTTTATATACAGTATTTTAGAAGAATTGAAATGTGAACTGCTGGGAGGGCGCATTGAAAAAGTCAATCAGCCTGAAAAGGATGAGATATTATTAACTATGAAAAACAACAGAAAAAACTATAAACTTTCAATTAGTTCCAGCCCCATATATCCTAAAATTCACATTACAGATAAAAATAAACCGAACCCCCTGCAGCCCCCTATGTTTTGTATGGTACTGCGAAAATATCTGAACTCCTCAAAATTAATCAATATAAGACAATTGGATACAGACAGAGTTGTATTCTTAGATTTTGAAAGTTCTGATGAATTGGGATTTAACAGTATTTACACATTAATAGTAGAAATAATGGGAAGGCACAGCAATATTACCCTAATTCGCCAGAGGGACAATTTAATCATGGACAGTATAAAACACATAACACCTGAAATAAATACCGTCAGATCACTATTCCCCGGAATTAAATATATATTTCCACCGACCTCAAATAAATTAAATCCTTTTCGTTTTTCTAAAAACGAATTCAAGACATTTATACAAAATCGCATAAAATACATAGATAAAAAATTTTTCTCCTCGACATTTACAGGGGTCAGTAGTTCATATTCAAAAGAGTTATTTCACAGATTGGAGGAATTGAACCTATCTGAAACCTTGAATGTTTTCGATGAAACAAGTGCAACTATACTATATGGTTTTAGTAATAAGATCTTCAACAAACTTAAAAATCACGAATTTTCCTTTGTATCCTACAAAAAAGGTTCTGTGGTAAAAGACTTTTATTGCGACAATCTGACCTATCTAGACGGCTATAAAGAAAATCTCTACTCCTCACCTTCCAAACTTGTAGAGGAATTTTATTTTGAAAAGGACAAAGCAGATAGATTGAACAACAGAAGTTCTGATCTTCAAAAACTTGTAAATATAAATCTAGATCGCTGCCATAAAAAAATCGATATTTTAAACCAGAATATTAAAGATGCTCTAGATAAAGATGTTTATCGAATTTGTGGAGAACTGCTTACCTCTAATATCTACAAAATAAAAAAGGGGCTCTCCCATATAAAAGTTCAAAATTATTACAACAACAATGAGTATCTAGATATAAAATTGGACGAAAATAAAACTCCTTCTGAAAACATTCAGCATTATTTTAAAAAATACAATAAATTAAAAAAGACAAAAAAGGCTGCCAGTGAACAATTGAGTATGGCAAATGAAGAACTGGAATATCTGAATTCAGTTATTACCAATATAAAAAACTTGGATAACTATGAGGATATTGAAGAAATAAAAAGAGAACTTATGGCAACAGGCTACATTAAACTAAAAAAATCAAATTCACGAAATAAATCCAGGGTTTCTAAGCCCATGAAATTTCTTTCCAGCGACGGAATAGAAATATATGTGGGCAAAAACAATCTCCAAAATGACTACCTTACTCTTAAATTTGCAGATAAAAGGGATATATGGCTTCACACAAAGAAAATTCCCGGTTCACACGTAATAATAAAAAATTTTGGTACAGTTCCAGACAAAACTCTGGAAGAAGCAGCTATGCTGGCAGCCTACTATAGTAAAGCTAAAGGCTCTTCAAAAGTAGCTGTAGACTATACCTCTATAAAAAATATACATAAGCCAAATGGAGCAAAGCCAGGAATGGTAATATACTATACCAATAAAACACTGTATGTGGATTCTTCAATGCCATCTATAGAACAGATTGAATAAAATTTATTTAAAATGGCTTGAAATATAAAAAAAATTATTTTATAATAAACAAGGTTATATATCCTTTAAAATGATCCAGTGAGATCAGTAAGGTAAAGTAGAATGGACGCCCTCTCACATGGAGAAGGGCTTTTCTTTATGCCCAATATACTAAGACACGAACTTTTAACTATAAGCTCGCAATGGAGGAGGTGATATTTTGAAGCTAAAAGCACTCATTTTAGATAAAAAGGCTATGGACAGGACATTGACTAGAATATCTCACGAAATAGTGGAAAAAAACAAGGGCACGGAAAATATAATGCTTGTAGGTATAAAAAGGAGAGGATACCCTCTGGCTGAAAGAATAGCGGAAAATATCTATAAAATTGAAGGTGTCAAATTGGATGTTAAATGTGTTGATATAAGCCTCTACAGAGATGATTTAAGTACTCTTTCAGAACAGCCTGTAGTAAAAGAATTTGATGTAACAGATGTAGAAAATAAAAGGATCATATTAGTTGACGATGTAATCTATACTGGCCGGACAGCCAGGGCAGCTATGGATGCAATTATTCATTCAGGCAGGCCAAAATTAATACAGCTGGCGGTCTTAATTGACAGAGGACACAGAGAACTTCCCATAAGACCTGATTACGTTGGCAAAAACATACCTACTTCCCGGGAAGAAATAATATCTGTAGAAATTTCAGAAATAGATAAAAGTGATTCAGTAAAAATATATGAACTGTAAAACTTTTAAAATAGTCCTGAGAGACTAAAAAAGGAGTGTCGTAAATGAAAGATTTTGTAGACGTAGAAGATAAATTACCCATATTAACTACTATACCACTCAGTTTCCAACATCTATTTGCCATGGTAGGTTCCACTATACTGGTCCCTATACTGACTGGTATGAGTCCATCCATTGCATTGTTCTGCAGCGGCATTGGAACTCTTATATATATAATATGCACTAAGGCCAAGCTGCCTGCTTATCTGGGCTCTTCCTTCGCATTTATAAGTCCCATACTCATCGCATCCCAAAATTATGGACCATCTGCCATGCTTTCCGGTGTAATAGCTGCAGGATGTGTATATGTAATAGTAGCCATTATAATAAAATTCTGTGGAGTAAATTGGCTCAATAAAGCTCTTCCTCCTGTAGTAGTAGGATCTATAGTAATTGTAATAGGCTTAAGTCTGGCCACTACAGCTATAAACTGGTCTGGATTCAACCCTACCTATACAACAGCTCAAATGCAGAGTATACCAAGGTGGGCATGGATGAGCGTTTCTGGAATAACCTTAGCTGTTGCAGTAGTTGGAAGTATGTATTTCAAGGGCTTTCTTGGAATAATACCTATATTGATAGCTATAATAGTAGGATATATATCTGCAATAATTTTAGGAGTTATACCACAACAATCCTTAAAATCCATAGCGAATACTTCATTTTTCAGTCTACCACCCTTTATGCTTCCAAAATTCAATATAAATGCCATGATACTAATGGCTCCAATTTCATTTGTAACTCTAGCAGAACACATAGGTCATATTTACGTGACAAACAACGTAGTAGGACGTGATTTCACCAAAGATCCAGGTTTGCACAGATCAATACTGGGAGATGGCTTAGCTACTATATTTGCAGGTTTTACAGGCGGCCCTCCAACTACGACATATGGAGAAAATATAGGGGTTATGGCCATAACCAAAATCTATAGTGTCTGGGTCATAGGCGGTGCTGCAATAATTGCCATTATTCTCTCCTTTATAGGCCCCGTAGCTGCACTTATTGAAAATATGCCAATGCCTGTGATAGGGGGAGTAAGCATACTTCTCTTTGGTATAATAGCCTCTTCAGGATTTAGGGTACTGGTAGAAGAAAAGATAGATTTCAGCAAAAACAGAAATCTCATATTGTCTTCTGTTATAATAGTAATAGGTATAGGGGGAGCTTCCATAAACTTCAGTGTCGGTGGAGCACCTGTGCAGATATCAGGAGTTGCTCTTGCATCTATCATCGGAATAGCACTGAATTTAATATTACCTGAAAAAAGCGCTGCAGAATTAAATGATTCAAATGATAAAAAGGATAGGAAAAGAAAAATAGGATAGTTATCCATGCTCCATGTCAAACCTGTCCTGGGTATATACATGGGACTATATTTTATATAAAAGGAGTCATATTACTTATGAGAATATATTCTTGGAACGTAAACGGCCTGAGAGCCATCTCAAAAAAGAACTTTTTTGAATGGATAGAAAACGAAAATCCTGATATACTATGTGTTCAGGAAACTAAACTTCAAGAAACTACCCTGGAAGATAAATTGAAAAACATAAGTGGATACCATTCATATTTTAGTTTTGCCCAAAAAAAAGGCTACAGCGGTGTAGCAGTTTACAGCAAATCTGAACCTGTATCCATAGAACATGGAATAGGAATTCCAGAATTTGATTCGGAGGGCAGAATCCTCGTAATTGAATTTAAAAACTTTACCCTGCTTAACATATACTTTCCCAACGGCCAGATGAGCCAGGAAAGACTGAACTACAAACTGAACTTTTATGATGCAATTTTAAATTACTGCAATCTCCTGGTATCTAAAAGTAAAAAGCTTCTAATATGCGGGGATTACAATACTGCCCATACTGAAATGGACATAAAAAATGCAAAAGCCAATGAAAAAAGCTCCGGGTTCCTTCCCATAGAAAGGCAGTGGATAGACAAGCTCATAAAAAATGGATATACCGACACCTACAGATATATGAATCCACAAAAGATAGAATACTCCTGGTGGAGTTATAGATTTAAAGCAAGGGAGAGAAATGCAGGCTGGAGAATAGACTATCACTTTGTATCAAACAACCTACTTAAAAAGGTAAAAAAGGCAGCCATCTTAACTCAAGTTACCGGTTCAGATCACTGTCCTATTATGGTTGAAATAAGTTAAACATGGCCTTTATCAATTATATCTATTATCTTTTTGAAATAATCCGGTATTTCTGTCTCAAACTCCATATACCTACCTGTTGAAGGATGTACAAAGCCTAATTTTCTAGCATGAAGCAGCTGTCCATCTAGTCTAAATCTCTGCTTTTTATATCCGTATACCGGATCTCCCACCAGTGGATGGCCAATATAGGCCATATGAACTCTTATCTGATGGGTTCTTCCAGTTTCCAGTACACATTTAATCAAGGTATTACTCTTAAATCTTTTAATGACTTCATAATGGGTAACTGCCCTTTTACCCCCATGAACTACTGCCATTTTTACCTTATCTCTAGGATGTCTTGCAATAGGCTTATCTACGATGCCATTATCCTCTTTTAAAACCCCCTCCACCAGTGCAATATACTCCCTAGTCATAGAGTGATCCTTTAACTGCTGGGCCAATTTGTTGTGAGCATTGTCATTTTTTGCAACTACAAGTATTCCCGAAGTATCCTTATCTATTCTATGTACTATTCCAGGCCTCATCACACCATTTATGCCTGACAAATCACTGCAGTGGTTCAAAAGTGCATTTACAAGTGTACCTGTGTACACGCCTGATGCAGGATGTACTATCATTCCCTGAGGTTTATTTACTACAATAATATCTGTATCCTCATAAAGTATATCGATAGGTATATCCTCTCCTTTTATATTCATCTCAACAGGATCGGGCAGTGTTACAATTACATTATCTTCACAATTGACTTTATAACTACTTTTTTTTATTTTTTTGTTTACTTTCACCCTTTTGTTTTCTATCAAATTTTGAACATAGCTTCTGGACTTATGCGGCAAATGTTTACACAAAAACATATCAAGCCGCATTTTTTCCTCTCCGCTGCATACTGAAAATTCTCTAGTTTCCATATTTTTCTTCCTTCAGTAAATAAAATAACAACAGCATTGTTCCCACTACTACAAAAACATCTGCCACATTAAATATTGGAAAGTAATAGATATTTTTAAAATGAACCGAAATAAAATCAACTACATATCCATAAATCAATCTATCTATTAAATTCCCCAGTGCTCCACTTATTATAAGAGAAAGACTTACTCTGACTACAATAGATTTCAATCTATGTTTCACCATATAGTATATCATGCCTGTAACTACTATTATTGTTATAGCTGCCAAAAAATAAAGCTTATTTTGCAGGATTCCAAAAGCCGCACCTCTGTTCTCCAGATATAGAAATGAAAATATATCTTTTATTATAACAACCTGGAAACCCTGAGCCAGACTTTGAGCCGCCCACATCTTAGTAATCCTGTCTATTAAAATTCCCAGTAGTATTATAGATACTTCCATTATTTTCCTCCTGGTGTATAATCTATCCGACCGCTACCATTGCTAATACTCCAACTTCTTAAAGTTGGAGATAAGCACTGCTACGCTCCTGGATAAGTTCTTCTAAGGTTCAGGTGGAGCAAGCATTCCCTATAAGCAAACTCCATCTGAACCTAAGAATCACTTGACAAAAACTATAAGTTCATAATCATATTCTTCAATATCTCAGTGGAGTTTTTTATAGCAATAGGTGCAAATTTTTTATAATCCATGCTGGCACCATTATTGGCATTGTCCGATATAGATCTTATTATTACAAAAGGTACATTATTCAAATAAGCCGTCTGGGCAATACTCCCACCTTCCATTTCACAGGCAAGTGCATTGAATTCACTATTTAAATACTTTATCTTTTCAGTGCTGCAGATAAATTGATCTCCTGTAACAATTCTTCCTGTAAAACTTCTTATATCCCCTATCTTTCTGCAGGCAAGCTGGGCCTTCTCCACAAGATTCCTGTCACACTTAAAATCATATGTATCCATTCTAGGGATCTGCCCTACTTTGTCCCCAAAGGCGGATGTATCTACATCGTGCTGTACTAAACTATTAGCTATAACCACATCTCCAGGGTATATATCTTCTGCTGTACCTCCGGCTACCCCAACATTTATTATATTATCTACATTAAAATCATCTATGAGAATTTGTGCGCATATAGCTGAATTCACTTTTCCTATTCCACTTTTAACTATTACCACCTTAGCACCATAAAGTTGTCCGAAATTAAACTTCATATTGGCTTTCACTTGAGCTCTGCTTAACTGAAGCTGGGATAAAAGTATTTTCACTTCTTCATCCATTGCCCCAATGATTCCTATAATCATAAATAATGACCTCCTTATACTTATCCATTGATTATTCTGAACAACACATATTAATAGCATATATAAACAAACATCAATTGTCAACTTTCTCAATTTGAAACAAATATAACAAGTACATCTTCTATGTAAAAAAACCACTCTACACTTTAGAGTGGTTTTCTCTATCCTTTAACAAAAAAATTCTTAATTTCATTCAACTCATCTTCATCTGTCAAAGTATTATCATTGTCATCTCTATCCTGACTTTCTTGAACTTCATTTTTATCTGCCCCCGAAGAAGTTTTTTCGGTATTTTGAACTTCATTTTCTATCTCTTTTTCCTTTATAGGAACATCTTTTGAAGAAGTATCATTTAAAGAAGATTCACTTAGTTCATAACCTATATCATAGCTTTTCACAAAATCTTTTTCCATATCATCAAACACTTCCAGTTGAGTCTTCATGAAATTTCTAAATTTAGTTCTAAATTTTCCGAACTCCTGCTTTACTCTCTCAAATTCATCATTAATTTGAATAACATCACTATGAGCCTTGTCTATTATTTTCTGAGCTGCTTCATTGGCATTTTTAAGTATAAACTCACTTTCCTTTTTGGCATTCTCTTTAGCCTGTTCAGAAGCATTCTGAGCTAACAAAAGGGTATTTTGTATAGTATTTTCCATCTTGTTATAGTGGTTTATCTTGTCCTCTACAGATTGAAGCTTTTCTTTCAAAAAAGAATTTTCCTTCTGTAGTGATTCATAATCCTCCGCTATCTTATCTAAAAAATCATCCACTTCATCTATATTATAACCCCTAAGATTTTTTTTAAATTCTTTATTTGTTATTTCTTCAGCGTTTATCTGCATGCTTAGCACCTCAAATCAACTAAATTTTTTTACAAGAAGCTTGTACCTGCCAGTTCCTGTAAATCCCCTTTTTCCAGCAATTTTAAACTTTCCACAGCCACTTACTGTTATTGTACAATATTCCTTTACCAACCTATCCTTTTTATCTACAGGCAAATAGTCAAGAAGAACCTTTCCCTGTCTAATTATTTCTTCAGATTTGCTTCTGGATAGATTGCAAAGAGAACTTACCATACAATCTATTCTAAGAGAAGAAACATTTAAGGTATAGGTTTTAAAGTTGTAATTGGGAATTTCTTCTGTATGAATATCTATATCACCCACTTCACAGGGACATCTTCCTACACTGTTCAAATTCATCTTCACATAATCACTTATATCTTCACAGACAGCTAAATAACACAGACCATTTCCATTCAATATTAAATCTCCAAATTTTTCTCTTTTGATTCCCAGGGACATAAGACTTCCCAAATAGTCCTTATGACTTAATTTTGTAAATTTCGACTTACAAATTATTTCTAACAACTTTACAGGATAAGAACATTCTACAGATTCTTCCGAAAATGCCATCATCTTTCTCTCCGCATCTTCAAATATACCATAACTATAAATATTCAATCCAATTTCTTCATTTAAATCCTGTAGAGCTCCCCATATATTGGGTGTACAAAATTCTCCTGTATAAACCACCTTATGACTTCGCTCTGCTAAAACCAACTTATCATATATAGGCAACATATAATTTTCACTACAAAAATAAAATCTATTTATAAAACTATCTTTCTTCATCATTTTCTCTGATCACTATCTATCTCTTTCTAAATTAAATTATAGAAAATACAACCCCTCTTATTATGTCTATTATAAAAAAAGCTATTATAGGGGAAAAATCTAAAGCAAGCCCCGGCATAATCTTCTGCTGAATCATCCTTCCCGGCCTCATAAAGGGTTCAGTAAATACATGTAGGAGATCTGTAAATGCATTTCCCCTTCCGGGCATGACCCAGGATAAGATTACATCCAATATAATAGCAGCTTCCAAAAACCTAAATAAAAGAGATAATGCTACAGTTAAAGTAGTGCTTATCATTTTTGCCTCCAAAATAATACTTATTTTAAATACAGTACATCTATATTATTGTCTACTTCCAACCAAATATTCCTTTTCCTGACAACTCACTTTTTAAATCACTGTTCACTTCTACACTTGATGGTGAAAGTATATACACTCCCTTTTCTATCTCCTCTAAGTCTCCACCTAGTGAATAACTCGCACCTCCCATAAAATCAAGCAGTCTCTGGGCTATTTTGGTTTCAAGGCCTGTGGTATTTATAACTACAATTTTTCTATTTTTGAGTTCATCACATATGTCCGCTGCTTCTTCGTAAGTAGTTGGCTTAACTATCCTTACTTTAGCAGATACAGTAGTATGTATGCTCACAACTTTATTCTGCCTTTTAGAATTTACAATAGGTTCTACTCCACCGAAGTTACTATTGGCTTTTCTATTATCAACCTGTTCTGTTTCATCTAATTCTTCTTCATCTTCTTCTAAATCATCTTCAAGACCTAAAAATCCCATCATCTTGTTTATCATTTTACCAGCCATAAAAATACCTCCTATTTATTATAATTTCTCTTTCCAAATATGCCTTCTCCAATTCTTACTAAAGTAGCTCCCTCTTCAACTGCAATTTTATAATCATGAGTCATTCCCATAGATAATACATTCATGCTTATATTTTTAAACTTTCTCTCTTTAAGCTTATCGAATATAGACTTCATTTCTTTAAAATAATATCTACAGCTTTCCTCATCTCCCTGTGGAATTACAGCCATTAGACCTCTTACCTTAACACTTGTGCAATTTTCGCAAGCCTCTATTAAACTCTCTAAATTCTCAACATATATACCGGTTTTACTTTCCTCACGGCCTATGTTTATTTGAACTAAAGTATTTGCAATTAGTCCCTCTGCACTATAGTGCTTTTCCAATTCATTGAGAAGTCTTATACTGTCTAAGGAATGAATAAGATAAACTTTACCTACTATATATTTTACCTTATTTCTCTGGAGATGACCTATTAAGTGCCATCTTATGTCTTTGGGAAGCTCAGACTCTTTGCCCATAAGCTCTTGAACTTTGTTCTCCCCAAAATCCCTAATGCCTGCATTATATGCAGTTTGTATATCTTCTACAGGTTTAGTCTTTGAAACGGCTACTAAGACAACTTTTTTTCCATTTAAATCTGCTTCTATACTATTTAAATTTTCCTCAATTGACAATAATACCGTCTCCTTTGTTGTTAAACACATATACATATAATTTTATTATTCTTCATAGAAATTAAAATTCCTTCAAAAATTAATTATTTTTTTAATTATTTTAACAAAATATAAGATAACTTAACGGCATAAATTGTAAAAATATTTTAGTCTTTGTTCTGCATAAATTGTACTTTATAATCTCCATTATAGGCCGGTATTTTCATGCTGCTGGTTTTAGTTACAACTACCACTATTTTTCTATTCATAAGTACTTTTAAATAATTTTCATTCGACATCATATAGTTGTAAAGCACATCCTTATTTCCTATGGCATCAATGGAAAAAGGGGAGGCAATCTTTACTCCATTTACCCTTAAAAAGGGCCCGCTGCAATAAATTTCAGAAGTGTCCACCATTCTGTGTCCATTTATTGAAACAGCCTCTGCTCCTGCATTTTTTAAGTCGTTCATCACTTGTATTACATCAGTATTATGTACTAATTTCATCTGATATTGAAAAGCATCCAGTCCATCTTCCATATCCCCATCATTTAAAAATATCTTTATCCCCTGTCCTTCTACAGCTACTTTGCCAAGTTCCATGTTATTCCTATTTAACTCCTGTTTTATTTCCGTTACAACCTGAGCTTCATTTTGTTCATTGTCTTCATATTTTTTCAGCTTATTGTAGTTATCTCTGTACTGTTCAGATAGATCAGATATTTGGTTGTAGAGTTGATTTTTATAGTTATATGCATCTTGATATTGCTTTGCACTTAAAATCACTCTCTTATTGGCATTCTCCTTCGTAAAGCTCATGTTCATAGATATCAACAGGCCTATAATTATAGAAGCTATAAAAACAAATACATTGGCTTCACTGCTTTTCATTTAACTCACCTCATCGACGTGGTTTGGTTCTTTCCAATAATTGTCTTCTTATAATTGCAAAATTATCAAATATTCTTCCCCCAAAAACTATAACTGCCGCCAAGTATATAGGCACTCCCAATTTATCTCCTAGATAAGCAAGTCCTGCAGCAAGGACTGCATTTCCAAAAAAACCAGATATGAAGATATCAGTTTGAAAATTTTTCGACAAATTAGCTCTTATAGCCCCAAAAACTGAATCTAAACAAGCTAAAATTGCCACTGACATATAAGGTGAAAATTTGTCTGGAATATTTACGTTCCATACCACTCCTATAATTATTCCCAATATAAGACCAATAAACGCTATCATATTTTTATCACACCTCTAAATTATTCCTTTACAGGTTTAGCATATTCAAATTTATATGCTCCATTATATTTCTTTATAGTTATATTATCTGACTTTTGAAACTTAACATCACATATATTTTTTATGTCTGCAAACACTTCTGGAAAGCTCATGTCACTGTACAGTAAATTTTTATCTCCTATAGCTTGTATGACTATTCTGCTGGAAGGTGATATCTTGTTGTCATTTATAAGTATATAATTTCCCGCAGTTCTTATACCCGTCCTGGAAACAACCCTTATATCATTTATGGATATGGCCTCAGCTCCTGCAAACCTGAGTTCATTTACCAAATATACTAGGTCCTTATCAGTTATATGATTGTCAACACCGCTTCCCCCAAACAAATTATTGTCATTAGGAGTAAGATATACGACTATTCCAGGTCCACTTACATCTACCTCTCCTGTAAGTATTCTGGTATTTTTCAACTGCTGTAAAAGATTTTTAGTGGAATCACTTTTACTTGCTGCTGCATCTTCATAACTCTTCACTTTATTTTGAAGTTCATTCACCTTTGCCTCCAGGGCTTTCTTTTCCTTTTTATATTGTTCTATGGTCACCGTGACATCCGTATTATTTTGATTACTTAAATTTAAAGTATCATCCTGTTTCATTAATGTCCTGAATTGATATGCAACCATAAACCCAAGTATGCAACACACTAAAGCAACACTGATCTGTGACGCAAATTTACGCATTTCTATTTTATCCTCCTACTTTATATACCGGATTACCATCAAATCTTACATCTATATATCCCTTGGCACCATTTAACTTTTCTTGAAGCAGTATGTTGAGTGCCCTATTCATCTTCTTGTCTAAATTCTCCCCGCTGCCAAGTTTTATACATATATTGCTAAAGTATGCCTTTACATCCAGCAAATCACTCACATCTACATAAGTAAGTGAAAAAGGCAAATTATTATTTACAATTATATTCCCCAGGGAAGCCACAATTTTTATCTTTCTTTCCTCTTTTTTACTGCTGATGGCTTCACCTATATCCGTTTTAGTATAATCAATTCCATCTAATCTAATCAAGTGCATATTGTTTATATTGTCTACCTTTTGAAGCAAAACACCATTTCCATCTATGATATAATACTTTCTATTACTCTCGTAGTAGAATAGTGCCTCTCTCTCTTTAACATTTATGTTTATAGTCCCGGGAAGTTCTCTGTTTATCACTACATCTTCCACATAGGGATTACTCAGTATTCCGCTGTTTGCATCTTTTAAATCAACATAGAATATATTATTCCCCACGTATATTCCGGATCTGTTTACAATATCAGTACTTAAAACATTTTTATTTCCATGGACTTCAATATGCCGAATATTAAAATAAGGAAGTTTTAAACAGAGAGTAAAAAATAATGCTATTAAAAATAACATAAAAATAAAAGCTCTTTTTACTCTTCTCTTCTTTCGTCTTTTTAAAATCATCTCATTATCTGTTTTCAACGGAAATTCACTCATTCCCTACCAACTCACTTTATAATTTAAATGTAAAATACTATAAGATATATATATATTAACACTTAATAAAATTAATTTCATTAAATTAATCATTAATTTTTTATATATTTTTTCTTACAGCAATATTAAAAAAAGTTCAAATATCAGATTCAGATAAGGCTTTTTACATAAACATAGCATTACAATTTTGCAATGCTATGTTTTATCCATATTCACTTTGCCTTGATATATTCAGAAGTATGCCCATGGCTACCATATTTATTACAAGAGAAGATCCACCATAGCTTATAAAAGGCAGCGGCACACCTGTTACTGGCATGGATCCAGTTACAACTGCTATATTTATTATTGCCTGTACTGCAATAACAGAGGTTATTCCAGTAGCCAGAAGTGTACCATAGGTATCTTTTGCCTTTATGGCAGTCACAATCCCTCTCCACACAATTACTATAAACAGTGCAACAATAATTGTACAACCTATTAGTCCCAGTTCCTCTCCTATGATAGAAAATATAAAATCATTATGGGGTTCAGGTATGTAATAGCACTTCTGCCTTGATCTCCCCAATCCTACTCCCCATATTCCTCCAGAACCCATGGCTAAAAGAGATTGAATAAGCTGATATCCATTACCTTTAGGATCAGCCCAGGGATTCAGAAAACTTGTAAACCTGGCCATTCTATAAGGCTCAAATATTATTCCAGCTATTCCTGCAAGGATCACCAGTCCCACTACACCGATCATATGGGTAATTCTGGCTCCAGAAACATAGAGGACTATCATCGTAACTATCATTATTACAGCAGCTATACTCAAATTTTTCTCTGCAAATACAAGGCCCGCATAAAACCCTGAAACCAATAGATAGGGTATAACTCCATAGAGCAGAGTTCCTATTTTTCTTCCGCCTTTCACCTCTATACTTTTAGCCATATACAATACCACAATGTATTTAGCTATTTCAGAAGGCTGGAATCCAACAGAACCTACTCTTATCCATCTCTGGGCACCTTTTGTGGACTCAAAGGCAAATACCGCAAGTAAACATATTACGGATATTATCATAAGCAGTTTTGTATACTTCTTTATATTTTTATAGTCAAATTTTATAGTGAGAAACATAAAAAATGTCCCTATTATCGCCCATAACCCCTGTCTTTTTAAAAAGAACATACTATCTTGTGTGCTTTTATCAAAAAATGCCTTGTAAGAACTGGCACTATAGACCATTACCACTCCAATGGCCACCAATAGCATTATAGTTGAGAACAGTATAAAGTCTATAGAACCCATTTTAGTCTTTGACTTGCTAATTTTCATAAAAATCCTCCTAATTATTACTGCTGAGGCTGACAAGAGTTATCCGAACGTTACCATTGCTAATACCCCCAGCTTCCTAAAGTTGGAGATAAGCACTGCTATGCGCCTGGATGAGGCGGTTCTTAACTATAGGGATAAAAATCCAAATAAACATAATATCACTGTAACTATACAAAATATAGAAACAACTTTAGTTTCATGCCAGCCTGAAAGTTCAAAATGATGATGTATGGGTGCCATTTTAAAAATTCTTTTGCCAGTAAGCTTGAAGGAAATCACCTGAAGTATGACAGACAATGCCTCCAACACATATATTCCACCAATTATTATAACCAATAACGGAAGTTTTAATATCATAGCCACTGCCGCCACTGCACCGCCCAGCGCCAGAGAACCTGTATCCCCCATAAAAATCCTTGCTGGAAAAGCATTATATCTCAAAAACCCTAAAAGAGCTCCAGCCAGTACTGCACAAAAAACAGCCAATGTAATGTGACCCATAGCAAAGCTCACCAATGCCAGAAAAGTCATTACCAGCAGTGTAACGGAAGTAGCCAGGCCATCAAGACCATCAGTTAAATTCACAGCATTTGTAGTAGCTGCAAAATATACTATTATAAAGGGAATATAAAATTTTCCAAGATCCCAGGTCTCATGTGCAAAAGGTATTATTATAGATGTACCTATATATGGATTGCCTGCAGAATAACAGGCAAATACCCCTGATGTAATCAGTAACAATATCATTTTCTGATAAGCTCTAAGACCTAAGTTTCTCCTTCTGACTATTTTTAGGATATCATCAATGGCTCCAATTATTCCAAAAGCGACAAAGGCATATAGAGCTACCATTGCCTCATCTGAAGGATTTTTCACTAAAATCGCCATGGTTATGAAGGTAGCCAGTATAAATATTATTCCACCCATGGTTGGTGTTCCCGCTTTTTTTAGATGGCTCTTGGGTCCATCTTCCCTTATGCTCTGTCCAAATTTAAACTTATGTAAAATCGGTATTAAAATTGGTCCTTCTAAAATTGCTATTAAAAATGCTATGAGAACAGAATATATCAATTTATTCATAATCGTATTAATCCTAAATTAATAGGATCTTCACCTCCTAACAACTGCTGCTCTTCTTTAGTGCTTCTGCTATGACTTCAAACTTCATAAGTCTGGAAGCTTTTACAAGTACGGTATCTCCTATTTTAATATATTTATTCAAAAGGAAATTGAGAACCTCTTCTCCTCTATCAAAAATCATAAATTTTCCATCTCTATTTACAGCATCGAAGCCTCTTTTAAAATCCTCTCCGTGTTCTCCTAAAGCTATAAAAAGATCTACACCGCTTTTTGCTGCATATCTTCCAACTTCCTCATGTACCCTGCGGGATTCTTCCCCCATCTCTCCCATTGTCCCAAACACCACTATCTTCCTGTTGGATTTAAAATTTTTCAGGACATCCAGTGCAGCTTCCATGGATTCAGGATTTGCATTATAGCTGTCATCTATCACATTGAATTTTTTACCTCTGAATATCTCCATCCTGAGGGAAGCAGTCTCAACATTTTCAAATCCACTCCTTATTTCATCATAAGTCATGTTTAAAAGCCTTCCACAGGCAACTGCCAGCATTGAATTCAATATATTGTATTTCCCCGGTAAATTTATCTTAAAAGTTTCTCCTGTCTTGATTTTATTCTCACACACTTTAAATTCAATAGAATCCTCATTTATCATCGTATCATAGGCAGAAATATCTGCAGGTTTTTCCACTCCCACTCTTTTTATGACAAATTTTTCTTCCTTTAATTTTCCAAGAAGATCATTGTCAGAATTTATTACCAATATATTATTTTTCGCAAAGAAATCCGTTATTTCCAGTTTTGCCTTCAGTATATTTTCTCTGCTGCCTAAAATTCCTATATGCGCCCTGAGCACATTAGTTATAACTGCAATATCCGGCCGTGCAGCCTTAGCCATGTTATGTATTTCTCCTCTACTGTTCATACCCATCTCCAGTACTGCAACTTCATAGCTATTATCCAGTTTAAACAACATATGGGGCAGTCCTATTTGGTTGTTAAAATTACCTTCTGTTTTAAACACTTTAAATTTAGCATTCAACACATCTGCAATCATATTCTTAGTGGTAGTCTTACCTGCAGATCCCGTCACCCCTATTATCTTCACATGCAGTTTGCTTCTATAGAGTTCAGCTAAATCCAGAAGAGCTTTATTGCCATTTTTTACCCAAATTATAGCTGTACATTCACTTATTTCATCTTTATTAAATTTTATTTCATCTACCATGCAGATAGAAGCTCCCCTTTTGCTAGCCTCACCCACATAGTCATTTCCATTAAATTTTTCTCCCCTTAGAGCAATAAATATATCTCCACGCTCCAATCTTCTCGTATCCGTACATACATTTTTATATCCGCTGTATTTTCCATTTAATATTATTTTCCCCCCTACAGCATTTACTATTTCGTCAAAACCCATGTACTCCAAAATTGACACCTCCCTTTTTCAATTCACAATGCACAGTTCACAGTTAACGATTTACCATTGCAGTTGTGCACTGTCAATCGCCAATCGTCAATTCTCTTACAATATCTGCCACTACTTCTCTTTCATCAAAATGTATGGTCTTGCCTTTAAGAATCTGATAAGTTTCATGTCCCTTTCCTGCTATAACGACCACATCTCCCTTACCCGCCATCTTCATGGCTTCTTTTATTGCCTCTCTCCTGTTTTCAATAACAGTATAATTGTTCTTTTTTACTCCAGACAATATTTCATCTATTATGGACATAGGCTCTTCTGTTCTGGGATTATCCGAAGTTATAACTGCAAAATCAGAGAGTTCCGTACCTATTTTACCCATTATTGGCCTTTTGGTATTGTCCCTGTCACCACCGCATCCAAATACACATATAAGCTTTCCCGCAGTAAATTCTCTGGCGGTTTTCAGTATATTCTCCAGTCCATCGGGAGTATGGGCAAAATCCACTACAACCTCATATCCCAGATCATAGGGTTTGGTAACTATTTCACACCTTCCCGGTACAGCTTCCATGGACTCAAGTCCTTTTTTCACAGTACCCAGATCTATCCCCTCACACAAACAAGCTGCTGCACTTCCCAGGGCATTCATGGCATTGTATTTGCCTGGTATATTTAAATTTACAGACTCTGTACTTCCTTCATAACTGACATTAAAGTTTATTCCCCTTGAATGTACATTCAAATTACTGCCCCGTACATCAGCCTGCCTGTCTATGGCATAGGTCACTTTATGTCCCGGAGCATCCCTGTATACTCTCTCGCCATAACTGTCATCAACATTTATTATGGAATTGAATGCATTTTGAAACAGAATCAACTTTGCCCTATAATAATTTTCAAAGGTTTTATGAAAGTCAAGGTGATCTCTTGTTAAATTTGTAAATATTGCCTCACAGAATTTGACTCCATATGTCCTATCCAGATAGAGTGAATGAGAAGAGGTTTCCATAACACAGTAATCAACGGATTCTTTCACCATCTGTCCAAACAATTTCTGAAGTTCCAGAGATTCCGGAGTAGTTCTATGAGAAGGTATTTTTTTATCTCCTATATAATTGGAAATAGTTCCTATAAGACCTACCTTATAACCTGCAGCTTCCAGTATGGATTTCACCATAAAGGTGGATGTGGTCTTGCCATTTGTACCTGTCACCCCTATTATTTTCATTTTTTTTGAAGGATTTCCATAGTAATTGGAGGCCATAAGCGCAAGTGCCTTTCTGGTGTCTTTTACCTTTATTACAGTACATTGGGGCATAGATTCTACATCTTCACTCAACACTACTGCCGAAGCTCCATTCTTACAGGCATTGCCTATATATCTATGGCCGTCAGTAACATATCCACGAATGCATACAAAAACATCCCCTTTTTCTATTTCTCTTGAATCATACTGTATCTCCCTTATGTCCAAATCATTATTTCCCCTGATAATTTTATATTCCACATTGTCCAATAACTTTTTTAAATTCATAATATCAACTCCCTAGTTACAAATTATATACAAAATGCATATGTTTTACACATAGCATTGGCATGCAATATTCTCATTATAATAATATCGCATGCCCTACATTAATTTTCACCACTTGATCTATTTTATTATAATTTCTAAGATGCTGCATGTAAAGCAAAACTTAATCATCCTGATTGACATCATAAGTATTTTGAGCACTGCTTTGAGTTGTATCCTGCGGCACTACATCACCCTTTATTGCAAGATAATTAAATAAGTCTGTAAAAACCTGTTTTGCCGTCGGTGCAGCTGTCTGTGCAGCATAGTAATTAGATGGATCCGGCTCATCTACAGATACCAGCACTGTTATTTTGGGATCACTTGCCGGCGCCATTCCCACAAAAGAGGATACGTATTTCCCCGGCTGATATCCTCCAACTCCAGCTTTTTGTGCAGTTCCAGTTTTACCAGCTATATGGTAGCCGGCTATGAATGCATTTTTACCTCCTCCGTCTGAAACAACCTTTTCCAGGTATCCCCTGAGCTGGGCTGCTTTACTTGAATCCAATATTTTCGTGGTATTACCTTTAACATCATAGGTTTTATCTGTAATTTCCATGCCGCTGTTTTCATCATAATGCTCTATTTTTTTCATAACATGGGGAGTAATTAGATTTCCACCATTTGCCACTGCATTAAAAGCCCTTAAATATTGAACTGCAGTTACCGTATTGGCCTGGCCAAATGAAATGGTTGCAAGATCTATATCACTAATATCCTGTGTTTTCTTTACTATTCCCTTTGCTTCACCAGGTAGGTCTATACCTGTCTTTTGTCCAAATCCAAATTTGTGTATATAATCATTTAACTTTTCTTTCCCTATTTTCTTTCCAAGCTCTGCAAAACCCACATTACAGGAATTTTTTAGTATTTCCTCTAAATTTTGTACTCCATGCCCTGAACTTTTCCAGCAGTGTATGGTTCTCTTGCCTATGGTTATACTTCCATTACATACGAAAGTGTCATTCGGGCTCACAGAATTGGTTTCCAGCGCAGTCTGGGCAGTTACCACCTTGAATATGGAGCCTGGCTCAAAAGTATCACTGACCGCCCTGTTTCTCCAGGTTTTTTGTAGTTCATCATAGGATTCACCCTTTATCCATGGATCATTTGGATTATAATCAGGCTTGTTTGCCATAGCCAGTATCTCTCCATTTTTAGGATTCATCACCACTATAGAAACTGCCTTTGCCTTATAATCGTTAAGAGCCTGCTGGGCCGACTTTTCTGCAAAATGCTGGATCATCTCATCTATAGTAAGGACTACATCTTTTCCATCTACAGGTTTTGTAAATTCGGAAATAGTGTAGGGCAGCTCCTGACTTTTCCTATCCAGTTCCGCAATTCTACTGCCAGGAGTTCCGGCCAATTCCTTATTATAATAGAGTTCTACCCCCGTTAATCCCACTCCATCCGAATTAGTGTGTCCCATTACCTGGGACAAAAAATTGTTATTGGGGTAATATCTCTTAGTATCCGAAGATATCAGTATACCATTTAAATTCAAATTCCTCACTTTATCCGCCGCATCCTTTTCCACTCTCCGTTTTAAAGTTGCGGAGCCAATGGGAAGTCCCCCGGGCAGCGTCTTATTTAAAATTTTAGACACATCGCTTTTATCCATAGAAAGAATACTTGCAAGTTCACCCGCCAATTTATCCTCAGATATCTTTTTCTCTTCCATAGTTTCCTTAAGAGTATTCATGTCCAGATCAATTCTATATACATTAGCACTTACAGCTAATTCATTTCCGTTTCTATCCAGAATTTTTCCACGCTTCGCATCAATCTTTACATCGCTTGTCCATTGAGCTATAGCCATAGCCTTAAGTTGTGGTGATTTATATATCATTACATATCCCATCCTGCACACCAATAAAAAGAAAGTTAAAAATAGGAAACTAAAAGTAATTATCATTCTTTTTCTGATAATAACCCTGTCCCTATATTCCCTTTTATACAAATTAATTTACCTCCATATTAATTGCTTCAACTTATTTAACATACCTTTTTGTGTTTCTATACCATTCACATCTTTCTGGGCTTTTATAATCGGCTTATCTAAATTTATATAAACTGCATTTTGTTTATTCGGTACCACCATTTTGAGTTTATTCATTGCATTTTCCTCTATGTATTTTAAATTATTGTATTTCACCAATTCTACTGTTAAATTTTCATTCTGTCTATTAATATCACTTATATTACTTTCCACCGAATTCAACTCAGTTTGCATATTATATATTATCGAATATCTATATATGAGAGTTAACCCAACTACAAAAAACACACAGATATTTAAAATCACTTTAAGTTTCTTTTTTACCTTTGCCTGTCTATTTACATCCTTCTTTTTATGTATCTTATTGCTATGTTTTCTATAAGGTTTATATTCTGGCTGTAGTGCAGCGTTGCCATTTATTATATTTTCTTCATTCATCACTATCACTTTATTCACCCCACATAAACTTTAGAACTAAATTTTTTCAGCTGTTCTCAATTTAGAACTCTTACTCCTCGGATTTTTTTCTTTTTCCTCCTGTGCAGGTATTATTGGTTTCTTATTTATAATCTTTACAACAGGTTTTTTATTGCACACACAAATTGGAAAATTTGGCGGGCATGTGCATGGGTTTTCCAGATTCCTGAATTTAGATTTCACTATCCTGTCCTCCAGTGAGTGAAAAGTTATAACCGATATTCTTCCTCCTGCCTTCAGTTTCTCCACACTGTCCTCCAACGCCCTATCAAGTATCTTAAGCTCTTTATTAACCTCTATACGTATACCTTGAAAGGTTCTCTTTGCCGGATGACCATCTCTTTGAAATTTTAAAGGTACGGCCCTCTTTATTATATTCACAAGCTCCAGAGTCGTATTTATCGGATTCTTTTCCCTTTCCCTCACTATAAAATCTGCTATCCTATTGGCAAATTTCTCTTCACCATAGTCTTTCAAAACTCTATAAAGTTCTTCTCTTTCATATCCATTTACCACTTCATAGGCAGAAAGAGAGCTATCTCTATTCATCCTCATATCCAGCGGGGCATCCTTCATATAGCTAAATCCCCTCTCTGGATTATCCAGCTGATAAGAGGAAACTCCTAGATCCATAAGTATCCCATCTACACTATTTACCTTAAGTTCACTTAAAATCTCTTTTATATAATAAAAATTGCTGCAAACATAAGTCACATTTTTAAATTCCTTAAGATTTTCTTTTGCAGCTTTAATTGCTGAAATATCCTCATCAATTCCTATAAGTTTTCCATTTTCAGATATCCTCTTTAATATCTCTTTTGAATGTCCCCCTCCTCCCAATGTACAATCCACATAAATTCCATTTTCTTTAATATTTAAACTATCTATAGTTTCCTGTAAAAGTACAGGTACATGCCTAAATTTCATAAAATATGTCCTCCACTTTGCTATATTCCAAGTTCACTTAGCTGCTCTGCTATGTTGTCAAAGTCTATATTGGAATTATTGTATTCCTGCCAGCCTTCTCTACTCCATATCTCTATTCTATTTGATACCCCTATGCTCACTATTTCCCTATTTATACTTGCATATTCCAAAAGGGGCTGCGGCATGACAATTCTTCCCTGTTTATCAGGTTCCATTTCATTCGCACCGGAGAAAAAAAACCTCACAAAAGCCCTGGCGTTTTTATTGGTAAATGGAAGGCTTTTTAATTTTTCCTCCAACACATGCCATTCACAAAGTGGAAAAGCATAGAGACAACCGTCTAAACCCTTAGTCAATATGAACTTTGGCCCTAATTCTTCCCTAAACTTAGAAGGTATAATTATTCTCTTCTTACCGTCTAGAGCATGTTCATACTCACCTAAAAACATCACTGCACCTCTCACTGTTATTTTACTCCACTTTAAACCACTTCAAACCACCAATTATCTATTTCTATATTAACATTAAAATTCCTTCTTTTTTACGCAATTTTAATATATTTTTTAAATCTATTAAATTGTAGATTTTCACAAAATTTTACCGCATTTTTTTGAAAAATATTCCATTAAGTATAGAGTAATTTAATCTATAGGCTGTCTCTTTCATTGAAATAATATTTTCTGTAGAGTATAATTTAGAAAGGATTTTATATTTAGTCAATTATAATTTTAGGAAGGGAATGTACATAGATGAAACTTGGAATTGTAGGACTGCCAAATGTGGGGAAAAGTACTCTATTCAATGCAATAACAAAAGCAGGTGCAGAATCTGCTAACTATCCATTTTGCACCATAGAGCCAAATATAGGAGTAGTTAGTGTGCCGGACAGAAGACTGGACGTACTTGAAAAAATGTATAATTCGAAAAAAAAGGTCTACACGGCTATTGAATTCTATGATATAGCAGGACTGGTAAAGGGCGCCAGCAAAGGTGAAGGCCTTGGAAATAAATTTTTATCCCATATAAGAGAAGTTGAAGCCATAGTTCACGTAGTGAGATGCTTTGAAGATGAAAATGTGGTTCATGTAGATGGCAGTGTGGATCCTATAAGAGATATTGAAACTGTAAACTTAGAACTCATATTTTCAGATATAGAAGTTATGGACAGGAGAATAGAAAAAATATCCAAACTAGCTAAAGGTGGAGATAAAGAATCCAAAACACAATATGCTTTCATGTTAAAAATAAAAAAACATTTAGAGGAAGGTAAACCTGTACGGACTATGAAATTGACCGAAGATGAGGCTGAACTTGTAAAGGGATTTTTTTTGCTCACTACCAAACCGGTACTTTATGTAGCCAATATTTCAGAAGAGGATTTGACTTCTGGAAATGCAGAAAATAAATTCGTAAAAAAAGTAAAAGAATATGCAAAAAATGAAAGTTCGCAGGTAGTCATTATATCTGCAAAAATAGAAGAGGAACTCTCCACCCTGGAGGAAGATGAGAAATCAGAAATGTTAAAAGAATACGGTCTAGAGGAAGCTGGACTTGATAAACTGATAAATGCCAGCTACAAACTTCTAGGACTTATAAGCTTTTTAACTGCTGGTGAAAAAGAAGTAAGGGCCTGGACTATAAAACAGGGTACAAAAGCTCCTGAAGCTGCCGGTAAAATACACACGGATATACAAAAGGGCTTTATAAGAGCTGAGATCATATCCTACGATAAACTCATAGAATGTGGTTCAGAAGCTGCCGCAAAAGAGAAAGGCTATTACAGACTGGAAGGTAAGGATTATGTGATGCAGGATGGAGACGTAGTGAATTTTAGATTTAACGTCTGACAAATTAACCCAGCTAAAATATTTGCAGTAGATTTACTCTTGTAAACCTACTGCATTTTTCATCAGCTGTTTTTTCGTTTTTCTTTTCCAGACAGATATTTTTTCAATTCTCTCTTGGCTTCCAAAATCACATCATCATAATCTGTTTCCATAAGGATTTCCACTGCATCTTTTAAATTGTGCATATAATAAATATGAAAATTATCTTTCATTATTTCCTGTTCCACTTCATCCTTTAGTACCAGCCCCCTGGTATTTGCCCAGGGTATTAGGACTCCCTTTCCAATTGTATTATCCAGTATTTTGCATATTTTAAAAAATCCCTCTATTTTTTCATTTACACCCCCTATGGGCTGTACTTCTCCAAATTGATTTATAGAACCTGTTACCGCTATATTTTGTTTAATCCCAACTTTAGTAAGGGCAGAAATAATGCTTAAAACTTCTGCTACAGAAGCACTGTCGCCATCTATTTTACCATATGTCTGTTCAAAACTAAGATAAAAATCCACAGGGACTTTGCCATAGCCGCCTATTAATTTTTTTATGCATCCGTTTAAAATATTTACTGATTTATTGTGAATTTTGCCGCTTAAATCACTTTCTTTTTGAATATCCACAATGTTTCCACTGCCCTGCAGGCAAGTACAGGTTATCTTCACAGGTTTGCCCAGGCTGAAGTAACCTGTGCTTATTATAGAAAGTGCATTTACCTGACCCACTACCTTTTCCTTTACATCTATATATATCTGTCCTTCTCTATACATGTCATCTATCTGCTTTTCTACCAGTTCCTCCTCATAAACCACATCTAGAATATCACTTTTATCAATAACCTCTTTTCCCGCTTCAGAAACTCTATTGTCGGAAAGCATCAAAATTCTCTCCAGCTCATAGTCATCCATAAACAATTTATTTCTATCTTCAGCCTCTTTCGATAATACCTTGGCAAGTTCTCTTATTGCACTCTCATTAATGGGATGAAGTCCATTGTTCTTATATATTGAAAAAACTTTTTCCAGAAATATTGCCTTTGTATCCTTGTCTATCTTTAAAAGGGATCTGTGCTCTCCCTTTAATTTAAACATATTTTTAAAATCTTCATCATATTTATACAATAAATCGTAGGTTTTATAGTCCCCTATAAGTATTATCCTTTCACTAAACTTTATAGGTTCTGGTTTTAATCCACTTAAAGACAATAATTCCAAATACCCTCTATTGTAGTTTAAATCAACTCTACCGCTTATAATGGATTTTTTTAGATAATAATAGGCCCCCTTATTATTTAAAAGATCACTTACCCGAAGTATTAGACATCCTCCATTAGCTTTTAAAATCGATCCTGGAGTAATAAGACTGACATCTGTAATATAATTTCCATTCTTATTTTCATATTCTATACTTCCAAGTAAATTGCCAATACTCGGATCTTCTTCAAATATTATTGGAGGTCTATCCCTATCACTGTTATCCACCAATACATTTACTGAATATCTATAAATTATCCTCATTATATTTTCCTTGTCATCTTCATAATTTATAGAATAAATATCTTTTATTTCATTTTCTATATTGCTGCACACTTTATCTAAAAATTTTAAAGCCCCTCCGTTTTTATTAAACATTTCTGAATACTCTTTTTTAATTTTCTTTGTCATTTCTGCATAATATTCACCTATAAGGAGTTTGATTCTTTCAATCTGACCGAGTTCAATGACCTTCAATTTTTCCAGTATCTCTTCCGTATTACTTTTGAGTAAATCCACCTTATGCAGTATTTCTTCCTTGTCCTTTAATTTTAACATATCATATTCCTCTTCGTTCATTGGTTTCCCATTTTCCTTTAGGGGAATAAAGCTAAATCCACCTTCGGTAATTTTTAAGCTAAACCCTTCACTTTCGCACATCTCCACAACTTTATTTATCAAATTATTTCTCTTTATCTGAAGATCTCTCTTCAAAATTTCTTTTTGTTTATTTCCAGAATCATTATAGAATTCATAAGTGCACTTAAAATACAAATTTTGTATTCTATTTAGCATATATTTTAATTTTTTTCCCTTACCTGATGGTAAAAACAGCACTTTAGGCATCTTGCTATTTTTAATTACTATATAACATATATCTTCTATGCCCCTTCTATCTTTTATAACTTTACTTATAAAATTCATAATATTTTCAAGCCTATCTTTTGAAAAATTTTCTATAATATATATATTATATCCTTCTTTATCTATATTTAACGAAGCTTTAATTTTTTCATATATTTCCCCGTATTCGGATTCAATTTTAAGTCTATCATCTGAATCCCCTTTACTGTCAAAATTAAAATCCACATCATCCAATTTGAAATTATATACAATTTTCTCTTTAGACAGTTCTCTATTCATATTCTTCCTCCTTTTAAGTGCTTAATATAATAATATTCTTAAAGGTCATATTTAGGAACGAATTTTAAAAATAAGTATATATACCTTTTATGTAAACAATAATAAAAGTTAGAGGTTATATTTTAAAAAACAAATATACTATGGTATAATATAATCAAATTTTTTATGCAATATATATATAAAAATTTTTACTTAATATAAAAATAAAGTAATGAAGGAGTTTGTATATACATGAGTCTTAAAGATAAAATTGCGCACTATTACACAAAATCTTATTTAAAAAAATATGGTGACAGATTGACACAAGTACAGGGAACTGTGGTATCTGCCAAAATAACTAGAAAAACTATACTGTGGATATTCAATAAATTATCAGTAACTCTCCTTGTAAGACCTGAAAGGAGCAGAAACATAGTCAGGTGTTCCTATAGTAAAAATAGATGGTTTAAAAAACCTGATTTTATATCTGTAAACCAGGGAAATCTGGTCTTAATTCAAGGCCTCAAGAGTAGAAAAGTAAAGAAAAGCAAAGGAAAGGAAAAAGAGAAGAGAGAATTTATACAGCTCTTGAATATAAGAAATATGTCCACCAAAAAAGATCTCGTGCCTATAGAAGGTAAGATACCTAAAGTACAGAGAAGAGTTCAACGATTTAAATAGCTTAATGATGCAAAAAAAGATGGCAGCTACAATGTAGTGCCATCTTTTTTATTACAGATTTGCTTTTTCTATATAATGACAATTGACCTCAATATGATTTAAAAACAACAATAACCTTTCATAGAGTGGATAAACTTTATCGCCGTACTTTACCTCCAGATTTTTCCCAATATCTTTTACAGTTCTAGTACCGTCTATCTGCAGAAATACATAACTTCCGTACTTATCCATAGTAATTTTTTTATATTCCGGAATTCTGAATTCAAGTTTCCTAAAAAACTTTTGAATCCTATGATCCTGTTTTTCAAATATGGTCACAATGCCCTCTTTATCAACTTCATATTTCAGGTTATCCGAAATTTTAAATATTATATTCAAAGCCTCTTTACCGTTATTCAACATCTTTCACTTTACTTCTCAGTATAGGTACCACGGAGGCTATTACAAGAACTATCAACATTATAAATGCCATTCCATTAGTAGAGGCAAACCCACTTGGGCCATTCCCTTTTATAACGCCTGATACCTGAAGTATTATACCGATAAGTCCTATTATAGATCCACCGGCAACAAGCCCGGAGGATAAGCTTACACCATTGGAAACCTTAGCCTCTTTTTCCTTCTCAGTTTTAGAACTTCTTTCTACAAATAAACGGACAATTGCACCTATCAGTATTATAGAAGTCGTGGATATAGGTAAATAAAATCCTATAGCAACAGTCATCACAGGAAGTTTTAACAGGAACAGCACGCCTCCCATAACAGCACCGACAATTATCATAACCCAGGGTAATTTACTTGACATTATACCTGCAGTCAATGTCGACATCAAATTAGCTTGAGGCAGTGCAAAGGGCACATTATCGCCAGTCATTGCAAGCTGACTTGAAAGTAATAGTATAACACCGGTAACTACTGCAACACCAACTATACTGGCTACGGCAAAATATTTCTGCATCTCATTTCTGTCACCGCCAACTATAAAAGTAACTTTTTGTGACTGACAGTAGCCTCCGGCTGCAGCTATAGCAGTAACTATAAATGTACCAAATAATAGCAGAGACCTGTTGTCTCCAATGCTTTTCCATCCCATTCCTACAAATAATAATGTCACAATAACCAGAGAAGCTATAGTCATACCAGATACAGGAAGATTAGAAGTTCCTATAGTACCAGTTAAACGGCCGGAAACTATAACAAACAGCATTGATAATAACAGTGATAAAATAGAAACAATTACTGCCATTGCTATGTTGCCACCGGATACCAGAAAACCACCTATAAATCCTATTAATACACCGCCAATCAATATAAGATTTTCAGCAGAGGAGCTTCCGGCACCCTTTGAAGACTTAGCATTGAGGGTTGCCTTTATAGAAGATCCTATGGTTGGTATAAGCCTTATTGCGCTTATCAAGCCGCCGGAGAGCATCATACCTGCCCCTATATATTTCACATAACTGCCTGCTATATCTTTGACCTGCATGGCATTTACTGTGACACTGGGATCATTCCATACAGATGGACCACCTTGTCCCAGAGAAGCAAAGTAACCTATTAAAGGCATAACAGCAAAATTAGATAATAGAGATCCGGCAAACATGGTCAAAGATACTTCCATGCCAACTATGAACCCTATACCTAATAACAACGGATTGACTTCAATTTCAAATTTCCACTTGTAGAATGATTCATTTACATAGCTTACAACATTGTTAGCCACATTTAGAAATGAACTGGTTAAAACAGTTAAAATACCTCCTATTCCAAATCCGATTCCCATGTACTTGATTGATTCCTTGGCACCTTCTGAAGCAACAAGTGTCTCAGATATGGCCATTGACTCAGGATACATCAGCTTGCCGTGTTCCTCAACTATCAGATAATTGTAAACAAGGGAAGCTATTCCTATACCAAACAGTGCTCCGCCCACACCGACAACAAAACCTTCCAGAAAAGAAACTTTTGAACCTATCAGAAGGACTGCCGGCAAAACAAATATCATACCACTGGCAATGGATTCTCCACCGCTTGACATACCCTGAAGCAGGTTTTTGCCGAGGATACCCTTTTGTTTGGCAAATACAGCTATAAATACAGAACCCAATATGGAACCAGGTATACCGGCGGCAACTGTAAGTCCTGCTTTCATACCTGAATAGGCAGTAGATGCTGCAAATAGTACAGCTAGAATAATACCGATTATTAATACAGCAGTATTTCCACCGGATTTAGAACCGCTGGAAACGTACGGAACATAATCTCTGCCAGCTATGCCGCCGTACGCACCTTTAGATAATTTTTTATTCATATAATTATGGACCTCCTTTTATAGTCACAATTGATAATTATATCACAATTACAGTGATATTAAAATTTATTTAAGAGATTTCAAAACTTGTACTAGATATTTCCATGTTCTCTGTGTAGAAGGTATACTCAAATGTTCATCTGCAGTATGAACTCCAAACATAGTTGGTCCAAAAGATATCATATCCAGCTGCCCATTAAATTTTTCTTCAAAAAGTGCACATTCAAGTCCTGCATGAATTGCAGTTACCAGAGGTTTTTTACCAAATAATCTTTCATATACGTCTATAAAAACTTCTCTTATCTTTGAGTCAGGATTGTATTTCCATTCAGGGTAAGCTGCTTCCACGGTTACTTTTCCATTGTTGAGATCAGCTGTGGCAATTATGGTATTAAGTATATTTTCCTTTATGCTCCCCACAGAACTTCTTATTGAACTTATGGCTTCAACACCATTCTCTTTGGTTTGAACTACTCCCAGGTTCAGCGAGCTCTCCACCAGTCCCTCTATATCCATGCTCATACTCTGAACTCCATTTGGAATCAAATACAGGAAATTTACTATATTTTCTGAAGTTTCTGCAGACATAACTCTCTTTGGAATTTCTTCCGCAGCCTTTAAATTGACTTTTAAATCTGGATCAGCAGTTTTAAATTCAGCTTTAAATATTTTTTCCAAATTGGAAACTTCCTCTTTTAATAGGGATTCATCTCTCTTATTCACACATATGACAGCTTTGGCTTCACGGGCAATTGCATTGTGCTTTGAACCTCCCTCTATAGAACTCATATTAAAGTTTATTTTAGAACTAAGGCTTTTAAGCAGACGGGCCAACAGTTTGTTTGAATTAGCTCTTCCCTTGTGTATTTCCGAACCAGAATGGCCGCCTTTCAATCCTTCAATTTCAAGGACATAGGGAACAAAATTTTTATCTATATTTTTCCACGCTATTGGAATACTTGTCCTTGCGGAACATCCGCCGGCACAGCTTACAAGAAGTATCCCCTCTTCCTCTGAATCTATATTTATAAGTGTCTTGCCAGACACATTTTTAGGATCCAGTGCCAGCGCTCCATCCATTCCTGTTTCCTCAGAAGTAGTAACCACCAATTCAATTGGCGGATGGTCTATATTCTCCGAGGCTAGAACTGCCAGTCCCATGGCAACTGCTATGCCATCGTCTCCTCCAAGAGTTGTCCCTGCTGCGTATAACATATCATCTGCTACTTTCAATTTAATGGGATCTTTCATAAAATCATGTTCTATTCCCGATTTTTTCTCACAGACCATATCCATATGTCCCTGAATTATTACACCTGGGCTGTTTTCATATCCTCTAGAACCTGGTTTTTTTACAACCACATTCAACGCCTCATCCTGTATAACATACAGGTTATGTTTTTTTGCAAAGGAAACTAAATAATCACTGATTTCCCTTTCATTACCTGAACCTCTTGGAATATTGCTGATTTCCTCGAAATACCTAAATACTTCAACAGGTTCAACGTTTTCCAATATCCTATCTCCCATTTATGATCTCCTCCTAATACCAAAACATCTATTTCGATCTGGTATTTATAAAATAATGTTCACTCACATTATAATGCTTATCTACATTTCAGCATAAAAAAATTAAAAAATCAACTATTGTAATTTTTTGATTTTTTAATTTTTTACGTTTTTATTTAACTTTATAACCTACTCTGTATTACCTGTATAACAAATATGATAATTTACAGCAGCTTTTAATTACAATTTGGTAAATGTGAATAAAATTTTAATACAACTGAATCATGTCCGATTTAAGCATTATCTGATTTAAAATATAAATACAAGCTATTCATAAATGCAATTATGCCAGAGAAAAATAGAACTATAAACCATTGTGAAATCATAAGTGCCGAAGTATGAAAAACCATCTGCAAAAACGGTATATATACTGTGCACAAAAGCATGGCTATGGATGTGGCAACTGCAGCTAAGAGATATATATTGGTGAATAAACTTATCTGGAATATAGAATGTTTTTCAGATCTACATTCAAATACATGTATCAGCTGGGATATAATAAGAGTACAAAGTGCCATGGTTCTTGCTGTTTTAAGACCAAAACCCAAATACAGACCTATTACAAAGGCAAGCACCGTACACACTCCAATAAGTGCCCCCCTTACAATGATCTTTTCACTAAGACCCCTTGCAAATATGCTTTCATTTTTGGCCCTTGGCTTTCCACTCATTATATCTCCTTCCGGCGGATCTACTCCAAGAGCTATGGCAGGCAGTCCATCCGTGGCTAAATTCACCATGAGTATCTGTATGGGTAAAAGAGGTGTATCCAGGTAAAATATAGAAGTCAAAAGCATTGTTAAAACTTCTCCCAGATTACAGGACAGCAGATATCTTATGAATTTTCTTATATTGTCATAAATAACTCTTCCTTCTTCCACTGCCGATACTATAGTGGCAAAATTATCATCTAAAAGTATCATGGAGGATGCTTCCTTGGTTACATCCGTACCTGAAATTCCCATGCAAATTCCAATATCCGCTTCTTTTACTGCAGGAGCATCATTTACGCCGTCTCCTGTCATGGCCACAATATTATTTTTAGCTTTAAAAGCTTTAACTATTCTAAGTTTATGCCCTGGATTTACCCTGGCAAATATAGAAATATGCTGTATTCTGTCAAAAAGTTCTCTATCACTTAATTTATCCAATTCTTCTCCCGTTATAACCTGAGATTGTGAGCTGCATATATCCAGCTCTTTTCCAATGGCAAAAGCTGTATTTTTATGATCCCCCGTTATCATAATAGGTCTTATACCTGCCAGCTTACATTTTAATACAGCATCTTTTGCCTCTTTCCTAGGCGGATCTATAATTCCAGCTACCCCTATAAAAATCAAATTACTCTCCAGTGATCTCCCGGCAATTATCCCGCTGTCCTTATAAGCACCTGCTATGCATCTTAAGGCATTTGAAGTCATATTTTCCACTGCTCTTAAAACTTTTCTTTTTTCATTGGATGTCAACAGTTTAACCTGTCCTCTATCCAATATATAGCTGCATTTATTAATGACCCTTTCAGGTGCACCTTTTACATAACATACTTTTTTAACTCCTTCTTTCATTATGACAGACATCATTTTTCTATCAGAATCAAAAGGTATGTCATAAACTCTTTCAGCTCTATCCAGGAATTTTTTTAAGGTTTTACCATCTGTAAAAAATGCTTTTATTAAAGCTGTTTCCGTAGGATCCCCCATAAGTGCCTCCGAAATATCATCTTTTTTTATGTCAAAATTGCAATCGTTGCAATATGTAAAAGCCTTTTTCATCGTCATATTCTCAGAAAAGGCCCCTCCATCGGTCTTGCGTATTTTCCCATTGAAATACAGAGCCTTTACAGTCATCTTATTTTCAGTAAGGGTACCTGTCTTATCACTGCATATTATGGAAGTACATCCCAGAGTTTCAACTGCAGGCAGTTTTCTCACAAGGGCATTCCTCTTTAACATCCTGGATACTCCAAGAGCCAGTGCAACAGTAACTATAGCTGCAAGTCCCTCTGGAATAGCTGCTACCGCCAAACTCACCCCTACCAGAAACATCTCATACTTGTCCTGCCCTCTCCAGACACCGGTTAAAGTCACTATAATACATATTGCTATACATATTACTACAAGCACTTTCCCGAGGGATGCCAATTTTTCTTTAAGAGGAGATCTGTCCTTTTCAATATCCTGAAGCATGCCCGCTATCTTCCCCATTTCAGTTTCCATTCCCGTCTGTACTACTCTGGCTTTACCCTTTCCCTTAATAACTACAGTTCCCATATATATAGAATTGTTCTTTCCTGAACTGCTTTTTTCCACACCTTCCGATTCTCCCGTCAAAAGGGATTCATCTACCATAAAATTGCTTTTAGACAGCAAAATGCAGTCTGCCGGCACCTTATCACCGGATTCTAAAAATATTACATCTCCTATTACAAGCTCTTGGGCGTTTATGATCTTAATTTTACCGTCTCTAAGAACCTTCGAGGTGGGAGAAGCCAGTTCTTTTAAAGTTTCTAAGGATCTCTCAGTTTTAAATTCCTGAACAAAACCCAGTATAGCATTCATAATTATGATAATAAGAATAGTTATCGCATCTGCTTTTTCCCCCATAAATCCGGATATTACAGTGGCAACTATAAGAATCCAGGTTATAAAATCATTGAATTGAGAAAAAAATATTTTTACGGGAGATATTCCCTTTTTCTTTTCAATGCTATTGGGTCCGTATTTTTTTAGTCTTCTCTCAGCTTCAATCTGGGTGAGCCCGCCTTCTATCTCTCTTTCATTAATCAACTTTACCCCTCCAAAGTAATTATTCTCTTTACGTTAATTAAATATATGCCCCCTTTGTGTGCTATTATGACAATTATCAATTGACAATTCACAATGCTCAATTCAATGAGGATTTTCGGTGAATATGAAAATCCGCCAAAATTTATATTTGAACTCTGGACTTTGATAATTGGATACAGGTGGATAATTATTCTGGATTTTGTTATAATATTTATATTAATCCATAATAATCACTTGATATACGCATGTTAATCTTGTACATATATATACTTAGGAGGAAAAATTATGAATGATGTTGTATACATTACAGGACATAAGAACCCGGATACAGATTCCATATGTTCTTCAATAGCTTATGCAGAATTTAAAAACAAGATGGGAGTAAATGCAGTTCCCATAAGACTAGGGGACTTAAGCAATGAAACCAAATTTGTATTGGATTATTTTGGCGTTAAGCCTCAGAAACTGGTGGAAAATGTAAAGCCTCAGGTTTCTGATCTGGACATTGACAGTGTAAATCCTATATCTCCAAAAACTTCTCTCAAAACAGCCTGGGCAATGATAAGTAAAAACAGTGTAAAAACTCTGCCCGTAGTAGATGATTCTGGCAGATTAATAGGTATTGCATCCAAATCCGACATAGCTTCCTATTATATGGATACATTGGATGCCAATGCAGCTGCCAAACTCATACCTCAAAACACTCCCGTAGACCGTGTGATGAAAAAAGACGATATAGTATCTTTTAAAATCCATGATCTCATAGATAACGTAAAAGATGTGATGCTCAAAACAAGATACAGAAATTATCCCGTGGTTGATTCCGAAAACAAGGTCATAGGAAATATTTCCAGAGATAATCTCAAATCACAGAAAAAGAAAAAAATAATACTTGTGGATCACAATGAAAGGGCCCAATCCGTATACGGCCTGGAAGATGCAGAGATATTGGAGGTACTGGATCACCATAAAATAGGCGATATACAGACTGGTTCCCCTATATATTTTAGAAACGAACCGATAGGCTGTACTGCAACCATAGTGGCTTCAAGATTTTTTGAAAATGGAATAAAGCCTTCTCAGAAAACCGCAGGGCTATTATGTGCCGCCATAATTTCAGATACTCTTTTATTCAGATCACCTACTTCCACAGATATTGATAAATCAACACTGAAGAAACTGTCTGCTATAGCAGATATAGAGCCTGAAGCTTTTTCCACACAGATGTTTAAAGCGGGTTCTTCCCTGGAGGGAAAAACTCCAGAAGAAATATTAAACCAGGACTTTAAAGTTTTCAACATCTCCAAAACAAAACTGGGAGTCGGTCAAGTTTCTACTATGGATACGGAAGGATTTAAAACTGTAAAAGATGATGTAGTAAAATCTATGGAATTCAAATGTAAGGATGAAAATTTTGATCTGATAATACTTATGGTTACAAACATATTAAAGAGTGGTTCCGAATTAATCGTAGTGGGAGAACAGAAAGATGTGATTTCCAGGGCCTTTGGAGTAAATCTAAAGGACGGAAGTGTATATGTACCCGGTATTCTCTCAAGAAAAAAACAGGTAATTCCACCGCTTACTGCAGCACTGTCATAAAAAACAAAGGGAGCAATTCAGCTCCCTTTGTTTTTTAAAGATTAAAGCTCAAAATTTGATATTTTACATTTGAACTTTGATCTTTGAATTGTCAGTCTTCAATTTCTGACATGTCCACGGTTCTTATTTTAGTTCCAGATTCACCGCGATCTATAAATTTTTCACTTTTATCATCTTCACTGTTTTTATCTTCTGCATTTAAATCAACAGATTCATCTTGATCCATATCATACATACCATCATCAGGTCTGTAGTATCCTGTCATCTTATCTGATCTGCCATAGTCTGGCGAATATGTTGGCGGCTGCATGTAACCCCTTTGGTTTATACATCTCATGCATGGATTTGAATAACTATTCAAGAACATTGGACACATTCTATACATATTAGGTGGATACATATACTGCACTGGATAGTCGACATCCCAATCATACATATCATCTTCTCCGATATATTCATTGGAATCCATAATTGGACATCTATACATACTTTAACTCCCCCTGAAAATATTACATCCATACATTATATGCAGTTACATTCCATATGTTTACATAAAAGTTTAGAAGCAGTTATCTTCTCATGCTATTTATAAGTCCCCACATCTCATCTGCAGTTGTAAGTCCCTTGGAGGCAAGTTCAAAAGACCTCTGGGCAAGTATCATATCTGTCATTTCCTGCCCTAAATCCACATTTGACTGCTCCAGATAACCCTGTAGTATATCGGCATTATTGTTTAAATTCATCTGGACACCATTTCGTGGTACATATAAATTATCCCCTACGGATCTCATGGAGTCCTGTCCAATAGTATTGTATATGTTAATTTTACCGTACAATACACTGTTGTTATTTATCTTCATATATATCTGACCCTTTTGATTCACAGTAAAATTATCCTCTTTAAATACTGTACCTGAATTAAAAAGAGCTGAACCCTCAGCTGTCAGATTTACCTCAAGCCTGTTTCCATCTGGATCAACTAAATTTCCAGCTGCATCTATGCTAAAATTGCCAGCCCTTTCGTAGGCTGATGTGCCATTTGGCAAAGCCACTCTAAAAAATCCCTCTCCGTCTATGGCCATGTCCGTCTTAAGTCCGGTTTCCACCATACTTCCCTGGGAGGTATCCCTAATCCACTCCGTAGTTTTAACTCCTGTTCCGTTAATTGTATTTACTCCTCCTGCATTAGTAGGATACCCAACCCTGTGCAAAGTCTCGTACACCAGATCCTGAAAATCTACATTTTCCTTTTTATATCCAACCGTATTCACATTGGCTATATTATTTGATATACTGTCAAGTTTTTCCTGCTGTGCGTTCATGGCACTTCTACTATTCCATATAGCTCTAAGCATAACAAAACCATCCTTTTCAATTATTCTTTGAATTTATACTTTTCCCACTTCATTTACAAGCTTGTCTAAGGTTTCATCAATAGACTGTACCGCCTTTTGATCTGTCTCGAAGCTTCTCATGGTTGTGAGCAGATCCGACATTGCATTTACTACATTTACATTGGATTTCTCCAGCGAGTTCTGCCTTACCACCGCATTGTATTCCACAGGATTTGTGCCTGTATACAAATTATCTCCCACTTTAGTAAGTGTATTGTAATCATTAAAATCTACAGTGTAAATCTTATACCTGGGAGTTCCATTTATACTTATATTGCCATAGGGATCTGAAGTCATCTTTCCACCACCTACATCTATAGCTCCGATATCGCCCGTAGCAGCATCTCTTGCCATAACTTCATTGCCTGAATCATCCACAAGTATTCCATTTATGTTTACATGAAAATGTCCATCTCTTGTATAAAATTCATTCCCATCAGGCCTCCTGACCGTAAAAAAACCCCTTCCGTCTATGGCAAAGTCCGTAGATATACCAGTAGACTGTATAGTTCCCTGGGTAAATCCAGTATTAACCGAATCTATTCCACTTCCCAGACTTATACCTCCTATGACATTTCTCACATTTCTGCCTGCCACTACCTTGTCATAATTCTGCAAGAGCACATCATTAAATGGTTTCACCTCCAGCGTATCTCCCTTAAATCCCACAGTATTCACATTGGCCAAATTATTTGTTATAACGTCCTGTTTTGCCTCCTGAGTTATCATTCCAGACACCGCCGTATAAAAACTTCTTATCATTTATTTTCACCTCCGCTGTTAATTACCTTCATTTCATCAGGATACTGCATTCCCATGGATCTGGCCTTATCTTCAATCTGACTTTTACTCATTTGATATTGTATTTTAACTCCACTCATAATAAAAGTAGCTAGTAAAATTCCTATTCCCACACCTATCAGCAGTTTTCTATCACTGAGAAAATCAAAAACTTCCTTCATTTTATGTACAATTCTTTTATTAATAGAACCTCCCCCTTGCCAATACCTGTTTTCTTGGATATTTCATCTATCGACATGTCTTTATGAAGTAAATTTCTCACCTCATCGATCTTAACATTGTTTACACCTTTTGTTTCGTGCTTTTTGGGCTCAGCTTTAACCTCAGTCGCTTGATGGTGCTTTTTAGGACTGGAGTCACCAATCACTTTGTTACCCGCTCTATCGTATAATATCATCTTATCCATATTATTTTTATTTTCCTCTTTCAGGCTCTTGATTTCTTTTTGGAGTTCAAATACTGTTTCTGCAAATTCTTTTCTTATTTTTCCAATTTCTATCTTATAATCCTCCATATCATTCTGCCTCATATCCAGCTGTCCCCTAAAAGATTTTTTTTCCCTTAACACCGCATTTAAATTCAAAGCTATCAGAATTATTCCAACTGCAATCAATATAATCGAAGTCATAAAAATTTCCTTTCTATCAAAATCAAAGTCTGCAATTAATTATACATATATTTTAATTTTACCATAGCCCTTCTCAAATGCATGATAGCCCTGCCGTGAAGCTGACATACCCGTGATTCCGATACATTTAAAATATGACCTATCTCCTTTAATGTAAGCCCCTCATAATAATACAAGGTGAGAACTAAATTGTCTTTCTCATTTAAAAGTTCTAAAGCTTTGGCTAAATATTCTAATTTTTCTTTTTCCTCCAGACTTCTTTCAGGGCTTGGACTTTTAGGATCCTCTACAGTTCCCATAAGCGGAATATCATCTTCCTCTGAAAATATCAAATCCTCCAGAGACACTATGGATATATAATTTATATAATTTTCAATTTCCATCATTTCCTTAAGAGATATATTGAGTCTATCGGCTATTTCAATACTCTTAGGTTCTCTCCCAAGTTCCTTTTGAAGAGATTCCACCGCCCCATTGTACCTATTAAGCTTGTCCATGGATCCTTTGGAAATGGGACTGTTTCTTCTCAATTCATCTATCATGGAGCCCTTTATTCTTATAGAGGCATAGGTAGAGAATTTCATGCCCCTATCCTTATCAAATTTGTTTATCGCATCCATCAGCCCCAGCATCCCGTAACTCACTAAATCCTCATACTCTATATACTTGTTTTTCCCTATTATAACTCTAGAGGCAATATATTTTACCAGAGGAAGATATTTTTTTACTAACTCTTCTTTTACATTTAACTCATTCGCCAAAGCCATATTTTAATCCTCCTTTGCTCCTTTTTTTATATGTTCCCGCATTATCTGAAACAATAATCTTATGATCCTCTCCCTGCTCATTTTATCCAGGTCTGTAAAAGCCAGCCCAAGTATTAATTTTGAATTATCCTTATTTCGGTCAATTCTGACTATTTTCCCCTTTACAGTTAAACTGTCGTTTTCCATGGGAATGGTTACCATAATAATATCGTCAATTTGCAATTTATATTCCAATTTGTCATTTACAACTACTTTCATTCCTCCGCCGCTCATATCTACAGAATAAGCATTAAACACCCTTACCTGATCATCTAGATTATGTAGATCCTTTCTCACAGGTACCATGGCGCAGAGTACATCAAAAATTATTGGAACCCTGACAAAATTTCTTCTCTGTACAACCTCTACTTCAGTAGGCTTTTTTATCATTATTATAAGTATTTTTTCTATTTTTCGTCCTACAACTACTGTATGAAAGCTATATATGTTTTTCCCCGAATAATATACTGCAGCTATCTTGTCACCCTTTTTTAAAGCTATATATCTATGGTTGTTTACGGGTATATTTATGCCTATACAATCGTCCGAAAGGTCCTGAATATTGCTCTTATAGACTTCGCCGCCTATCTCTATTTCAATCCTGCTGTTCACTGTAAATTCAATATTGCATTTCACTTTATCCCTTCTTTCTACGAAAAAATATCAAAAATTCTCTTAAATAAGTCCTGGATACCCTTTCCCCCGTCATCTGTTTTAACTCCACTCAGCCTATTTGCTATAAAATTCACCTCTCTGGAAATCTTCGAATTAGGATAGCTTATCAAAAATGGAGTTTGCTGCCTAACTGCCTGTATAAGCCTTTTATCCTCTGACATGCTTCCAAGATATTCAGTATAAATATTTAGAAACTTGTTCACTACACTGTTAAATTTATTAAAGGTTTTTTTGCCCTCTTCAATGTTCATGACCTTATTTATAACGATTTTTACTGAACTCTTCAATTTAAAATGATCTACAGCTTTAACCAGGCTATATGCATCCGTAAGAGATGTAGGTTCCGGTGTAGTAATCACAATAACCTCTTCGCAGCAAGCGATAAACCCAAGCACATCTCTGTTTATACCTGCTCCTGTATCCAGTATTATATAATCCAAATCACCTAATAAAGACAACTTCTCTATAAAATTCTCTCTCTGTGATTTTGTTATCTCCTCAATCTTTGATATTCCCGTTCCTCCGGGAAGCAATTTCACTCCAAAGGGCCCTGTTACAATAATTTCATCTATTTTCTTATTTCCAAAGATCACATCATACACACTGTATCTCGGTAAAAATCCCATAAGCACATGATCATTTCCCATGCCCATATCTGCATCCAGTATAAGAACTTTTTTTTTCATCTTCTGCAGTGCTATGGCTGTATTAACCACAAAATTACTTTTACCCACTCCTCCTTTACCGGAGGTAACTGTTATTATTGTAGGTTTTGCAGCACACTGGGAAAAATCTTTTTTTACCTCTTTGCCTTTTGAAGCCAGTCTCCTCAATTTTTCAGCCTGGTCTAGCATATGATATCCTCTCCCAATACCAACTTCGTCAATTCTTCAGAACTCATAGATTTTATATCCTCAGGTACATTCTGGCCTGTAGTTACAAAACTTATAGGCTTTTTAGCAGACTGCAGAATATTTAATATTGAGCCATAAGTACAAGTTTCATCCAATTTTGTGATTATTACATAATTATATTTCAATTGTCTATAGCCGCTCACTATGGCATCTATGTCCCTGTTTTTAGTAGTACAGCTTATCACTAAATGTATATTATCTGTTTTGACTTTATCTATAAATGCCCTCAGCTCCGATATCTGCATTTTATTTTTGCTGTTTCTTCCCGTAGTATCTATTAAAATAGCATCGCAGTCTCCCATGTCTTCGATGGCTTTCTCCATATCCTTCATGGTAAGTACTACTTTGAAGGGTATATTCATTATATCCGCATAAGTTCTAAGCTGTTCCACAGCCCCTATTCTGTACGTATCTATTGTTATAAGTCCAATTTTCTTCTTTTCAATAAGGGCCATTCTGCCTGCAAGTTTAGCAATAGTGGTGGTCTTTCCAACACCAGTAGGTCCTATTAACACCACTGCACGGGAAAGCTTTCCACTATCCACTTTTATCATATTCTGTACTACTTCTTTTAATTTTTCCTCATCTTTTCTATCATCTTCCATAATATTTATGCTGCTCAATATCTTCTTTATTACATTTTCATTTAAATCACTGTTTTCAAGTTTTACCTGAAGTTCACTTTTGCCGATATTTCCATAAGGGTTATTCATCATTTTATCCAGCATGCCCTTCATCTGATGCACTTCTTTTACCAGTGCATCATTATTTTTTTCTACTATACTGTCTTCATAGACACCTCCTGTCATGCTGGAGTTCTGTTTCAAACTGCTATTTTCAGATTCTTCATTTCTTATTCCATTATTCAATATTCTCTTTATGGTTTTAATACCGTAATTCATATTATCTTCTTTTTTTCTATTGTCCACAGCAGCAGTTACTTCTAAAATTTTTTTGGAGAAAAATCCCAATATGCCTTTTTTCCTTATCTTTCTCTGACTTATTATAACAGCCTCGCTGCCCAGCTCATATTTAATCCTGGTAATAGCTTCATTCATGCTGTTGGCCTTATATTTTTTAACAATCATTATATTGAAACCACCCCTTCAGTCTTTATCTCCACATCATTTGGTATTTCATTCAATGACAGTACGTTCACTGCTGGAAATACCATCTCAATTAATCTTCTAAAAGGTGCCCTTATTTTAGGCGAAACCAAAACTACAGGTTGATTTTCATAAAAATAAACTGAATCCAGCATTTTTCTGAGGGATTTCAATATCCTGCTTGTAGTATCCGGATCCACCGCAGGAAAAGATCCCTGCATGGACTTTTGAATATTGCTTCCTATCAATTTCTCCAGATCCTGGGACAATGTAATTACAGAAATTGCCCCCTTATCATCTATAAGTGAATTACATATGCTTCTTCCCAGTGCAAAGCGTACATATTCCGTTAAAAGCTCTATGTCCTTTGTATTTCTGGAATTATCCGCAAGGGATTCCAGAATGGTAACCATATCCTTTATAGATACTCTCTCTCTCAAAAGATTCTGCAGCACTTTTTGAACTTCTCCTATGGTCAGCAGATCCGGTATGAGTTCTTCAACTACAGTAGGATATTTTTCCTTAACGGAATCCAGTATGAGTTTAACTTCCTGCCTTCCCATGAGTTCATAAGAATGATTCTTGATGGTTTCCGTAAGGTGCGTCACCAGTACCGTAGTAGGATCCACTACAGTCAGTCCTTTTATTTCAGCCTCTTCCCTCTGATCCTTGTTTATCCAGATAGCTGGAAGTCCAAAGGAAGGTTCAGTAGTACTTATGCCCTGGATATCACTGTTTGAATTAGTGGGATCCATGCACAACAGCATATTTGGCATGAGCTCACCTTTAGCTACTACAGTACCCCTTATCTTTATCACATAATCATTTGTCTTAAGCTGCAGATTATCCCTGATTCTAATTGGCTGTACTACTATTCCCATTTCAATTGCACACTGCCTTCTAACTGAAGTTATTCTCTGGAGAAGATCACCTCCCGAGCTTTCGTCAGCCAGTGGTATCAGCCCGTAGCCTATCTCTATCTCCATAGGTTCCACGGATATTAGATTCATAACATTTTCCGGTTCCTTATTTTCTATTTCAGTCATTTCCTGACTCTGCATTGCCTCCTGTTGTACGAGCTGCTGCTTTTCATCTTTGTGCAGCAGGTAGGCTGCTATAATACAAGCTGCTGCAAGTATTAAAAATGCCATATGTGGAAGACCGGGTATCATGGAAAGGAAAAGCAGTACGGCACCGGCTATGGCTATTACTTTGGGAAAACTAAGCAGCTGCTTTACAGCCATGGTTCCAAAATCCTCATCACTTCCAGAACGGGTTACAAGTATACCTGAAGCTGTAGAAATGAGAAGTGCCGGAATCTGAGACACGAGTCCATCTCCTATGGTCAGCTTAGTATAAGTCTGGGCAGCCTGGGAGGCATCCATGCCCTTCACAACTATACCTGTGATTATACCAGCTATTATATTTATAACTACAATTACCAGAGCAGCTATGGCATCTCCTTTTACAAATTTAGAAGCTCCATCCATGGCTCCATAGAAGTCCGCCTCCCTTTGAAGTTTTGCTCTCTTGTCTCTGGCTCCCTTTTCGTCTATCAAACCTGAATTCAAATCCGCATCAATACTCATCTGTTTTCCAGGCATTGCATCCAGCGTGAATCTGGCAGATACCTCTGCCACTCTGTTGGCACCATTGGTTATTACAATAAACTGTATGATGATGATTATCAAAAATATTATTACTCCAACTATATAACTTCCGCCAACTACAAACTCTCCGAAAGAATTTATAACTTCCCCTGCATAGGCATCCCTGAGTATCAGCCTTACAGAAGAAATATTCAGTGCCAGTCTGAAAAGTGTAGTTATCAAAAGCAATGTGGGAAATACTGAAAATTGAAGTACTTCCGTAGTAAACATAGTCAAAAGTATTATAACTATGGACAGCGTTATATTAAATGCAATGAATATATCCAGTAATTTTGCCGGAAGTGGAATTATGATCATAAAGACTACCATTACGATCAAAAGTGCCATGAGTATATCCACATTGTCTTTCAGTTTAAACCTGTTTCTGCTTCTTTCCAAAATATCACCTCATCTTGTAAACCAGTGCCAATATCTCCGCTACTGCCTGGTACATTTCTACAGGAATTTCCCTGTCAATATCCACTTCATCATATAGGAGCCTTGCAAGAGGACGGTTTTCGATCACAGGCACATCATTTTCCACAGCCATCTTTTTTATTCTAAAAGCCACTGCATCCAGCCCTTTTGCCACTACCACCGGAGCACTGTTTTTGCCGTCTTCATATTTGAGGGCCACTGCTACATGGGTAGGATTCGTAACTACAACTGTTGCCTTTGGAACTTCCTGCATCATTCTTCTCATGCCTATTTCTCTCTGTTTTTGTTTTATCTTGCTCTTAATCTGGGGATCTCCTTCATCCTGCTTGTACTCCTCTTTTACCTCCTGTTTTGACATCTTAAGATCCTTGTTGTACTGAAAATTTTGAAATATGTAATCTATAATAGCTATGGCAAGCATTATTATAGTTATCCTAAAAAATATGTTCACAGTAAGTTTTGACAGTGCCTTGATCACGCTCTCAAAATTCAAACTGCTCAGTGTCATTATATACATGTAATTGTCTTTTATAAATTTATATCCTATAATTCCAACTATTACAATTACCAGGGTATCCTTAAAAAGTTCCATTACAGCTCTCATGGAGAACATTCTCTTAAACCCATTTATGGGATTCAATTTCGAGAAATCAGGTTTCAGCGTCTGGGCCGTCACAAGCCCCCTGGTCTGCAGTAAATTTGCCAAAACTCCCATGAGTAATATTGGCAGAGCTATGGGTAAAAATATAAGTGCCAGTCTCCATACAGTTATAAAAGCTATTTTCTGGACACTTCCATAATTTAAGGAAGTCAACAGATAATTATTTAAAAATGCCACCATGGTATCTTTCATCTGGGAACCTATATATCCTCCAAAGACAAGTATAGCTATCGTGGAAGCTAAAAGAGTCAGTGCTAGAGCCACTTCCTTACTTTTAGCAACCTGTCCCTTTTTTCTTGCATCACTTTTCTTTCTGGGAGTGGCTTCCTCCGTCTTGTCATCGGAGGCAAATATTATAAGCAGCGGCAGAGTATGATAAAATCCCCTTATGGAATCCGGTATGGCATAAAAAGTCTTTTCCATAATATTCAAAAATATAGGGAGTGCAAAGCAAAAGGAAGCCATGCCGACTAATATCTGTATTGGGAGCCCCAGTATCATTATGTTAAGCTGCGGTACAGTCCTTGCTATGAGAGCCATAGTCAAATTAACCACCAGCATTATGATGAGTATGGGAACTGCTATTTTCACTGCTATGGAAAAATATGTTATGAAAGCTTTTATTACAATATTGATGGATCCCTGTGTCAATAAAAAACTTCCAAGTTTTATGGTGCTGAAACTTTCCAGCAGGGATTTTATAAGCATATGATGGCCATCCACTGCCAGAAAAACCACCATACCGAGCCAGTACATAAGACGTTCCAGAAGAGTGGAGGTACTTTCGGAATTGGGATCAAACATACTCATCATGGAAAGTCCCACCTGTAAATCCATGTAACTGCCGGCAATTCTAAATGCCGTAAAACACAAGCTCACCATAAAACCCAGGGTGAGGCCTGCCGCGGCTTCATTTATACAATTGTATATAAACGGAATAGTACTGTTTATGTTATTCACAGTAGAATAATCTATACCCGGTAAAAGTATGTATGCCATAACCAGTGTCAATCCCACTTTAACCGTATTGGGAGTACCATTGGGAAAAAATATGGGAACCATCATGAAGAAACAGAACATTCTAATACTAACAAGTACTAAAGCCGTAAAATACAGTGTATTTATCAAACTAATCCACTCCGTAACTATAAACTATACACTCTTAACTATTAACTGATCACTGGGTTATATGTGCTATGTATGTAAAAATTCTTTCAGTAAAACTAACCATCTGGTGGAGCATCCAAACTCCGGTAAAAAGTCCCACTATGGCAATGGCAATAAGTTTAGGCACAAAGGTAAGTGTCTGTTCCTGTATCTGTGTAGTAGCCTGAAATATACTTATTATAAGTCCCACCAGTACTGAAACTATTAAAATTGGAGCTGAAATCAAAAGTCCCGTCTGTATTGCATCTTTTATGATACCCACTACCATATTTTCACTCATTCAAATTCACCTCACGAAAAACTTATAATCAAAGATTTCACCAGCAGATACCAGCCATCTACCATGACAAACAAAAGCAGTTTAAAAGGCAGTGATATCATAACAGGAGGAAGCATGAACATCCCCATTGACATGAGCACACTTGATACCACCAGATCTATTATCATAAACGGTATGTACAGCAGAAAACCTATTTGGAAAGCGGTTTTCAGCTCACTTATCATATAAGCTGGAATCACCACATAAAGAGGTGCATTGTCTTTCGTAACCTTATAATTGAGCTTGGCATTGTCCACAAAAAGTTTCAGATCCTTTTGTCTTGTCTGCCTCAGCATAAATTCCCTCAGTGGTTTTGCCCCCGTTTCTATAGCCTGTTCCTGTGTTATTTTATTGCTCAGGTAAGGCTGTATGGCTGTAGAATTTATTTTCCCATAAACGGGAAGCATTATAAATACCGTCATAAAAAGCGCAAGTCCTATCAATACCTGATTTGGAGGAGACTGCTGTGTTCCCATGGCACTTCTCAAGAATCCAAATACAACTATTATTCTCACAAAGCTTGTCATCATCATTACAAATGAAGGAAGCAGTGTCAAAATGGTAAGCACTATAAGCAGTTTTATACTGCCCACATACTGCTGGGGCGTGGAAGCATTGTCTACAGAAACATTCACATTTGGTATTGGGAAATCAGTAGGGGCTGCATGTGCTCTAAAACCTGCCAGAACAATAAAAACAAATATTAAAAATGAAATAACTATAATGCTTTTGCTGTGCTTAACGCTCATCTCTATCTTCCTTTTTCACTTTAAGTTTTTTAGCTGAAATACTGCGGCCGACTTTGTTCACCAAATCCTGCAGGCCGGTTTTCCTATATAAATCCCCTAAATTTTTATATTCGTAGACATTTTTCATACTTTCAACTTTTGACAATTCTTTCTCCGGCAGCTCACAGATTATTTCAACTTTTCCATTTGAAGACGAAATCACATATCCTTTTTCACCGATTTTTATTACAAACAAGCTATTTTCTTTGGAAAGCTGAGTTCTCTCAAGTATATTTATATATCTGCTGCCCTGAATACTCTTGAATTTTTGTCCTCCGTACCTGGCAAAAATATATATGAGGAAAACTATAAAGAGCAGTGACAAAATCACTTTAAACAGCATCCACCAAAATTGTAAGTCCATTTAAATTTCAACCTTTCCAATGGGATTTATACAAAACTGCCAAATCATATACTTTTACTGGGTGAGTATATCGTCAAAATATACATTATTCAATCTTCCATTTTCCAGCATGGGATTTATTTTCTGGATAATCTGCATTTTTATATTGTCCATATACTTTGGATTTATGTCGGACACCTTTTTGGTCCTCAGAATGTCTATGACAGCATCCCTTATCATAGGCTTCTTGTCTGTAAGCTCTTCATTCAACTTTTTATCGTCATATCCGAGATATGCACTTATTTTCAAGTAGTTTTTCCCACCCTCATCTGCCAGATTTACTGTAAAATCACCTAAGTCAAAAGTATATTTGGACACAACCTGCTGCAGATAACTTGAACTGCTGCTGTTTCCCTGGCTGGATGTCTGCTGGGTTTGAACCGATGAGCTGTTGTTCTGTGCAACTACATTTGGACTTTTGCTGCTGCCCTTTAAAAACTTGTTGTATCCAAAATAAGCTCCTGCACCTATAGCAGCCAAAAACAAAAGAGTTATCAAAACTATCTTGAAGTTTATTCCACTCTTTTTTTCCACTCCATTTTCCATCACACTCTCTCCTTTCAAAATATTATGTATAAGCTATTGAAACACTATTTAAAATCTCCCCTGTATATTTTTCTCTTGTACTCTATAACCTTTCTTATTATCTCATCATTGGATTCCTTCACCACATATTTGTTCCCGTTTGTAAGAGTTATCACACTCTGGGGAGTTTCCGTCAATTTTTCTATATGATCTGCATTTATAACAAATTCCCTGTCATTTAATCCCGTAAGTTTTATCATAGAAACCTCCTTATTCAATTCACAGTTCACATTTCAATGCACAATTGATGAGGATTTTCGGCTGCACCGAAAATCAACAATATTTGATATCTGAACTTTGATATTTGCCCTGCCTCGTGCTGGTTCTGTTAGAATTTTACCATCATCGGGCACAAGATACAATAATGAATTTGCCAGAATAACCCGGGATGATTTCTATAATTTGTTATGGATTCATAAATATGTAATACTCTTTTTACATTACAATGCACAATTGACAATGTACAAACTTATAATCAAGGGAGATTTTCGGCAGATGCCGAAAATCAACCATATCTGATATTTTATATCTGAACTTTGATATTCGAAATAGGCTATCTCTTCAGGTTGACCAGATCCTGGAGTATCTCGTCGTCTGTGGTTATTATCTTGCCGTTTGCCTGAAAGGCCCTTGTAGCTATTATCATGTCCGTGAACTGCTGTGCCAGGTCCACATTGGACATCTCCAGGGCGCCCTGAATCATGTTTCCGTAGCTGCCGCTGTTGTCGTCTGTAGTATCGCCTTTTCCGCTTCTCACTATAGGCTGTCCTGAGTTTGCAGATACAGTGTAGAGATTTCCGCCCTCCTTTACAAGACCCCCCTCATTCTGGAAGGATACCATGGCTATCTGCCCAATGGCAGCAGTTTTTCCATCCGCCAGCTGTGCAGTTATGTAACCGTCCTTTGACACTGAAAAAGATTTTACTTTTACCTCCTTGCCATCAACTGTTATACTATTTGGAATAGAAAGTGGTACTAATTGTCCTGTAATTGCTTCTACACCATCTTTTGAATTGGCATCTACAAAATCTATTTTGTTCTGTTCATCTGGATTAGAAGAATAATGTATAGTAGCATCTTGAGCAGTATCTTTTTCATTTTTACCTTTCAGCTCATATCCCATAACCCTATGACCGTCCACAGTGAGAAGATTTCCCTGGGTATCCAGGAAGAATGCACCGTCTCTCGTATAAGATGGTTCTATTTCATTAGTGGGGGCAGTTCCTTGTCCCAATATATCATTTGTAATTTTTATTCCAGTATTACCAGAGTCATCCCCCAAAGCACCGGTTCCCACTACAAAATATCCAGGTCCGTCTACCATGAAGTCCAGAGTTCTGTTGGTGGTTCCTACGCTTCCTGTTGTAAAATCCGTGCTTATACCTGCCACCTTCACTCCAAGGCCGCTCTGCTTTCCGTTGACACCGCCTATGCTGTTGCTGGGGGCACTTGGATCCGAAAGTGTCTGGCTTATGGTGTCCTGAAAGTTCATGCTCTGGGATTTGAATCCCGTGGTGGTGGAGTTTGCTATGTTGTTTGCAACTACGTTCAATTTCTGCTGGTTGGCCCTGAGGCCGCTTATTCCCGAGTACAATGATGGTAACATATATTTCCCTCCAATTTTTTTAAATTCACAATTTACAATTCACAAGGATTTTCGGCAGCTGCCGAAAATCAATTGTATTTGATATTTTTCTTGTCCTGTTTCTTTCATTCCGCAGAACCTGGCTTCCACCTTGTGGTCCGGCCAGCTTTTTTTGAATTCACAATTAACAATTAACAATTAACAATTGACAATTGACAATTAATGAGGATTTTCGGTTTCACCGAAAATCAATTATATTTGAAATAATTACACTATCACCATGCTGTCTATGTTGGTAAATACGCTGTCATTGTCCGCATTCTTGTTCAGTGCCGTAATCACAGTCCTGTTTTTTATGGAAGTGATGAGCACCGTATCCTTGTAGAGAAGTGCGGATTCCCTGCATCCTCTGTCATCCGCCCTATTTATGGCGGAGTTTATGTTTTTCATGTCCTTTTCACTTAACACTATGTTCCTGCTTTTAAGCCTCTCTGCAGCATGATTTGATATAGTAAAACTATTGGCCTTGTCTATCTCAGTCTTCAAGGTATCCTTGAAGGATATTTCCCTCTGGCGGCTGTTCTCCACATTATTCGTACTGTCTTGAATGCCGTATGCTGCAGCTATATCCTGTGTAAAATGCAGCTTGCCATTTACGACTCTATATCCCATGGTTTCATCACACCTGCACTTTATGAATTCTCTACCCTGGAAACCTGATCAAAATAAAAGTCCTTGGTTTCATTGTCCCCAATTTGCACCTTTATAATTATTCCGCCGGTTCCCCTGGATACGGACTGGACTACACCGCTGTAGTCATTTCCATCTTCATCTTTTTCATCTATATCAACTTTTTTGCCTATAAGTGAGGTTGCATTTAAAAGCATCATATTATTCGTAGTTGGATCAAAAGCATCTCCCAGATCATCGATTCTAATCACATCGTCTATGTCAAAATCCTTGTATATGCCATTGCCGTCCGCATCCTGGCCTATAAGTGTGTTCAGTGTTATGTCATCGCCATTTTTTAGGACTCCCACCACCTGGCCGTTATAATTGCTTCCATTGGAATCCAGATCGCTGAAGGTGACATATTTATTCACAAGTGAATTGGCTGAATTCAATTTATTGCTGCTGTTTAAATTGGTCATCTGCTCCAGAGATGAAAACTGTGCCAGCTGGCTGACATACTCCGTTCCGCTCTGGGAATCGCTGCTTGTAGGATCCTGATTTGAAAGTTCCGCTGCCAGTATTTTAAGGAACATGTTCTTATCTATGTCACCATTGGCCTTTACTATTTTAGTTCCCCTTTCAGTTCTGGTAGGATCACTGTAAAAATCACCGATGGTAGTGTCATCGTCACTGGATGAATCAGTTGTTTCATTTGTATTTACAGCATTCTGATCTGCAGCTGCAGCAGCCATATTATAATTTCGATTCAAGCTATTATCAACCGATATAGCCATAACAATTACCTCCTCTCCAAATTAAGCCAGTATATTTACATTGTTTTCCTCATAATAGTCCTCCTGGGGGGCTTCTTCCCCGGATATACTGTCAACGGTCATATTCTTTCCACTGCCGTTTCCCTTGTTCTGCTGTCCTTTTCTGCTTTCATCCCTGAAATAGGTAGTGTCCTCGTTGTAAAGATTCAGGGAAAAGCTTTGAACTCTTATATCATTGCCCTGAATTTTGTTTGATAAATCCTGTAGATTGTAATTCAAAAGATTGTAGGTATCCTGATTGGAGGCTGTGATAGCTGCTTTCATTTTGCCAGCTTCCATAACCAGATTTATGGTGATTTCCCCCAGTTCCCTGGGATTTACCTTTACTGTCAGCTGCTTCACATTGTTGAGATCCATGTATTTTAAAGTTTTTATGATATCAGAAGTAAAGGAATTTTTGTTTATGACCAGATTTTTCAGATTTTCTACAGTGTTGTCTCCGTTTATGTTTGAGAATTGTGTCATAAAATTGGCAGCTTTGGAGATCTTGTCTCCATCTCCGCCTTCTATTATTTTCTTCAATATTTCATCTCCACTGCCGGTGAGATTTCCACTGCCCTTGTCACTGGATTTATCAGAATTATTCTGGGACACGTTTCCGTCTTTAGAAGATATCAGGTTATTATTCGTACTCAACTGGTCATTTTGAGAAGATACCGTACTATTGTCCATATTTGACTGTCCATTCTGGATAATATCCTGCATCCTAGTTCCGGCCAAACCGGCATTTAAGCTCTCTCCTGTAGTATCTGTGCGCATCTGTGCAGCCAGGGCAGAATTTATCTCGCTTTTTATCTTGTTGTATATGTTCTGCTCCAGATTTGCTCCCTGGGATACTTTGGATAAAATACCTGCTTCCAATTTTTCACTGAACTCCCCGCTGATTCCAAGTTTCTGCAGAATATCTGCAAGTCCGTCTATATTTTTTTCCACTATTTTATCTATGATATTTTTGCTCCCAGCTGTATTGTCCGATATTATAGCCTGAAGGTTTTTCAAAATATCACTGCTTATGTTGTCACTTAGAAGATCACTTATTTTATCCATCAGTTCACTGTCATTCAAATTACCATTATAGGAAAACAACATATTGAGTATATAAGACAAATTTTTGGGATCTACATCTTCCTGCTTAATTTCATCTTCTATTTTCTCTATTTCCTCCTGACTGAAACCTGCCTTTTCCAGCTGCCCTTTCAGTTTTTCATCTAAATTTTGATCTTTGCTGCTGTCATTAACTGTAACACTGTCTTCTGATGTTCTACTTGCTTTTACATTTTCATTTGAATTATCGGATTTTGAGACATCCTTAAAGGCATCTTTTAATGTATTTTTGAAATCACCGGAATTTTTCACATTTGTCCTGTCTCCGGAAACATTTGATGCTGTGTTGTTTAGAACATCCGCGGCATTTACAGATGCTGCAGCATTTATGTTAGCCACTTTGTATTCACCTCCTTTCCAGCATATATGTACTCCAAAATAACAATCTTTAATCAAATCATTACCTTGTACCTAAATTTCTAATAAATCCATAGAGGGCAAATTCATCGTTCAACTTCTGCTCTATTCTATTCTGTTCCTTGACGAAGTTTCTGTATCCCTTGTCCTTTAATGTTTCCACAGTTTTTCTGTCAATCTGTCTCTGCTTCAGCTCTTCCCTTTTTCCCTCTACAATCTTTTCTTTTTTGCTGAGTTCCTGGGAGGTTTCATTTATGTTATAGTCCAGGGCATTTATATAGATATGCGTTATCTTCTGCTCTATGGCTGATGTGGGGAGAGGTCTGTTTTTATACTCATTATATTTTTCCTCCATCTGGGTAAGCTTCTCTTTTACCTTCAGCTTTTCACTTTGAGCCTTTTGAAATTCTATTTTACTTTTATCTTCTCTATCAATTCTCATATCCAAGAGTTTCTGCAGTTTAAAATTGTACTTCATTGGCTTTTCCTCCCTGATTTTAGTCAAACATGTTCTTCAATCTGTCTACACTTTCCTCTAAAGTAGAGTGTTCATCCATTTTCTGCTTCAAATAATCAACTATATCATCATAATATCTTATGGCCGTATCAACCTTCTTGTTGTTGCCCTTCACATAGGCACCTATATTTATAAGATCTTCTGAATTCCTGTATGTAGATAACATATCTCTTGCAAAAGATGCACTTTTCCTGTGCTCCTCGGTGGTTACTTCAGGCATGAGCCTGCTTATGCTGGCAAGTATGTCTATAGCAGGATAATGATTTTTATTGGCAAGAGTCCTTGACAGCACTATATGTCCATCCAATATACTTCTGACCGCATCTGCAATGGGCTCATTCAGATCGTCACCATCCACCAGAACAGTATAAAATGCAGTTATAGATCCTTTATCTGACATTCCCGCTCTCTCCATAAGCCTTGGGAGCTTTGCAAATACTGAAGGAGTATACCCCTTTGTAGCAGGAGGTTCTCCAACAGCTAGTCCTATTTCTCTCTGTGCCATGGCGAACCTGGTTACAGAATCCATCATGAGTATCACTTTTTTTCCCTTATCCCTGAAATACTCTGCAATGGCAGTTGCGGTAAAAGCTCCTTTCAGCCTGACAAGTGCAGGCTTATCAGAAGTTGCACATACTATGACGGATTTTTTCAATCCACTTTCCCCAAGGTCCTTTTCTATAAAATCCCTTACTTCTCTTCCTCTCTCACCTATAAGTGCTATTACATTCACATCTGCTTCAGCATATCTTGCAATCATGCCAAGAGTTGTACTTTTACCGACCCCACTTCCTGCAAATATACCAATTCTCTGACCTTCTCCGCAGGTCAAAAAACCATCTATGGCACGTATACCTGTAGAAATGGCACTGCTGATTCTTCTCCGCTTCAGCGGATCCGGCGGTTCCGCATCCAGTTCGTAGAAACTGCCGGATTTCAACGGATCTCCCTGAAGAGGATTGCCAAGTCCGTCCAAAACTTTTCCGAAAAGTTCCTCTGAACATTCAACATTTAGATGCCTTCTTTCAGGAACCACTCTGCATCCTGTGGAAATTCCAGTAAGCTCCCCCAGGGGCATGAGTATTATGTCATCTTCTTTAAAGCCCACAACTTCGCATACAATTTTATGATTTTCTTCATTATATATAGTACATACTTCTCCTATGAAGGCCTTTATTCCCTGAACCTCTATAGTAAGTCCTATTACTTTTTTTACAGTTCCCTCCTGGTAGGAAAAATTGGCCTCGCTTATTTTTCTATTCAATTCCTGAAAGTTTAAATTTATCACTAAATCATCACCCTTATGGCAAAAAATCTGCTAATTGACGCCCTCAAATATTTTCCTCAATTTCTTCACAGCTATGTCCACGGACAGCACAATTTTCCCATTATCTCTTTCTATAACTACACTGCCCTCTTCCAGAGACTCATCCGGTATTATGAATATATCCCCCTTAAAAGGCAGTTGCTCTCTCCACAGATCAACCTGCTTCTTAAATTCACAGCAGTATTTCTCTCTGCTCTTTATGATGAAAGTTTTAGAATTCTTAACCTGTGAAAGTGCATTAAACACCATCTGATTCAAACTGTCCTTGTTTTTAATCTCTTCTTTTAAAATATTCTCCACAGTATTTATTACAAATTTTTTGATTTCCTCTTCTTTTTCCGTCAAATATCTGTTTTTTTCCTCTACAGCAGCTTTTAAGACAGCATCTGCCTTCTTTCTTATATCTTCGCCTTCAATTTTAGCCTTTTCTATATTTTTCACATATCCTTCATCATAAGCACTTTTGAAGCCTTTCTCCTGCCCCCTTTTTCTGCCGTCCTCATATCCCTTTTTACTGGCAGCATCATAGGCCTTTTTTTTGATTTCCTCAGCTTCAACACTGGCTTTAGAAAGTATTTTCTCTCTTTCTTCGGCCGCACCTTTCAACATGGTTTGTATCAGACTGTCATAATTACCTTCAGGTGAATCGACATTGTTCTTCCTTTTAGGAGGAGGTTGTTTTTTAAATACCGTAACTATATCGTGAGTACCATCTTTATTTATGCTGTCACCTTTTATAATCTTATATGATGATCGCATCTTCTCCACCTCTCGCCATAACTATTTCTCCGGCTTCATCCAACCTTCTTATAATATTCACAATACCCTGCTGGGCCTTTTCCACATCCATAAGTCTTACAGGTCCCAGGAATTCTATATCTTCCTTCAGTGCTGCGGAAGCCCTCTTGGACTGGTTCCTGAAAATACACTCAGCCACCTCTTCAGAGCATCCTTTAAGTGCAAGTGAAAGATCCTTTGAGTCCACCTCTCTGAGTACCCTCTGAATGGATACATCATCCAGAGTGACAATATCCTCGAATACGAACATGGACTCTTTGACTTTTTCTGCCAGTTCTGCATCTTCCTTCTCCAATCCCTCTGTAATATTTTTCTCCGTAGCCCTGTCCACCTGATTCAATATATCCACAATGGTCTGGACACCACCAATTACTCTCATATCAGACTTAACTACGGAAGATAATTTGTCATCAAGTACTTTTTCTATTTCTTTTACAACCCTGTGGGAAGTAGTGCTCATTGTAGCAATTCTATAGGATACCTCAGCCTGAACATTTTCAGGAAGTGCTGAAAGTATCTGCCCGGCTTTGTCAGGCTGAAGATAACAGAGTATAAGCGCTATGGTCTGCGGGTGCTCATCTGATATTATATTCAAAAGCTGGTGAGCATCTGCCTTCCTAGCTATGGCAAAGGGTCTGAACTGCTGCGTCGCCTCTGTAACTTTATCCAGTATTTCAACTGCCCTCTGAGTTCCAAGGGCCTTTGACAAAAGATTTCTGGCATACTCTATGCCGCCTTCCAATAGATAATCCTTGGCTTTATTCATCTGTACGAATTCCTGAAGTATTTCCTTTTTCTGATCCGATTTCACTGAACTTATATTGGCTATTTCATAAGTTATCTTCTGTATCTCGGCTTCCGGCAGTCTTTTAATTATACCTGCAGCTGCTTCTGGTCCAAGAGTTATAAATAATATGGCAGCCTTCTGTACTCCAGTTAATTTTTGATTGTCCCTAGCCATTCTTATCACCTCTCATCTTCTGCTAACCATGATTTTATTATGTCTGCAACTTGATCAGGCTTATCTTTAGCGTATTTCTTTATTTCATTTTCAACGTGAGTATCTTCATTTTCCGATTCAAGTTCTACAGGTTTAAATTTAGGCTTCTCTTTAACCTGGGTTTCATCTCCTACAACTGCATCTATACCCTGAGGCTCCATTTCCTCATCAAACAAATCTTCCTCCTCATGTTTTCTTCTCCAGAGTATAACTCCAACTACAGTGGCAATCACTGCTGCTGCAATACCGCCTATAATTGCAATCAGCCTGTTTCTCTTTGCCAGCTGCTCTGCCTTATCCATGGCATCCATATCTTTCTTCGCATTGTCCTGGGCAGTGGTATCAAAAGGTATACCCTCTACATTTATGGTGTCTCCCCTGTTTGCATCATAACCTATGGAAGAAACTGCAAGATTTCTTATGGAATTCCTAGTAGCATCATCTACATTTCCATCCAATGCCACAGAAGCTGTAAGCCTCCTTACACTTCCAGGAGCTTTTACAGTTTTTTGCTCTGATTTGGATACATCATAATTTCTAGTGGCCTCATTGTAGGTTGAATTTCCATTATTTCCAGTAGTAGTCGTGGTATTGCTCATATTATTGTCCACGGGGCTGGCACCTGCATTATTTGTACCCCCGGCATTTGTGCTGTTTATCGTATGTTCACTTACCACTGCTCTTCTATTGGGATCGTAAGTCGTGGCGTCCTGCTGTACAGCATCAAAATCCAGGTCCGCATTTACTCTCACCTGAACCTTACCTTTGCCATATACGGTTTCCAGCATACTTAAAAGCCTCTTCTCAAGATCTTTTTCATACTGCTGCTGAAGCTGCTGCTGTTTTTCTGCAGGAACGGTGCTGTCTTCAGTACCAGTGCCTTCATCTTGATATAGATCCTTGGACAAAAGCTGCATCTTGTCATCTATAACCTGAACATTTTCCTTAGGTATATTTTTCACACCGCCTGATATAAGTGCAACCAAAGCCTTTACCTGATCCTGGCTCAATTTTTGTCCGGACTTCAGCTTCAAAGTTATAGAAGCACTTCCGGGCTGAGTATCTTTTACAAATTCAGTGTCATCTGGAAGTACAAGATGCACCCTGGCATCTTCAACCTGCGGAAGAGATTTTATAGTCCTCTCCAGTTCTCCCTGGAGAGCTCTCTGATAGTTCACCTTTATCTCTGCATCTGTAGTGCCCAAATTACTTTTATCAAACAGCTCAAAGCCCTGGCTTCCATTGGTGAGCTGTACTTCTGAAAGCACCTTCATCCTATCACTGTCTACCTCATCTTTAGGTACCAGAATTGAATTTCCCTCTACTTTGACATCTACTTTATCATCTTGGAGTTTTTTATACACTGCTGCTGAATCAGTTTCATTCATATTTGAAAAAAGCACTGCATATTTTTTCTTTCCCAAGGACATTCCTCCAAATATAATCGCCGCTATAATTCCCACAGCTATGACTCCAAAAGCTATCTTTTTATTTCTACTCAAATTTTTCCATTTATCTATTAAATTCTTAAAAAATTGCGATAGCTTACCCATCCATTAGCACTCCTTCTACAACTGTGTTCTATTCAATTCCTGGTATGCATCTACAAGTTTATTCCTGATTTGCACCGCCAATTCCAGCGACATCTTAGCTTGTTCCGTATCCAGCATTACATTGTGTATATCCGTTCTGTCACCTTCTATAAGCTCTTTGGTGCTGTTATCCGCCTGCACCTGCTGGTCATTTACCTCATCCAGCTCATTTTTCAGCATTGACGCAAAATCGGATATACTGCTGTCATTTTCATCTGTACTTCCATCTACTTTGCCATCTTCTGATATGGCGTTATTAAGATTATTAACTACTGTATTATTGCCGTTTAGATTGCTGTCCTGAACAGACTTGTTAAAATCAAATACACTGCTGTCAGGCACATATTCATTTATTCTCATATGTACTTATCCCCTTTTCTATTTTCCTATTTCCAGAGCTTTCGAAAACATGCTCTTTTCCGCATCAATGGCACTTACATTTGCTTCATAGGATCTGGTAGCCACCATCATGTCGGCCATTTCATTTAATATATTTACGTTAGGCATGGACACATAACCATCAGCATCTGCATCTGGATTAGTAGGATCATATACCCTCTTAAATGGTGAAGGATCATCAACTACTCCCACAGCTTTAACACCTCTGGGTATATCTTCATATTGTCCATTTTTATTTAATTCACTCTGTAAATTTTCCTGAAAAACCGCTACTTTCCTTCTATATGGTTGTCCATCAGCTCCTCTAGTAGTCTCTACATTGGCCATATTGGAAGCTATGGTATCCATTCTTAGTCTCTCTGCTGAAAGTCCGCTGGCACTTATTCTCATTGTATTAAAAGCTTCAATCACAATTATCACCCCTATCTTCCATCTATTACATACCGCTTCATGGCCAGTCTGCTGTTTATCTGTGTTACAAGTGCATTGTACATGAGAGCATTAGCTGACTGATTTACCATCTCATTGTCTATGTCCACATTATTTCCGTCTTCCCGCATGCTGGTACTATTGTCTGTTTCCAACTCAACGGAGCCATAATCACTGTCTATTTTCATGTGTTTTTCATCATCTGTCTTAAGTTCCAAATCATCCATACTTTTTTTTAAATTTTCTTCAAAAGTGACATATTTCCTTTTATACCCCTTGGTATTTATATTGGATATATTTTCGGCTGTTGCGCTGCTCCTGGCCTGGGATGCATCCAATCCTTTCTGCAGCAGAGTATACACTAATTCGTCATTAGGCAACTGAGATATGTTCAATTATTATCCCTCCATTTCCATTATTCTATATAATTGTATATATTTTCATTTACAAATTTTCCAAAAAGGAAATATATTTAATCACATTTTATTTTTGATTAAAATCACATTCAATATAACTTATATTACCACAAAATTATATGTTAATGCTACAATTATATGAAATTTTTTCTAATTAATATAAATTTTAATCAAAAACAAGAAATTACGATATTATAATACAATTTTTATGAAAATATTTTCTTTTCTGCCATTAATAGCATACATAAATACATAGTATATTATTTATTTTCCAATATTCATGTTACAGATATGTTATATTTGCGTTATTTCATATAAAAATTCACATTGTTTTCAGCAAAAAACATCAGGGAACTACTTAAACATAGATAAACTCTATATTTAGGTAGTTCCCCGCTGTAAAAAATTATTTTCGGGTATTCTCCAGTATTTTAAGTACATCCTGCGGAAGTTCATTGGCTTGTGCAATCATGGCATTGGATGCCTGCACAATTATAGATTCCTTTGAGTAACCTACTATTTCTTCCGCTATATCAGCATCACTTAAACCGCTGTCTGCATCAATCATCCGATCTGTTAACTCCTGCATGTTATAATAATTGGATTCAAATTTATTTTCCAGTGCACCATATTTGCTCCTGTAAGAAATGACCTTATTTAAAGTACTGTCTATCGCAGTAAGAGCATCATCTACATTACCATCCAATACATCTTTACCCTTACCACTTTTGATAAGATACAACTCCGATATATCGCTCTGTTCACTATTTGTCAAATCCAGCTGTGGTATGTCTGCACTTTCTCCCGCATTGGCCCCTATTTGCATACTTAAGACCTTATCCTCTTCATTTTGTCCCAGCAGCTTCAATCCGTTGAATTCCGTCTGATCCGCCATAGAACTTATTCCATCCAGCAGCTGATCTATTTCATTTTGTATCACACTTCTGTCCGATGGAGTAGTCGTCCCATTGCCCGCCTGCAGTGTAAGCTGTCTTATTCTCTGAATCATACTCGTGATCTCCTGAAGCCCTCCTTCTGCAGTCTGAAGCATGCTCACGCCATCCTGTACATTTCTAGCTGCAGTTTGAAGCCCGCCTATCTGCAATTTAATATTCTGGCTCTGTACCATTCCGCTGGGATTGTCCTTGGCACTGTTTAATTTAAGGCCGCCGGATATTCTAATTAAATTTCCGCTTTGTCTTTTTAAAGCCTGGTTTTGAAGAAAATTCAAAGTCAATGCCGGCATGTTATAGCTTATTCTCATAAAAACCCCACTCCTCTTTTCATTGCCCACACAACAATATTACACAATATTATTATCGAAAGCTCCTATAAAATGCTTTAGTGGAAATTTCAATATGAATTATACAACTACTTTAAATCATAATTTTTTATGGACAACTTCACTATGGATTGCATGTCCTATATAGTTCTGTCATAGGGTTCCATTTTTACATACATCTTAAATAATTCCAGTGCCTGTTCCTCACTTATCTGTCCACTATCTAAATTGCGATATAATATATATAAATTGGCATTCATATTTGGATCTGTACTTTTGGTTTCCTTCATCTTTTCAAGTATCTTCTGTTTAAGGGAAATATTTCTTTTGTAAAGTTCTTCTTCTATTAAATTCAACATTTTCTCTGCTTCTTTTTTTATGGACTTTTCCCTGCTGCTTATCTTTATATTTTTCAATCCCGAAATCAACATATCTATACAATTCTTATTAATAAGTATTTTCTCCGACTTGTCACTTCCCATAAAAACTCCCATCCTTCCTTAAATTATCCTACCTTATATTTTACCAACTGAAGTAATATAATGTCAAAGGAACTGTCCTCAAGAATCACCTGATTCAATAGCTAGTACACTTATTTTAAAGCTAAAAGTGCTTATATCAATTAATAGTGATATAAGCCTGCCTTGACAGGCTTATATGTCGTATCCTCTTAACTTAAACTCAAACAATTTCAAACAGACCTACAAGTATAATTTCAAATCAAGCTAAAGCTTCCTCTTTATACTCTAGGAACTGAATCTTGTCTGCCTCCACAATAGTGGAGAACTTCTTTACTCCATCCTTTACATAGTTCTTAGTGCTTATCCTGCCATTAACACCTAACAGCCTTCCCTTTTTCAAATAGGGATACAATTTTTCTCCCTTGTTAGTCCAATAGGAAATTGGAATAAAATCTGCTTCCCTTTCACCGCTGCTGTTTACAAAATCCTTGTTAACAGCTAAGACAAATTTAATTACACTTCTTACATTGTTTTCCATCTTAATAATCTCTGCATCCTTGGTAAGTCTTCCAATAAGAGTAACACTATTCAACACCTTTACCTCCCTGTTAGTTTTTCTATAATTATGTCCCAGAGGGAAGGTCTTATTCAACATAATTCTTATTTACCATAAATTTTCGAATAAATATTTTACAAATTTACAATTTTTAATGTTCAAGAGGTAAAATTTCTGTCCAGTATCCGTCAGGATCTGATATAAAATAAAGGCCCATTTTCTTATTTTCATAGCATATACAGCCCATCTTTTTATGATACTCATGGGCAGCCTTAAAATCGTCTGTTCTAACTGCCATGTGAACTTCATTATCCCCTAAATTATAAGGCTCCTTTCTGTCTTTAAGCCAGGTGAGCTCTATTTTGTAATCTTTTTCTCCATCTCCCATAAAAACCAGCGTAAAACTTTTATCCTCTGCTTCTTTTCTTCTGATTTCTTTAAAACCAAGAGCCTTTTTATAAAATTTTATACTTTTATCCAAGTCAAACACATTTATGTTGTTGTGATCAAATACAAATTTCATTATCCATCATCCCTTCATATTTGTAATTACCATATTCTCCATACAATTATATCCTATATTCTCACATATGTTAACTAAATTGTAAAAATTGCTTTTTCTTGTGCTATAATGAAAATAATTTAAATTATAAAGTAGGTGAAATACATGAAAAAATACAATATTAAAATCCATTATCTATACCACAGCAGTTTCGCCATAGAAACTCCACTGAATTTTTTTATATTTGATTACTATATGACTTCCTCTGACCCCCGTAAACACACTTTAGAAAATGGTTTTATTTCAGAAGAACTCATAAAAGGCAGGAAGAACATATTGGTTTTCTGCTCTCATAAGCACCCGGATCACTTTAATCCTGCAATATTAAAATGGCAGAAAATAAACCCTTATATAAAATACATATTGAGCAGTGATATAAAAATCAAAAATCCCCCTAAAAATTATTACAGGCTGTCTCCCTATGAAAGCGTAAATTTAGGAGATGTGCATATAAAAACTTATGGTTCTACAGACATAGGTATTTCATTTTTGATAAAAGTAGAGGGGATCACTATATTTCACGCCGGTGATTTAAATTTATGGCGCTGGAAGGAAGACACCGAAGCAGAACAAATAGCTGCTGAAAAAAATTTCAAGGCAGAGATAAAAAAAATAAAGGGAGAAACCATAGATTTTGCATTTTTCCCCGTGGACCCAAGGCTGGAAGAATACTATTGTTCAGGAGGAGAATATTTTATAAATGAAATTCATCCTGAGTTCTTCATACCCATGCACTTTTGGAACAGCAACTATATAACCAAAAAATTCGCGGAGCTTGTAAAACATTCTTCTACAAAATGTCTTGTCATAGATCACAGAGGGCAGACTTTTAATTTTACATAGAGAGGACACAAACAATTGATAAGTTTAAATGAAAATCTAAATTTCAACGATGCCAAATTAGAAGTAACTGAAAATCATGTTCATATTGAATTTTTAAAACCAGTGGAAATATTGAGTTCTGCTATATTGAATGGCGGCTTTACCAATGCCAGCAATATAGTAAATATAAAAGTCCGTCAAAATAAGAACTCAGACAGTCATAAAAACTTCCCCTCTCCTGAAATTACCATCAAGGAATATATAGAGTCAAAAAAATGGAGGGGCAAATCCGTTGGAATGATGACTGCTGCCAATATGAAATCTTTTAGAAGCAGCCGTGCTGTTAAGGACAGTGTAATAGTACAGAGCTTTATTACCATGGGAGTATCCAATGCACGAAGGGCGGGAGACACTGCTGACTGGAAAAGCCTTAATTCCAACAATCTTAAACCCGGTACCATAAATATAATTTTAGGCACAAACGCAAGGCTGTCAAAGTCTGCCATGGTAGAAGCCCTTATGATCATTACAGAAGCCAAGGCCTGCATAATGCAGGATTTCAATATACTGAGTCCTGTAAGCAAAAAAATTGCCACGGGAACAGGCACAGACTCCTGTGTAGTTTTTACAGGTACAGGCCAAAAAATAGATTACTGCGGGAAACATGTATTAATGGGAGAAATGGTGGCCAATGTAGTCCTAAAATCCCTGAAGGAGTCTTTATCCGAAATAGTTTCCTGGGGGAAAACCCAGTGGATTTGAACTTTTTTATTTCATCCCCGTGGACCCAAATCCCTCCTGGCCTCTGTCCGTATCACTTAATCTATCCACTTCTTCCACAGATACCTGTTCTACGGGTTTCACCACCATCTGGGCGATTTTCATTCCCTTTTCCACCAAAAAAGGCTCTTCTCCCAGATTTATCATAAGCACTTTTATCTCACCCCGGTAACCCTCGTCTACAGTTCCCGGTGAATTCAACAGAGTAATTCCATATTTCAAAGCAAGTCCACTCCTGGGTCTCACCTGAGCTTCAGTATTTGCAGGCAGTTGAATTTTTATTCCCGTAGATACAAGTTTTCTCTCCATTGGCCTTATAAGTATTTTTTGCACTGAAAACAGATCAAGGCCTGCATCCCCGCTATGGGCATAAAATGGAATTTTAGCTTCTGGATTTATTTTCTTTATCATCAATTTCATAAATTATACTTCCTCTTTCTCTATGTAGTTAAGATTCTACTAATAAAATACCATCAAAATTTGAAAAACACAATAGAAATGTCATTACAAAAATGTTATTATCTATATTAAGTAATTATTTAAGAAGGTGTTTATAACTATGTACAATTATCTTACCAGGGAAGCTATAGATAAATTAAAGGAGGAAATTGAACACAGAAAAGTGGTGGTAAGACACAAGATAAACGAAGATTTAAAGGAAGCCCGGGCCCAGGGAGATCTAAGTGAAAATTTTGAATACAAGGCTGCCAAAAGGGATAGAGCCCACAATGAAAGCAGAATAAGGTATCTGGAAAAAATGATAAGAACTTCAAAGCTCATAAAAGATACCACCTCAAAAAACCAGGTGGGGCTCGGCAAAACGGTACATTTAAAATTCTCCGGCGATAACGAAATTGAAAAATTCAAAATAGTAACTACCATAGAGGCAGATCCTATGAAAAATAAAATAAGTATAGAATCCCCCCTGGGAGCTGCAATATATAAACATGTCACAGGTGACAGCGTTGCCGTAAAATCACCTGAGGGACAATATTACGTAAAAATCGAGAACATAGAGTAAAAGACAGCAGTCCATGGAACAGATATGAAGCTGTCCATGGACTATTTTAAACTAGTTATCCGAAAACTTCCTATTTAGTAAAATATCCTTTCCTGTTTTATAATAGGAATTCATCACTTCCTCTGGAACCATACTTCCCCCTGTGGCCCATGCAATATGACAGGAACCTTTCATCTTATCTTTCAGAGCATTATCCTCCATATATTTTTTACCTGCTTCGTCCTTAAATAATTGAAGAGGTCCCGAAACTCCAGCCAGAGCTGAAGGTTCCAGCAAAATATTTTCCGAATCTATAAGTGTGCTCAAAAGCATATATAATTTTTCATCTTCTACCGTATAACAACCGCTTATCAATTCTTCAAGAGTTTTCCCCACAAATTTTGACGCCCTTCCAACCGCAAGTCCATCTGCCTCGGTAATTCCATCAATACCAAAGTCCTGAACACAGATTTTATCATGAAGTCCGGTCATAAGCCCGAGGAGCATACAGGGTGAATGAGTTGGTTCTGCAAAAAAGCAATGGACATTATCCCTGAAAACCAATTTCATTCCAAAGGCAACTCCCCCGGGTCCACCTCCAACTCCACAGGGAAGATAAACAAACAATGGATGATTTTCGTCAACTGTAATATGTATTTTTTTCAGCTGATCTCTTAACCTATAAGCTGCCACTGCATATCCCAAAAATAAATTGGTGGAATTCTCATCATCCACGAAATACATATTTGGATCCAGTGAAGCTTGCCTTCTAGCTTCTACTATGGCTTTACTGTAGTCCTCTTTATACTCAATTACAGTAACACCCTTGCTTCTCAGGAGATCTTTCTTCCACTGCCTTGCATCAGCAGACATGTGTACATACACCCTAAATCCCAATTTTGCACTCATTATGCCAATACTAAGACCTAAATTGCCCGTTGACGCCACTGCGATAGAGTATCTGGAAAAAAATTCTCTGAATTTATCACTGTCAATAATTGAATAGTCATCGCTCTCTTTTAACATATTATTTCTCATTGCCAGATCTTCTGCATGCTTTAATACTTCATAAATACCTCCTCTGGCCTTGATGGAACCTGAAATAGCAAGATCATTATCACACTTCATTATCAACTGACCCTGTATCTTCCCGCCGGACATTTCCTCCATCTTTTTCTGCATAGCAGGTATTTTTACAACAGGTGACTCTATAATGCCTCTAGTTTTTCGAGTTTCCGGAAAGACTTTTGACACATAGGCTGCAAATCTTTCAAGTCTTTTTTCTGCATCCTTCACGTCTTCTTCATTAAGCGAAATATTCTTCACAGCATCCAGGAACTTTTTAGCCTTTGGATTTGCCCAGAAAACCTCTTTTGTGGAGATGATATTATCCATCAATGGGAACTGCTCTTTCCACCACTTTATAGATTTCCCCTGTAAAATTTTATCTTCCATGTTTATCCCTTCTTCCTATTATAATATGACAATCTTATTATAATACAAACGCTGCTGTTTATCAGGCAAAGAGTTTAGATTTTGTTTATAATTAGTTTATACAAAATAGAGATATATATTTTAAAATATAATCAGGAAGTACTTCCAAATAAAATACAAGGAGATGTGAAAATGAAACTAGGTAAAAAAACAGCTGTGGTAATAAGTTTTACTATAGGAATAGCAATGTTTGCCACTACAGCTTTTGCCGAAGTTACATCCAAAAGCGGTTATGACCAGCTCAAGGACTCGGTAAAATACACTGCAAAAGCCTGCACCGGCGGACTTTCAAGCTATACTGCAGATATGTCCTTTGTCATAAAGGACGGCACCAATACAGTATATTCCAGTGACAATATATTCAAATACGATCTATCAAATAAATCAAAGGAGGATATAAGTACAGTTTACAACGGTTCAAAAAAAGCTGAAAATTATTACTATATGGACAAGAATAGTATAATAAATAAACCCAAGGATTCTCCCTCCTACTATGTGACTAATTATACAGACGGCACAAACTGGAATATAACAAATCCCTTTGATGAAGACAGAGCTTCAGATATTGAAAAGATAGCAGATGCCATTGTAGGAAATCTCAAAGATTCTGTTTCAGTCAACGTGAAGCAGGATGGCTCCAGGGAGATTTCCGGATCCTTAAACAACACACAGATCCCGTCACTTATAAATGCACTTGTATCCTTTCAATTCAAAAATTCATTTGCTGAAAGCACAGGAAGAACCGGCGACAGGATCAGCGTTCCCAAACTTACAAATAATATATTTGTAAAAAATGTCAAGGGAACTGCCTCTGTTGACAAAAACGGCTTAATCAAAACCATACTTGGTTCAGGAGTCATTTCAGGTACCGATAAAAATGGGCAAAATCACAATTTGACTTTTGAGCTGCTTTTGAAAATAAGCGGCATAAATTCAACTGCAGTTAAAAAGCCCGATCTTTCAGGTAAAAAGACAATAGTACAGACTGCTAAATCCTCTGAAACAGACAAATTATCCAATCCTGAAAAATACCTTGGAAAATATACCCACAATATAGTAATTGAAAAGGATGGAAAATTTATAAAAATAGGTGAAGGAACAGTAAATATTGAAAAAATAGATACCAATACTGTAAGCGGAACTTATGAAGCAAAATATATAAAGGGCTATGAAGAGGGAAATCAGAAATTGAATTTCAGCGGCAGTTTTGATAAACAGAAAATTGGTGGTAATGATTTCAATGCGGACATAACTGCAACTGCAGATGCAAAGGGAACTGTAAAAGGCAATTTATATCTTGATCCAAACTATGCAGGCATACAATTTAGCATAGAGGGAAATACCCTTACAAACTCTGATTCGCAGTACAATAAGGTATTTGACTAATAATTTATGGTGAAGATTTTCGGCTAATGCCGAAAATCTTCCAAATTTGATATTTAAACACTGGTAATTGAACTTTAAATAAGAGAGGTGTATAGATGGAAAACGCTATTGAAATAAAAAATTTATGCAAGACATACAAAAATGGAAGAGGCATAGACGACATAAACCTCGATATTCAAAAAGGAGATATATTTGGCTTTCTGGGGCCAAATGGCGCCGGGAAAACCACAGCTATGAAAATAATGACAGGTCTCATGAAGCCGGATCGAGGTGATGTGAAGATACTTGGTCACAGTATTTTGACGGAATTTGAAAAGGCAATCTACAACGTTGGATGCATCATTGAAACTGCAGAGACCTATCCATATTTGACGGCTTTTGAAAACTTAAGACAGTTCTCCAGATATTATGAAGATGTGGATACCGGCAGAATCACAGAAATTTTAGATGTTGTAGGACTCCTGAAACACAAGGACGAAAAGCCTGCAGGGTTTTCCCTTGGAATGAAACAGAGACTTGGAATTGCATCTGCGCTGCTGTCAAAACCCAAAGTAGTAATTTTAGATGAACCTTTAAACGGCATGGATGTAGAGGGAATGATAAATGTTCGAAATATCATCAAGAACCTGGCGGAAAAGGAAGGAACCACTTTCTTTATTTCAAGCCATCTTATCCATGATATTGAATTGACCTGCAAACATATTGGAATACTATATAACGGCAGGGTTATCAATGTGGACAGCACAGAAAACATATTGAATAACTATGCTTCCCTTGAAAATTATTTTATCAGCGAGGTAGAGAGAAATGGTAGAATTTAAACAAGCTTTAATAAATGAAATGGAAAAATTGTATAAAAAGAAAAAAGCCACGGCGGCGGTTGTGCTTTCTCTGATCTTTATTGTATTTGGGCAAATTTTCATATCCCTGGTGAGAAATAATTTTGGTGTACAGGGAGTTTCCAGCAGTGAATTTCCCCTCCTCATTCTTTCCATAATTATAAATACCCTGCTTCCACTATTTGTAGCGCTTGTCACTATAGATAGTTTTTGCGGTGAATTTTCTCAAAACACCATGAAAATAACCCTGACAAGACCCATTACCAGATTAAAACTGTATTCAGCAAAAATAGCATCCATATGTATATTTATATTTTCAATGCTGGCATTGTCCATGATATTTTCCATAATATCAGGACTTATATTCAATTCGAATTCCCTCAATCTGTCGTATATACTTAAAATAATAATTTCCTATGCAGTAACTCTGTTTCCCATGGTAATTCTATGCCTTGTAATTGTTCTATTTGCAAATATATTTAAAAGTGGAATAGCCGTATTTTTCCTGTCCATACTTGTATTCATTGCCTTTAAGGCATTGGAAATCTTCTTACCTGCTTATTCTGGCATTTTTTTCACATCCATGTTCGGGTGGTATAACCTGTGGATCATGGACAATATTCCTCTCCTTAAAATTTTTCGAGAATTCATGATGATGCTCAGTTATGCTATAATATTGTATACAGCTGGATATTATATATTCGATAATAAAGATTTCTAGCCTATGAAAGGAATAAAAATGGATATAAAAAAGCGTCTTATAATCTACAATAATCTGACTATAATAGTTCCATTCATAGTTACAGCTGTAGTTGCCTTAATATTTATATTTGTTTCTTCAAAATTTTTTAATGCAAATATAACTTACAGAGATTTCAAAAAAGTTTCCCTCGTAAAATCAGAATTGTTAAATGTAACTAAAGACATAGCAAAATCAAGTACCAAAAGTATAAAGGGAGATCAAGAATTTCAAAAATATCTGACGGAAAAGCTCTCCGTTGTAAATGGAAAAATTATAATAATCAAAAACGGAAATATTGAATTTTCTTCACAGAATCTGGAAAAAATCGACATAGCAAAATCTTTAAGGGAATCAGACAAAAGGCTGAATAATTCCCTGCAGATAGATAATATTTATTACTCAATTGACAGATTTCCACTGGTATTCAGGGACGGGACTTACGGCAAAGTTATATTCCTGGTTCCAGCTGCAGTAGAACCGGATATTTTTAAAAGTTTTATTATAACCATACTTCTTACATTTCTTATCTGTTTTGCCTCGATGAGTGTAATTATATCTTATATATTTTCCAAAAAAATACTGGAACCCATCACCCTTTTAAAAAAGGCTACGGCAGAAATAAGTCGTGGTGACCTTAATTTTAAAATTGTGGAAAGCGGAGACAGAGAAATAAAGGAACTCTGTGCTGATTTTGAAAAAATGCGAATACAGCTTAAGGATTCTGTGAGAATGAGAATGAAATATGATGAAAACAGGAAGATGCTCTTATCCAGCATATCCCATGACTTGAAGACTCCTATAACCTCTATAGAAGGCTATGTGCAGGGAATTTTAGACGGAGTGGCAAGCACTCCCCAAAAATTAGAACATTATTTAAAAACCATATATTCCAAGACTGGACAGATGAACTCCATGATAGACGATCTTCTTCTGTATTCCAAACTGGATCTGAAACAGATTCCCTTCAATTATGAAAAAACGGATATTGTAGAATACTTCAACTATTGTATTTCAGAGAATGAACCCGAACTCGAAGAATCCAATATAAAAATCAAACTGGAAAATCATCTTAAAAATTCAAAATATGTTATGATAGATAGAGAGAGGTTTATGAGAGTTGTATTAAATATTATAGGCAACTCAAAAAAATATATGGACAAAACCCATGGACAGATAACTATATTTTTAAGGGAAACCAATTTAAGCATTATAATCGAAATACGAGACAACGGCTGCGGAATTGGTCAGGATAACGTAAATAAAATTTTCAACAGATTTTACAGAGAAGATTCATCGAGAAGCAACATCAGTGGAAGCGGCCTGGGACTTGCCATATCAAAACAGATCGTAGAAGGTCACAATGGAAAAATATGGGCTATTTCCCATGGAACTGAGGGCACAAGCATAATAATATCCCTTGGTAAAATTATAAATACATACAGACAAGAGAGGTAATTATGAAAAAAATTTTAATAATTGAAGATGACTTGAGCATAGCAGAACTTCAAAGAGATTATCTTGAACTGGAGGGATTTGAAGTCACAATATGCACAGATGGTATGGAGGGCCTAAATACACTTAATAAACATGAATTTGATCTTTTGATTTTAGACGTAATGCTTCCTAAAATAGACGGATACAGTATTCTACGCAGCATACAGGACAAAAAAGATATTCCCGTACTCCTGGTTTCTGCCAAAAAAGAGGAAATAGACAAGATCAAAGGTCTTACTTTGGGGGCAGATGACTACATCACAAAACCTTTCAGTCCAAGTGAACTTGTGGCAAGAGTAAAATCCCACATTCAAAATTACGAGAGAATAAAAAATAAATTCACTTCAAAATGTTCTAAAGTAACTATAAGAGGACTTGAAATATTAAAGGATTCCAGACAGGTATTCGTAAATGGCACTGAAGTTTTTCTGGCTCAAAAGGAATTTGACCTTCTTCTCTATATGGCTCAAAATCCAAACATAGTCTTCAGCCGTGAGGAATTATTTGAAAACATATGGGGACTTGACTCAATGGGAGACAATGCTACAGTTACCGTACACATAAGGAGAATAAGGGAGAAAATAGAGTTTGATCCCTCACATCCCCAATATATAGAAACAGTTTGGGGCGCAGGATATAGGCTTAGAAGCTAATTGAGCACTAAAGGCCTGTTATATTATAATTTATTTAGGATATACTATAATCAAACTTGAAAAGAGGAGGTGGTTTTATGAATAATTCAACAAATACACCTAATAGATTAATAAATGAAAAATCTCCATACCTGCTTCAACATGCACACAATCCTGTGGACTGGTATCCCTGGGGCAAGGAGGCCTTTGAAAAGGCAAAAGTCGAAGATAAACCAATATTCCTTTCTATAGGTTATTCGTGCTGCCATTGGTGTCATGTGATGTTAAGGGAAAGTTTTGAAGATAGAGAGATAGCTGAAATACTGAACAATAATTTTATATCTGTAAAAGTAGACAGAGAGGAAAGACCTGATATAGACAGCGTCTATATGAAAGTCTGTCAAGCACTTACAGGCAGCGGCGGATGGCCCCTTACAGTGATCATGACTCCGGAGCAGAAACCTTTTTTTGCCGGGACCTATTTTCCCAAAAAGGATATAGGTGAAACTTTGGGACTGACAAGTATTTTGAAATATCTTTCCTCTGCCTGGAAGGACAACAGAAACCAGCTCCTGCAGGTAAGTAATTCCATAATGAATTCAATATCGGAACCAAGTAGAGCTCCTATAAAAGGTATATCAAAAGATATATTTAAAAAAGCCTTTTCCGAATTCAAGCAAAATTTTGACAGTGTATACGGAGGATTCGGCGGTTCTCCAAAATTTCCAACTCCTCATAACCTGTTTTTTCTCATGAGATATTTCCACATAACCAAAGACAGCTGCGCTCTTGAAATGGTGGAAAAAACATTGGACTTCATGCAGAGAGGAGGACTATACGATCACATAGGATATGGATTCAGCCGCTATTCTACAGACAGGAAATGGCTTGTTCCGCATTTTGAAAAAATGCTCTATGACAATGCACTGCTCGCTATAGCCTATGTAGAAGCTTTTCAGATAACGGGCAATAAAAAATATTCCGAAACGGCAGAAAACACACTTACCTATGTTTTAAGAGATATGACTTCAAAAAAAGGCGGTTTCTATTCTGCAGAAGATGCGGACTCCGAGGGTGAAGAAGGCAAATTTTATGTATGGTCCCCTGAGGAAGTAAAAAAAGTACTGGGAGAAGAAAAAGGCACTAAATTCTGCCGCTGTTTCAATATAACAGCTTCCGGCAATTTTAAAGGTAAGAGCATACCCAACTTAATTGATTCCTCAATTTCGGAGGAAGATACAGACTTTATAAAAGACTGCAGAAAGAAATTGTTTGACTGCAGGGAGAAAAGAATACATCCGCACAAAGATGACAAAATACTGACTTCCTGGAATGGCCTCATGATTGCAGCCCTTTCCATAGCTGGAAGGGTTTTGAACAACAAAAAATACACTGCAGCTGCAAAAAAAGCGGCTGATTTTATCTTTAAAGAATTGATCGGGAAAGGCGGCCGCCTAATGGCACGTTATTGCAAGGGTGAATCCTCTATTGCCGGCTATTTGGACGATTATGCCTTTTTGATATGGGGACTGATAGAACTATACGAATCCACCTATAATCCAGAATATCTGGAAAAGTCCCTTGAGCTAAACGAAGACATGTTTAAATTTTTCTGGGATGAAAAAAATGGAGGCTTTTTCCTTTACGGCAGCGACAGTGAGCAGCTTATTACAAGACCAAAGGAAATATATGACGGTGCCATTCCCTCCGGCAACTCTGCAGCTGTACTAAATATGCTGCGATTATCCCATTTAACCCCAGTATATGAATTTGAGGATAAAATTCAGAAACTATTTAAAAACTTTGCCAGCGAAGTAAACAGTTTTCCCACAGCATATTCATTTTTGCTGTGCGGAATATTATTTTACAAATACCCCACCAGGCAGATCATTCTATCAGCTGGTGACAATACCGAAGATACAAAAAAAGCAGTTGCTCTAATAAACAAAAAATATAACCCTTTTTCTATTTCGCTTTTATACTCCCATTTAAACGAAAATCTGGAAAACATATTCCCTTCCATCAGAGATTATCTGGCTGTACGAGGAAAAACCACCGTATACATTTGTGAAAATTTCACCTGCCATAAACCTGTTACAGATGTAAATTCACTGAAAAATATGCTGTGATGATTTAAAATTACAAAAACCCTGCACAAAAATATCTCCTGCAGGGCTCCCTGCCCTTGCAATCAATACTGAAACGTTCCTGCATTTTCACACAGAGATACCTGAAGTTCTCTATCCTTCATCACTTTTTTATAAGAGCACAGGAATTCATTCAGTTCCGGATCTTTTAAATCTATCTTCCCACCACTTTTTAAAATAATTTTTTCCTCGCTTATAAATACGTTTAAATCATTCAAGGAATTTTTTATACTATACGTAATCATAGTTATACTTCCCATTTTGCTTTTGTATTTTTCCTGAAAGCCCATCTTTTTTCTCAGGCTTTCATAATCTACACCTTTTCCCATGGCAGGCATATCAATGCCCATACTTTTCATCTGTTTTTCTATATCCTCCATATTAAATCCATACCTTTTCATAAGCTCTTTCTGAATATTAAACAGCTTCTCCTGGGATATATTATTTTTTTCCATATACTCCTGAATGTTTTTATAAAAATCACCCATAGAGAGCTTTCCCTGAGACATGTCATAAGAAAGTCCATATACGTAATCTTCAAACTTTTCAACATCCTTTTCCCGAGCTTTATTTTTAATATCATTAAAATTTACAATTCTATCATCCATGAAAAATCCTCCTCTATAAAATATTCTACCATACGAGTTAATAACCATTTATATATTAATTTTATCAAAATTCACAATATAATACTATAAATTCATATAAAATATAAAAAAGCTATTTCAAAAGGATCTATTTATTTTCCGGAAAAACAATATTATAATAATTATACAATAGTTTTGTAAATGGAGTGATTTTATGAAGATTATTACTATATTACTCATAATGGCAAATGTGATTTTAACATCTATATTGTTAATTAAAAAAAACACCAGCATCAGTTCAAAAGATATTTCAAATTTACATAGATCAATAAAAGACATATTTATAAATATTGATTCTACAATAAAAGATGAATTTTCAAGAAATAGACAAGAAAACAGTTCTTTAAAAACTCAAAGCAATATTGAGCTTTCAAATAACCTCAAAAATATTTCCGATATACAGAAAAACCAGCTTGACAGTTTTTCAAAACAGCTTCTAGCTCTTACAAATTCCAATGAAGAAAAGCTCAACAAGATGAGAGATACAATAGAAACAAGAATTTTAGGACTGCAAAATGAAAACAGTAAAAAACTCGATGAAATGAGAACTCTGGTTGACAAAAAACTCAATGAATCCCTGGATAAAAAGCTCAGCACATCCTTTTCCTCCATAAGTCAGAGACTGGAAATTCTCTACAAACAGCTGGGTGAAATAGGAAGCCTTGCAAATGGTGTCAATGATTTAAAAAGAGCTCTCTCAAATATAAAAGTGCGGGGAACATTTGGTGAAATTGAGCTGCAGTCCATATTGGAGGATATTATGACAAAAGAACAATACGAAACAAACGTGGCAACAAAAAAAGGCAGCAATGAAAGAGTTGAATTTGCCATTAAGATTCCATCCAAAGATGAAAAAAAAGAATTTATATATCTACCTATAGATTCAAAATTTCCCCAGGAGGATTATCAAAAATTACTGGATGCAGAGGAAAATGGAGACAAGCTGTTACTGGAACAATCAAAAAAAGCCCTGATTGCCAGAATAAGATCCGAAGCTCAGGACGTAAATAAAAAATATTTAGATCCTCCAAATACAACGGATTTCGGTATTATATTTCTCCCCACGGAAAGCCTCTATTCAGAAGTAGCAAAAGAAGCTGGTCTTATGGAACAGCTGCAAAGAAATCTTAAGATCATAATAACAGGCCCCTCCACAATATCAGCTTTTTTAAACAGCCTCCAAATGGGCTTCAGAACTCTGGCAATTGAAAAACGCTCCAGTGAAGTCTGGGAACTGCTGGGTGCAGTAAAAACTCAATTTTCAAAATTTGGTGCTATACTTGAAAAGACCCAGAAAAAGCTTCAGGAAGCCAGCAATACCATAGAAACAGCCTCAAGAAAGTCCAGGACAATAGAGAGAAAATTGAGGTCAGTTGAAGAATTACCATTGGATAAAAGCAGCTCTGTGTTAGAAAAAGATAATTGATTTCAATTTTTTAGGTATACCTAATTATACTTAAATAACCATGCCATATTATGATATAATATTAATAAATTTACCTTAAATATGATATTTTTCCCTAACCTTCAACATTAACCTGTCAAACTTAAATTGGAAGGAGGTCAATATGTGCATTCACAGTAAAGGAAATGAACAAATTTATTTAAGAGCCTTAAAAAGAGCTGACATAGCACTTTGGGAGTGGAATATAGAAAATAGTACATTTTTTTTATCCAGCAATTATAGTCACATAATTGAAAATAGTAAAAACAATTTTAAAGATCTATTTGATTTTATTCAAAAAACTGCTGCTGATGCCGATACAGCAAGTGCCAAAAATGATCTGATTTTTTTCCTCAATGGAAATACCTCCACATATAAAAGTGAGTTTAGAGTTTCAACCAATGCTGAAGAAATTAAATTTATACTTATCAGGGGAAAAGCCTCTAGGGATATTCAAGGTAAGATCAGCTTGATATCTGGATCAATAGAAGATGTTACTGAAAAGAAGACACTGGAAAGACACATTGATCATCTTGCCTATTATGATTCTTTAACAGATCTTCCAAACAGGCTTCTATTTGTAAACGACCTCAAAGCAGCTCTGGACAATTCACAAAAGGGCGCATTGATGTTTATGGATATAGACGACTTTAAATTAGTCAATGATACTTTCGGCCATGATTACGGTGATTTACTATTGATTATCTTTTGCCAGCTGATTATTTCATGTATAAAAGGTTTAGGAAAATTATATCGTATAAGTGGAGATGAATTTATAATACTTGCCAATGAATTCAATTCATCTGATGAACTATTAAAATTATGCGGCAATATATTCAATTATTTAAAAAAGCCATTTGAAGTTAAAGGTGACAAAATATATATAACAATAAGCATGGGTATTACTATATTTCCGAAAGATGCCAGTGATATAGACGAGCTATACAAATATGCCGATTTAGCATTATATCAGTCCAAAATTAACGGGAAAAATACTTTTACCTTTTTTCAACGTCAAATATTAAACTCATATCGCAGAAAAATCTATATTGAGCAGGAGTTGAAGTCAGCTGTAAAAAACAATGAATTTTATGTACTGTATCAACCTCAGGTAGATACTGTAAAAAACCAGGTAGTAGGCTTCGAAGCTCTGTTGAGGTGGCAAAATGCAAAACTTGGATCTGTTCCTGCCGATGAATTCATACCAATAGCAGAAATGACAGGAAATATTGTAGAAATCGGTGAATGGGTACTGGACTCCGTATGTAAAACAATCAATAAAATGAAAGCAAAAAATCATAATTTGAAAAAAATATCTATAAATGTCTCCCCCATTCAATTAAAAAAGTACAATTTTGCAAACAGGTTTATAAGCATATATGAAAAATATGGCATCTCACCTTCTCTGCTTGAAATCGAGATAACAGAAGGTACTTTAATAGATCTATTTAGCTATAAAATTGAAACTATAAATACACTTCTAAAAAGGGGAGTTAAAATTTCCATAGATGATTTTGGAACAGGCTATTCTTCACTGAATTACTTGACCACTCTGCCAATTAGTACAATAAAAATAGACAAATCATTTATCAATAATATCTACAACAAAAAAAATAAATCCATAATAAAATGCATGATTGACCTGTCAAAATCATTGAACTATGAAATAATTGCCGAAGGCGTAGAAACAAAAGAACAGCTGAACTTACTTTCAGAAATTGGATGCAGTATAATCCAGGGATATTATTTTAGCAGACCACTTACTATGGATAAAGCTGAAAAAATTCTAATTAAAAAAAGGAACTTTGGAGGAATTTAAATTGATTGATCCAGCAAGTAATAAAAATATTCAAAACAATTTTATAATAGACAAAGATACACTGGAAAACTCTAAAAATTCTGTATTGGTAGTTAATTTAAAAGGAAAAATCCTGTATGCCAATAAAAATGCAGTAGAATGTTACGGATATTCAATGGAAGAACTATTATCCATGAAAATATCTGATCTAGGATCTTCAAACGAACCATTTCATATGGACCAGCAATTTGAAAGATCAGAAGGTAAAAAAATAAACTTTCAAACCCTGCATCACACCAAAAACGGCTCAAATTTTCCCGTTGAAGTGTCCTACATTAAAATTAAATATAATTCAGAAATACTATTTTTAACTGTAATAAAAGACATTACAGTTAGAGTAAAAAAAGAAGATACCTTAAGAAGACTAGCTTCCATTATTGAAAATTCTGAAGATGCAATTTTAACCAAGGATTTAAAGGGTATTGTTACGAGCTGGAACAAGGGAGCTCAAAATCTCTATGGATACAGCAAAGAAGAAATCATAGGTAAAAGTATATCCACGATTATACCCGATGAAAGTAAAGAAGATATTGTTTCAATATTAGACAAAGTAAAAAATAACATAAAGATAAATCATTACGAAACTGTACGTATGCGCAAAAATGGTACAAAACTTCCCATATCAATAAGTGTTTCACCTATTTACAATGAGGACAATAAAGTCATAGGAGCATCTACTATTGCCAGAGACATAACTAAAAAGATAAAATCTGAACAGGAATTGAAAAATAAATATGAAGAGCTCTCTTCTATATATGAAGAACTGGCAGCCACCGAGGAAGAGCTGAGAACTAATTATAAAGAATTGAGCAAGGCTAAACAACAGGCAGAAAAAGCTAAAATAGAAGCAGAAAATGCAAATAGAGCCAAAAGCCAGTTTTTAGCCAACATGAGCCATGAAATCAGAACTCCATTAAATGGCATTATAGGAGCTATTGAATTACTTGGATTAATGAATATAAATGAAGATGAAGAGTCATACATTGAAATATTAAAGAATTCCTCAAAACATCTACTTGGTATAGTAAACAATATTTTAGATATATCCCAAATAGAATCGGGAAACATTGATCTCTATATAAAAGTATTTAATTTTAAAAATATGATTGACGTTTTCGTACGGGAAGTTTCATTTGCCTGTGAAAAGAAAAATATAGGTTTTACTTATTACATGGATTCCCTTATACCTTATAAAATGGCCGGTGACGAATTAAAATTACGACAAGTGCTGATAAATTTATTTAATAATTCACTTAAATTCACACAGAGCGGAAGAATAACTTTTAAGATTAAATTATTATCACAGATAAATGAAAAAATAATACTTGAATTTTCCATAAAAGATACTGGCATTGGAATCAAGGATGAATTTAAAAAGGAAATTTTTAAAAAATTTTCTCAGCAGGGTATATCATACAGCAAAGATTATTCAGGCACGGGACTTGGCCTTTCAATATCAAAAGAACTGGTAAAAATCATGAATGGTGATATATGGTTTGAAAGCACAGAAAATCTCGGAAGCACCTTTTATTTCACATCAGAATTCTTTCTGGATTTTAGTGAATCATCTAACAACTCCTCATCTAATTTTGATGAAAACAGGAAATCATCATCAAAAAACATGGATAAAACCATTCTCATAGTTGAAGATAATGATATAAATATGCAGATAGTCCGAAATATGATAAAAAATTTAAAATACAGTTATCAATGCGCATATACAGGAAAACAGGCATTGAAGCTTTTGAAAAATACTTCTGTGGATCTAATACTCATGGATATACAGATGCCTGAATTAAATGGACTTGAAGCCACAAAAATAATAAGGAAAAATGAAATCCATACTGGAAATCATGTACCCATAGTGGCAATGACTGCATATGGAATGCTGGGAGACCGGGAAATGTGCATTGGGAGTGGTATGGACGACTATATTTCAAAACCATTTCCTCTTGAAAAATTGAAAATCACCATAAAAAAATTTTTAGGGTAAAAAAATCGGCTGTTTTAAAAATGAAGTTCAAAGTTTGGATCTTTGAACTTTATGCCCATTTAAGTTTTTCTTATATTTTACCGCTTAAATTCACTATATTAGCATCGGTTATGTAATCCTCTATAATAGACCTGGCAAGATTGCACCAGCTGAAACATTCATCAAGTATTATAGAATCGCTTGTCACTATATTTTCCTTTTCATATAAAAAAGAATCCACCCCATTCATAAGATTTACTTCCGTATCGGCATGCCATTCTACAGAATGTTCCAAAATAAATTTTTTCAGCCTTCCCGAATTTGATACGCCCCTGTCAAGCAGGAAATTGACCCCGCAGACATGCATATCATCAAGTTTTTTCCCTATGGCATTCAGAGCATAATGGGTTTTGTCAACAATATTATAGGTACCTCTAAGACCTGCTAAATCCCTGAAAGTCCCATCATTACACAAAATCACAGGAGCCCCCGAAAAGGCTGTTTCCAATGTAATAATAAGATTAAATCCATCTATATACAAAAACTCGTCTCTCAATGAATCAGGAGGAAGGCATTTCGATTTTCTTATTTTTATTTTTTCATAGGATGCAGTTGAACGCCTCAAAGCATCTCTTTGTCTGGAGGAGAACTGATAATGATTCCCAACCATCTCTAAAATAGAAGATACTTTATAATTCCTGTTAAGAAGCCATTCTACCTCCTGCTGTGCTTTTTGAAGCTTTAAAACAGATTCTTTTGAAAACCACCTGTTGTCCTCGGGATCAGTTCCCCTGTTCACTATCTTTAATTTTCTATACATTATTATTCTCCTACAGCAAATATAGTATCACCCATCAATATCTATTTTACCCTATTTGTCAAAGTGAATGTACTCAAATACTTCATAGGATAGTTGTCCTTTTTATTGATTTTTATAAAATAGAATGATATAATTGTCCATAACTTATTCAGAGGGATGTCTTATGAAAAACAATTTTTTTAAGAAGATCTTTTTCCAAAAATACGATGATATAAATTTCAGAACAGATATGGTCAAAAATAATATCTCAAGATTAAGGATACTGGCAAAAGTATTTATTATCTGTCAAATATGGTTCATAATCGTAAATATCGCAGGCTCAATATATTATCCCTATAAAGATTATATCTTTATTTATCTGCCATTTTATATAATTTTTATCGGAATGAACTTGCTATTTTTATCAATATATTATAAAAACTTCCAAATTGCAAATAACACTGTCAAAACAATAAGGAAAAATGAACTTACAATAGTGCTTTATATAAATTTTATCATGATATGGGGAAGTATCATTTCCTTAATTGACCAGGAACACTATGGCCACCTGATGGTTTTTATGATAAATATGATGACCTGTTCCAGCTTTTTTATAATGTCTACAGGCAGTTTTTTGATTTCAATTTTATCATCCTCCCTGGTTCTAATTATAGGATTACCATTTTTTCAAAAATACAGTATCACATTGATTACACATTATTTTAATCTGGGCCTATTTATTCCAATCTGTTTTTTTGTTTCAAGAGTTATATATAATAATTATTGTAAAACATATAAGAGCACTACAATGTTAAAAAAATCAAACCGGCTTTTGAGGTATGAAACATTACTGAATAAATCCATTAACAATAAATTGGAAGAGGCAAACAGACTGCTTAAAAGCCTTTCATCTATTGACGAGCTGACAGGTATTGCAAATAGAAGAAGTTTCAACAACTATATGCATATACCTTTCGAAAATACCAATCAGACAAATTTTTTGCTTTCCATAATAGTAATAGATATTGACAATTTTAAATGGTTTAACGATAGTTATGGACATATATATGGAGATAAAGTGCTTGTAAAAACAGCCGGACAGATAAATTCAATTGCCAAGCAATTTTCTGGATTTGCTGCCAGGTGGGGCGGTGATGAATTCATTTATGCAGCCTTTAATACAGGAAAAAAAGACATTTTAAAAACTGCCAAAAATATAATGGACGCTATTTCTAAAATTCAAGTCTCAAATGAGGCTCTAAAGTGCTCTTCTTTTATAACTGTGAGTTTAGGTGTATTTTCCATGCATATAATTAGCGAAGACGATATACAAAAATGCATTAATAATGCAGACAAAGCACTTTATCTTGCAAAAAAAAGCGGCCGGAATTGCTTTAAATATTATAGTAGTTGACAATTCTCTATTAAACTTCTAATATAAAATTACATTGTGGAAAGAGACGGTGGAATAAATCATGAAATTTTATAAAAGCATATGTATAGAATTATTATTTAAAATGCCTTCTCTATTTTTTGGCTTTTTTTTATGTTCTATATCAATACTTCTGGCACTCTATTCAAAACTTGGAATGAGCCCCTGGGATGTTTTTCACATGGGTATAGTAAATCATTCCATTTTTTCTTTAGGACAAGTAACTCAAATCGTAGGCCTTGGCATAATACTGCTTTCGATTTTTCTCGGAGTAATTCCCGGAATTGGAAGCGTGTTTAATATGTTTTTCGTTGGAATCTTCGTGGATTTAATGAACAACACAGGTATATTTAGAACACCTCAAAATATTACAGGGAAAATATTGATGCTCATACTATCTATTATACTCATGGGCATATCCACATATTTTTATCTGCGAGTTGAGCTGGGCGCTGGTCCCAGAGACGGACTCATGGAAGGTCTTGTAAAAAAGCTGAATAAACCAGTGTGGCTTATAAGAGGAAGCATGGAAATTACAGTTTTGATAATAGGATTCTTTTTAGGAGGCCCTGCTGGAATTGGCACTCTGATATCTGCAGTGGGAATTGGACCTGCTGTGGAATTTACCTTCAGAATAGGAAAATATGACTCTAAAAATACCCATCATATGAATTTCATAGATTTATACAGAAATATCAAAGGCGCAGATAACAAACTTGAAAAAAAGTGCAAAGAACAAATATTAAATAATGTTCAGATGGAGAAAAGTATTTCTTATAAACAAACTCCATCTGAACCCAAGAAACACTTGATCTAACCTCTTTTTTTATTCTTGTAAATAATTTTTCCTACTCTATCGATGTGTTCTTTTAATTTTTGATGATTCAAATGCGTATAATCCACAATATCAAAAAAATAGGGCATAGGACTTTCATACTCAAGGTCTGCATGAAGTTTTGATAATATATCAAATGTTATTTTATCACCATAAATTGCAATGTCTACATCAAGAAAAAAAGAAATACTCTTGAGTTTGCCATGATGTTTTCCAACTGCGGTTTCATGGGATTTCCGGTGGCCCAAAGCGTTTTTGGAAAGGAAGGAGTGGTGTATGCTGCTGTTTTCAATATACTTTTCAACATTTTTGTATGGACTTACGGAGTAATGCTCTTTAATAATAAAAAGAGCCTCAAAGGCCTGAAAAAATCTTTAAAAAATCCTGGAATAATTTCCTCTTTTATAGGACTCATAATAATGATTTTTTCAATAAAAATACCTATTATACTCATGGATACCATAAATATGGTGGGAGGACTTACCACCCCAATATCCATGCTTATAATAGGAAGTTTGTTGTCAAGAAGTGAGCTTAGAAAGATTATAAAGGACAAGAGTTTGTACTATGGCTCACTCATAAAACTCATAATTTTACCTGGAGCACTGTATCTTATTTCAATTTTATGTGGTGAAAATTCCATTGTCATAAAAACGCTGATTTTAATGCAGGCTATGCCTGCCGGCGCTTTTACAACAATCTTTGCAGAAAATTTCAACAAGGACAAGGAGTATTCAGCCTTTATAGTATCTTTTTCTTCCCTGTTGTCCATAATAACCATACCTATAATAATCAAACTGTGCTTCTAGAAAAATTTAAGCTTTGTTCACAATTTATTCACGACCCCCGGTGGTTTTCCAGAACTTCTTTTGCCTGACCAATAGTAAGTGGAAGGCTATCCACATTTAACATTCCATCCTTACCTAGTATTTCAACTAAATGAGCTACTCTTGGAAGCCTTAAATTAATTTTTCGAATAAGCTCTTTTTGATTGAATACTTCTTCAGTAGTACCTCCCATCACAATGCTTCCTTTATCTAAAAGATAAACTGTATCAGCTAAAAGAGGAACTGTATCTACATCATGGGTGGCAAAAATCAAAGTAATTTTCAGCTTTTTATTTATAAGATCCAAAAGCTTAATCAACTTGTATACTCCCCTGGGATCAAGAGCTGCAGTAGGTTCATCCAGCACCATCACCTCGGGCTTCATAGCGAGAACACTTGCAAGTGCAATCCTCTTTTTCTGTCCTCCGCTTAAATTATGGGGACTTTTGTCATCATATCCTTTCATTCCAACCACATCTAACGCCCATGCTATGGTATCTTCTAACTTCTTTCCGCTCATTCCCATGTTTAAAAGACCATAGGCTATTTCCTGGCGAACTGTAGAATTAAAAAGTTGATCATCGGAATCCTGAAATACCATGCCTACCATCTGTCTTATTTTAACTAAATTTTTTTTGCATACTTTCAGTCCATTTATCGTAATAATGCCGGATTTAGGTTTTGAAATTCCATTAAATAGGTGGAAAAGTGTCGATTTACCTGCTCCATTTGGCCCCAGTATTGCCACTTTTTCTCCCCTTTTTATCTTCATATTAACATTTCTAAGTGCCAGGCTGCCATCACTATAGGCATAGCTGACTTTATCCACTTCAATAAGTGACATAACTATTCTCCTTTAAACAAATATATTTATCAAAATTAAAACCATCAATAAAGCCATTATCAAAATTCCAAAACGAAAATCTCCAGCTGGAATAGGGTAAGTAAAAAACTTAGCTTGTCTACTATCTTCATTATATCCTCTTGAAAGCATAGCATTATAAACTCTTACACTTCGATCTAAAGATTCTATCATAATATACACCGCTATTTTGCCCGTATCCTCTATACGACGCAGCCAGCTGGATCTATCCCCCATACGACTTAGTTGTGCATATCTCATATTTTTGCCCGTATCTTCAATTATAAATATGTACCTATACATCATATCAGCTAAATCTATTATAATCGAAGGAACTTTTAGTATTCTGAGGGTTTCCAGTATTTCAATCATCGGAGTGCAAAAAGAAAGTATGCATGCAAGACTAACTGCAGCCATTATTCTCAGCATCAATAAAGTTCCAAGCGCAAGTCCCTCTCTGTATATATTCAGATGATAAGTTCCAAAGGGAATATATGTTAAAACAGTTTCCCCATTTGTAAAAAGTACACTTACAAATACAAGCCATGCTATACTAAAAGGTATGAGAAGCCTTTTTATAAGTCTTTTCCAGGGAACACCCAAAGTATAATATCCAATTATAGACAGCATCCACAGAGATACTATAAGATACCACTTGGACAAAAAAGTTGTTATTATAATTGCACTTAAAAACAGTACGGTTTTTACTCTTCCATCTAAACGGTGTAAAAAACTTTTATTGCCAGATATCCTGCCAAATGAAGATAGTTCCATAATTTATTCTTCCTTTAACTTATTTTTACTGGAATCGCCAAATAATTTTTCCCAATGATGTCCCACTATTAAACCTGCGAAAAAATTTGCTACAGAAAATGCTCCTACCTGTGCATCACCAGGAAGCTCGATAAAAGGTTTATGGTCTGTCTTAGCTGTAACAGAAGCCATAGTATTCACTTTGTCATCCGTACCTCCGGCTTCCATTTTATGATTGACCATGTACTTCGATGCTCCAAATATAAATATAAATATAATTATCATAACTGTTAACATAACACGTGTAAATTTGTCTAAAAATTTAATACTCTTGCCTTTTTTGCTGCCCATACTGTTGCTTGATTCCATAATTACCTCGCCTCCCCTTTTTTAAGTATACCAGGTAACAAATCAGGTCTCCTTTTTACCATAACCTGAAGAACCAAAGCTGTAAACACACCTTCTGCAATAGCTAAAGGCAGTTGCGTAGGTCCATAGCCTAAAAAGAATATCATCCACTGCTTCATCAAAGGAACATGTCCATGTAAACTTATTGCCAACTCCAAAGCAGCTACCAGATAAGTAATTATGTCACCCATGAAACCCGCTATTCCCGCTGCCAGCCAGATGGGACTCTTAAAATATCTTAAAATTTTCCAGCACAGATATCCCAAAATACCTGCCGCTATACCCATAGAAAAAGTATTGGCACCAATAGTAGTTATACCTCCATGTCCCAGAAATATAGCCTGAAAAAACAATACAATAGCTGAAATCACTCCTGTAGCAAAGGGCCCAACAATAATAGCCGCCAGTGCAGTACCACATGGGTGAGAGCAGGAACCTGTCACAGGTACAGGAATATGCATACATGATATGACAAACACAGCTACTCCTACCATTGCTAAAAATGGTTTATAATATAAATTTTCTTTAACTCTTTTCTTGATTTCTTTAACTCCAGGTACCATAAACACAGCACTTATTGCATACCATGTTCCCCACGCTTGAGGCGATAAAATACCATCTTCAATATGCATTTTTTAATACCCCCTAGTTTAATTGTAATATTTTAAACCAAAGCCAAATAAATCATAACCCCTCAGCAAATGCTAAGGGGTTATGATTTATATAAAGAATCATAAAATTTCACCATCTAGTCACCTCCCTATCACTCGTAGAGTCGAATGGTCACTAATATATAGGCAGGTCTTCTGACTTGGATTCATCACCCTTATAGCCTTCCCAGTTTCCCAGTGGCATATTTTATAAGGGCTCCTCTTTCACAGCGGCGGGACCGTGCAGACTTTTCATCTTGCTTTCCTTTTAAGTAAAATTCACCTATATATTTTTCTTTTATTTTTTAATAAAGTTATTATATGACAAATTCAGTTTCTCACAAACTCACAGAATTGTCAAGCACAATCACAATATATTGTATCGTAAAAAAGAAACAAATTCCCTAAAGAATTTGCTTCTCTAATTAAAATCCAATCATTCAAAAATAACTATGGATTTTCTGTTTTTAATTCTCAAAAGCACCGTTTCTAAAACTCTAAGAGTATGATTTAATTCCCTGAGTTCAAGGTATGCTGTTGCTATATCCTGACCTATTACAATGTCTATATAATTAGGTTCAGTACATAAAAGTGCCCCCTTATTTGTTCCAAGAACAGGACTTGTAAATATATTCCCATTCAGGAGCTTACCAATTCTATCAATTTCAAGCACTCCTGTTCCAGGTTGTATACGCTGCATCTGCAGGTACAGATCAGGACTTACAATTAATGCGAGTCTTCCATAAATACCCTGCTTGGTCAAAATTTCGACAGCTGAAGCAATATCCGTAAATGGATTTTCTCCCGATTTCCATTCACTCTTCTCTACTTTATTAGTACCCTTTGCATTAAAAATTCCCTCATATCCAAAATTCTCATTTCCCAGGAAAATCAGCTTGTCCTCTTTTCGCGCACATGCTTCTGCAGCGGACACAGCTGCTGATAGATCCAGTGGATAACCCAGTTTTTCACTGTTTTCAATGTCTCTCCAAAGAAGAGTGAAATCACTATACACAAGTGGTATCTCCTCATATTTTCTGTTCTTAATTCTCGATATTCCCTCTGAAGTTTCCTCTTCTATCGATCCGCTCTCATCAAGATTGTCCGAACTTATACTTTGTATACCCGCACCAAGAGGTCCAAAAATATCTAAAAAACGTCTTCCAATCAACACGCGGCTTGCAGTATTAACAACTGTATCATCTATTTTTCCCCACAAATCATCTGAAAAAGGTGCACTTTCTCTTGATAAATAATCCATGACTATTTCCCCCCTCAATCCTTTATCAAACTGCCCACAGTTTTATGGGCGGATTTGTCCTGACTAGGCTTTTCTTTTACTTCAGGAATTTGAATATTCAACTCTTCCATCATCTCTGCAACTTCTGTTTCACCGTCTGCAAAATGTTTTGCTTCTTCAGGATCAAGTATCTTCAACAAGGACATCAATTCACCTATATGTGCTTTCTCCTCATCCCTTATGTCTGCTATCACCTTCTTGGCTGCAGCATTATCTGTTGCCAGCACATGTGATTCATACAGATATATGGCCTCAAGTTCTCCTGCAATATCAAGTCTCACAGCCTGAATAAGCTCCTCTTTAGTCATCTTTCTGTCCACATTTCCTTGAAATGGATTTGCAAAATTTGGCATAGTAACCTACCTCCTCCTTGTACTTAGATTTATGAAATATTTTAAATTGTCATACATATTACCTTATACTGTAACCGCTAGCTTATTCTCCCTAGTAATATATATTATATAATAAATTGTTCTCCAATACAAATATGTGATCCAAAATTATTTTTCAAAAGAACCACGTCCCCAATTCTCTATAGATGCTTTCACATTTATATCTATATTGGAATTAAGCACTTCTTTGTTCCAATCCGTATTGCTCCATCTTCCATATTTAGCTGCAGCATATTGGCCAAGACCTATACAATCTGTTCTATACTCCGTCTTCATTTTATTTATAATTGAACAGCAATTCTTGCGTACCTTCTCTTCAATTTCATTTTCAAAGGTCTTTTTAACATCTTTATTTTTTGAAAGATCTTTAAAATAGGTATTTGTAATTATATCTCCTTTCAACCTTAAATTTATTGTAAAATGAAGTTTTCCTCCGATTTTATTTACATAGACTTTCTTTGATGAATACGCATAGAAGTCTGCATAATTTTTTGCAGTCTTTTGTAGACTCACAATTCCGCGGCCTTTATCATTTCCCATTAGATTAAGCCATTTGCTGTCATCAAAACTTGATTTTGCCACCATGCGTGATTCTTTAAATAAGGCCATGCCTGATACCTTTATATTGTCATCGATTATTTCAATGTAAGGTACTACAGGATTGATACCTTCAACATAAAGTGAAGTGTACAAATCCGTTATCTTTGTATCTTTTGGGAAAAAGGAATAATTATACTCATTTTTTAACAGGCCCTCTATAAAATCAGAGGAACTTGGATAACCTTTTACTTTATGGGAAAGCATATCCTCAGCCTTACATTTACATATTACAAAATAGCCTGTATCATTTAATTGGGGGTTTCTGAATAATATATCTATTACCGGTCCAATTCCGCAAACAGCACTGTCTTCACTTATTACATATACCTTTTCAAATCCAAATATGCTTTTTTTGTCTGATAAGGATTGTCTGTTCTCCCTGGTTTTACCTAAAGTTCCTCCAACTCCCCTTCTTATTGCACTACTTACCCTGATGTTCTCATCATTTTCACTGGTATCGCCAAATATATAGACGGACAAAGGTGCGCTGTATGATATTATATCAGGAGTTTCATATTCAATATCTGATCCTATTCCAGCTACTATTTCCAGGTTTTCAACCACATCTGAATCTTTTATCCCCGTTATAAAAAATGAAAATACTATAACTAATAACGGTATTATAATTAAAAATTTATTTTTTTTCATTTAAACCATCCTTTTTTATAAGTGCCATACAGCATACTATGGTCAGGTATGCTATATTGAATAAAGTGTATTTTGGAATTATAAATTTTAAAAAAGTTCTCCGAGATTCTTCATTTAGATATGTAGAAGATATCAATATTATAAGGGGATATATAATTACAGACAGTTTTTTTATCGAAGACCTTTTAAACAAATCCTGTAAAATAAATACAGATGCAAAGTAATTGTTGGAAATAGTTTTAAAATTTACTATACTCCACAGAAACATGAATATAAACCTGAAATTATTTATTATCGGTATTTCAATAGATTTAGCAGCTATAAGTACTGCCCAGAAAGATTTCTTTACTAAGTCTATTCCACAATAATATACTGTCAAAAAAGTTAAGGATGAATACAAGATCACTATAAATAGTACACCTTTTAACGCACAGCTTCTAAAGTTTTCTTTATCGCTTAACAGAGGATAAAACAAAAAAATTATTTCCGTACCACCATATGAGAAACACGATTCAATGCTTCCTCTGAGCAAAAGTTTAGTATTCAGATCAAATATAGGAAGTACATTTATAAGTTTTCCTTTGCCCAGTGCAACAAGTGAGATAAGAGAAACCACTATAGTAAATATAAAGATCAGTTCATTTATACTTGCCAAAGGTTTTAATCCGCTGTAACTCGATATGGCTCCTAGAAACACTATAAATATAAGTAATCTCACAGGAACCATAAAATACATTATAAAAGTTGTCAAAAGAATGGTCAGCCCGGATGCAACAGCCGTAGTGTACAGTACAAAATTAGACATAAAGATCAAATTTAGAAAGTTTCCTAAAAAAGTTCCTAAAAATTGTCTGCTCAACTGTAATATATTCTTATCTGGGAACTTTTTCTGCAATATACACGCAATATACACCAGATATAGAGGATAGACTCCACCGATAATAACTGAAATCCAGCCATTTTGCTTGGCTATTTGAGTTACTTCATTTGGAAGACTTATCAAACCTATGCCTACAGCAGTACCCGTTAAAATACAAAGCAGCTGATATGAAGTTATTTTATTTTCTAGGCTGTTCTGCATCAATGCTTCCTCCTGAATTTTTTCATAGAGCCTCAGTGCCTGATCTTGTTTTTATTTGGTATAGCTTCAGGCCTCTCATCCATATTCCACAACTGTGCCCTAATGAATATATCCTTCAAGTCGTTCCTTTTAAAAGACAGATACTGTACTCCAAAACTGTTCATTGAAAACAGATGTAACAAAATGAGATACCAGCCAGCAGCAATACCTACAATTCCAAATATATCAGCAAGTATTATCATCGGGAACCTCACTATACGTATAGAAAGTGACATGTCATAATTGGGAATGACGAATGTTCCAATTACAGCTGTTCCCACAACTACAAGAGTAGCAGGACTAACCAGACGCGCTCTTAATGCCGCATCGCCAATAATAAACCCTCCAACTAAACTAAGAGTTTGCCCTATTTTGCCCGGAAGCCTCAATCCTCCTTCTCTTAAAAATTCCACTACCATTTCCATGGACAATATTTCAATTAGAGGAGTCAATAACAGCCCCCTTCTTGTAGATACTAAAGGCAGGAGAAATTGTATCGGTATAAGCTCTGCATTAAATTTTATAAAAGACAGATAGGCAGCAGGAAGAGTTATAACTAAAATAACTGCGATCAACCTCAAAATCCTAATCAAGGAAGATAATACACTTCTTTCATAATAGTCCTCTATTGCCTGAAAGAATTCTGTGAACAATGCCGGTACTACAAGAGCATAAGGTGTCCCCTGGCACAGTATTACAGCTCTTCCTTCCATTAAATCATTTATGACTATATCAGGCCTCTCAGTTGCAAAACATTGAGGGAACAAACTGCAGGGATGATCTTCTATATACTGTTCTACAATACCCACCCCCGTTATCGAATCCACATCTATAACAGCCAGCCTATCACGTATGTTTTTCATGATCTTCTCATCTGCAATACTGTCTATATATATCAATTTTATATCTGTTTGAGTATATTTCCCCAAGGTAAAATTTTCGATAGTGAGATCCGGATGTTTTATTATCCTCCTAATCAAGCTTACATTTGTTTCCAGGTTTTCAACAAATCCTTCTCTCGATCCCCTGACTGCATACTCATTCAAAGGCTCTGATATCTGCCTGTATTTTCCGTCCCTTGTATCTATTATTATAAATTCACTTATATGTTCTATAATCAACACAGTATCTCCACGTTTCAAGGCAAATATGGCCTGAGCAATATCCTTTTCTATAAGCGTATTACTTGAAGTTATATATTTCTTGCATATTGTACTGCACAGATTCGACGACAGGTACAAATTGTCATCTGTATGCAGCATAAGGGGATTTAATATGTTTCGATTTATAGATTCTTTGTCTGCAAGAGAATTTACATAAATAAGTACTGCCTGTATTGGAAGCTTATATCCTATTTCAAAGGACCTTGTTATAACCGTTTCTGTATCTCCAAGGCCGCTGATGATCCTCTGTATATTGCCGTTTATACTGAAATTATCCATAAGTATCACCCCTAGTAGTTTTAGCTTGTTTAAAAATATTATGCAGACTACTTCAAAATAAAAATACGTCATTTCAATATCCATGAGAAGTAACAAAAATTCTGCTGGAAAATAATCTAATATTATACAGCTTATATTATAGACGGAGGTTATTTTTATGAATTGTATCGATGCTGGAGGTGAATACTGCCCATGTCATCTTGCAGAAACCCTGGATTGCGTGCTCTGCTCACAACTCTCGGGTGAAAAATTCTGTCAGTGCAAAAACTGGTGCGGCGTTTGCATATATGATAAATATATATCCAATGGCAGTAAGGCTCAAAATCTGCGAAGAACTTATACATGTACAATATTAAAAAAGAAAACTCCTGATAAAAATTTATGCATACTCACTTTAAAAGCTCCTGAAGATCTAACAAGAGAACTTGTTTACCCAGGAAGTTTCGTATTCCTAAAAAATACTGAAAATCCGGTTTATTATGATGTTCCGATATCAATAATGGAGGCTGATGTCATCAGAAACACCCTGAAGATCGCCATAAAACTGAATGGAATCAAGACTAAAAATTTATTTTCTTTAAATGAAAACGACAGGATATCAGTACGGGGTCCTTTTTTCAACGGAATAATGGGTCTTTCAAATATATATGAAGCTAAAAATGGCACCTCACTGATTATAGCCTGCGGCATAGGAATTGCGCCTTCAATTCCCATTATGAAAAAACTGCACTCAAACAACAACAAGATTATCTCCTTCATAGACACCCAATTCAAAAATAATTTCAGCGAAAAATACCTCAATGACTACAGTTCTAAAATTGTAAACTGCAGAATACTTGAAAATGGATACCTTACAGAAAACTTCAAATCCATTCTAAAAGACTGTCTATCCGGAGGAAATATAAATCTCATCCACTGCGGCGGTCCAGATATTCTAATATACAGAATTATTCAATTTGCCGATAAGTCAATTGCTCTTTCCTGCTGCAACAATTCCAAAATGAACTGCGGTGAGGGCATATGTTCCAGCTGTACCAAGCATTACAAAAATGATGTAGTGAAGAGGTTATGCAAGGTACAAATGGATCCCAGGGAATTATTTAAAGATAGAAAATTTATATAGGAGGTCATTTTTTATGAAGGTAATAGTGATTGGAGCTGGCTGGTCCGGATGTGCAGCAGCTTTAACAGCAGTGAAAGCAGGTGCCGAGGTGGTTATTTATGAAAAAACCGATATGGTTCTCGGACTTGGAAATGTAGGAGGAATAATGAGAAACAACGGCAGATACACAGCTGCCGAGGAAATAACAGCTCTAGGAGCAGGAGATCTCATAGGCATTACAGACAAGCTTACCAGGCATAAAAATCTGGATTTTCCAAATCATGCACATGCATGGCTTTACGATGTAAATAAGATAGAGCCCGAAGTCAGAAAATATATCTTAAGCAAAGGTATAAAGATAAATTTTGAATCACGGGTAGTGGATGTTAAAATGGATGGCAGTAAAATCAAAGGTATATATACCTCAACCGGGAATTATGAGGAAGCAGATGTATTTGTTGAAACTACCGGTTCTACAGGTCCCATGGGAAACTGTATAAGATACGGCAACGGATGTTCCATGTGTGTACTCAGGTGTCCATCCTTCGGTCCGAGAGTTAGCATAAGTAAGTGTGCCGGTATAGATGATCTTCACGGTGAGAGGACAGATGGAAATTACGGAGCTTTCAGCGGTTCCTGCAAATTAGCCAAAGAAACCCTGGATAAAGAACTTGTGAATGAACTCGAGAAAAAAGGGGTAGTTGTTTTAAAGGTTCCAAAGGAGGATGTAAATTTAGACAAACTAAAGGCAAAGGTATGCCAACAGTATGCCCTAAAAGAATTTGCAGAAAATATAATCCTACTTGATACGGGACATGTAAAGCTCATGACCTCATATTACCCGCTTAGTAAGCTCAGAAAAATACACGGACTCGAAAACGTAAAATTCATCGATCCCTATTCCGGCGGAAAGGGAAATTCCATAAGATATCTTTCTGTAGCTCCCGTATCCAATGATTTGAAAGTAGTGGGCCTTGAAAATCTTTTCTGCGGCGGCGAAAAAAGCGGATTATTTGTGGGACACACTGAAGCTATATGTACGGGATCACTAGCAGGCCACAATGCAGTGAGATCTGCACTTAAATTTCCAACTCTTGTTTTGCCCGCAGATACCGCTGTAGGCGACATAATAAGTTATGCCAACAGCAGAATAAAAACTCCTGAAGGCAGAAAAAACAGATATACTTTTGCCGGGGCAGAATATTTTAACAGGATGAAAGAAAAGGGATTATATTCCATAGATACCGGTAGAATCCGAAATAGAATCAAAAAACTCCAGCTTCTGGGCATCTTCAATAAAAGGCTGACATAAATCTCACAAATTTCCAGATTCCATTTAAAACAGGGAAGATGTCCGGGGATGTATAAACAAGCCCTGGACATCTTCCCTGTTGTCTTATTCGAAAGCTGTCATTGCTAATACTTACGGAAATAAACACTGCTGCACACCTAGATAAGTTGATCCCTATGTTCGCAGTAGTCTGCCAATAAAATAAAAACAAGATGTGCTAAATTTAAGAAAATTGAATTAAATTAATCATAAAAATAAATTCAATCAATAAAAAATTCATGCATATTGAAAAATTACAGAAAAAGGTATACAATAATCATGTTAAATAAATTATGAACGAACTCCAGCTGGATCCATCAATAACTTGATAAAGAGTATCAAAAACAAGGAGGAATATGCATGCAACTTAATAAAAAAATCGATGAGATGAAAGAAGAATTGATTAAGGCAACTCAAGAGGTAGTTAAAATCAAAAGCACCCAGGGTGAAGGAAAACCAGGCATTCCTTTTGGCGAAGGCGTAGGGAAAACTCTGGATAAGGCTCTCGAAATTGCAGCCGATCTTGGGTTCAAAACATATAAGGAAGAGGATGGATACTACGGATATGCAGAATATGGTGAAGGAGAAGATTATGTAGCAGTTCTCGGACATATGGATGTAGTGCCGGAAGGAGACAATTGGATTCATCCACCTTATGGGGCTGAAATTCATGAAGACAAGATTTACGGAAGGGGTACATTGGACGACAAAGGTCCAACAATTGCATCCCTTTTCGGACTAAAGGCCATAAAAGATCTTAAAATACCGCTTTCAAAAAAAGTAAGAGTTATTTTCGGAACAAATGAAGAAACTGGAAGTTCTGAAATGCACGTTTATAATAAAAAGGAAAAGGCTCCTATATCCGGATTTACTCCAGATGCCATGTATCCACTTATAAATGCTGAAAAGGGCATAAGAAGATTTCACGTTGTCAAAAAATTAAGTTCTTGTTGTAATTGTGAAATCAAAATCAAATCATTAAAAGGCGGAATAAGGCCCAACATGGTACCCGATAAATGTGAAACTGTGATAGCCACAAAAGACACAGAAAGTATTGTCAAAGCAGTAAAGGAATTTGCAGATAAAAAAGGCTACAACATGAAAACCGAAATAGTAAACAACGGCGTAGTTTTGCATACCTTTGGAGTAGGAGCTCATGGAAGTACACCTGAATTGGGTAAAAATGCCATAATGCAGACTTTTGACTTTTTAGGAACTATTGTAAAAAAATCTTCTCCTCTCGCAGACTATATAAACTTCTTCAACAAGTACATCGGATTTGATACAGAGGGTATTTCACTTGAAATAGCCTGCAAAGACAAACCCTCGGGAAAATTATCCTGGAATGTAGGAGTTGCCGAAATCGATGAAGAAGCAGCTGACCTGTGGATAGACATGAGATATCCCGTTACTGTGGAAGGTGAAAAAATCATGGACACCCTTTCCAAAAAATTTGCAGAGTGTGGTGCAAAAATAGAAAGAGTGGCAGCTGATGAACCTCTTTATTTTTCAGAAGACAGTAAATTGGTCAAAACCCTGCTTAAAGTTTATACTGAACAGACGGGTAAGGAAGGAAAAGCTTATGGAATAGGCGGAGGAACTTACGCCAAAGAACTTCCAAATATAATTGGATTTGGACCAATATTCCCCGGGAAACCGGATCTTGACCATCAGGCCAATGAATACATCGAAATAGGAGATCTAATAACGAACGCCAAAATATATGCTCATGCAATATACGAACTTGCAAAATAATTCACAGTCATAATTGTTTCTAAAAGAAAAAAACTCAATATTTCCAGCGTCTAAATGACGCTGGTTTTTTAACAATCATGTGGGTTTTCAGATACTATATTTATAGCCAATGCTATTTCCTTTATCACATTAGTGTTAAATTCTCTGGAAAGCTCGTTAATTTTAGTATATAAAAGCCCCTTTTCCGTAGATATATATCTAGGCTTAAGGTTGTTCAAAACTATAGCCTTTATATCATCAATACACTTGGGGCATTTACATATATTGTCATAGTTTTTTAAAACCTCAGGCAAAAGTTTATCCACCACATCCTCCATATAATTTTTTACCAGCTGGCTCACCTTCTTAAATTGTTCTACATTTTTATTATACCATTATACCATTCAAAAAAGATAAGCTTTGCAAACAAATCGTTATCATAAAAAAAAAGGTAAGTCTTAATCAGCTATTGACTTACCTTTTTCTTACATCATTTAATTTCCATAATCACGCAAATACATCGATTGTGCTATCTGAATTCTTGTCTGACAGATTATTGGAATTATCATTGCCGCTAACTTTTACATTCTCTATTTTCTGTGACTGCCCCTGTCGAAGCTGTGATTCCAATTGATACAGTTTGTTCTCCAATTCTTGAATTTTGACTTTCTTTGTTTTTTCATCATCCTTGCTTAAATTTTCCTGATTTATCTGCTGCTGAATACTTTCTATTTCACTTTCAAGCTTACTCGAATCATTACTATTAAATGATATTTGCGAACTTGATATGGATGAAATCGAAGAAATACCCATTAGTAAAACCTCCTTTCAAAATAATCATAGTAATTTTAGAACAACTTCCTTAATATTTTCTTAAAAATATTTCTCAAGTTCCTCTATTTCATCCATATCAAATATATTCTGAGTAAAAAATAAATTGATATTTGTTCATTACCCTCAGGAGTCTAAGCGCTTAATTTTACGCACCCCTTAGCCGGAGTTTTAAACTTTGGTATTCCAAATATTATGGCCAGCACTGATGCAACCCCCAAAAGATACGGATACCAGAGATATTTCATTATTAAAAATGGTGAAATTGCCGCAAGGCTGGAAGCAACCAAAAGCTGGGCACCATAAGGTATACATCCCTGTACAAAGCAGGCAAAGGTATCTAAAAGACTGGCAGATTTTCTTCTATCTACACCATATTTTTCAGATAAATCTTTAGCTAGTGAACCGACTATAATTATAGAAACAGTATTATTGGCAGTACATAGATCTACTAAACTAACCAGCACACCAATGCCAAATTCGGCACCTTTCTTGGAGTGAATTCTTTTTTGTATTGTATTCAGCAAAAAATCTATACCGCCGTTGAATTTTATCAATTCACCTATACCACCAATTAATATGGATATTATAGATATGTCTTCCATACCCGCAATACCTTTTGCACAAAGCTGAAATACCGTAAATATATCAAAAGAACCATAAATAAGACCTATTACAGCTGCTAATACGATACCTCCAACCAGCACCAATACTACGTTAAAGCCTGTTAAAGCCACTACCAGTACAGCTATGTAAGGCAGTATTTTAATAAACTGATAGTTATAAGCTCCTGTGTGATTGACCTGCATGCCAAAAGTTAAAAAGGAATATATGAGCAGAGTTATAACAGCTGCAGGAAATACTATTTTTATATTGGCCTTGAATTTGTCTACCATTTCACAATCCTGGGTTTTTGTAGCAGCTACAGTAGAATTTGATATCATAGACAGTCCATCACCGAACATAGCTCCGCTGACAACAGCAGCAACTAAAAATGCAATGGGTAAACCCGTTTTCTGTGCAATCCCAATTGCAATAGGTGTTAGCGTCACTATAGTTCCAACAGAAGTTCCAAGTGACATGGATAAAAAAGAGCCAATTATAAATATACCAGCTACCATAAAGCCAGGTGGGAAAACAGCTAGTCCAAGATTTACAGTAGAATCCACAGCTCCCATAGCTTTGCTCACTTCCGCAAAAGCACCTGCCAGGATAAAAATCAAGCACATGAGTATTATGCTGGAATCTCCGGCACCTTTACAAAATCTTTCAACTTTTAATTCTATAGGTATTTTTCTGTTTTGAAGTATAGCTATAGTTGATGCAATTATTAAAGCTACAACTACTGGCATTTTATAAAAATCCTTCATCACAATTGAAACACCAAGAAATAGCACCATGAATACGGCCAAGGGTAGCAGTGCTATAGCATTACCTTTCTTTTCGTTCATTGTCCTGAATACCTCCTTCAATGTTTTTATGCAAATTTGAACATGTTTAATAATAGCACTTATTATGCCAAGGGACTTAAAAATTGCAATAGCTAGAATTTTAGCAAAATAATTTAACTATTAAAAAATTCGTAAACGTTTCAAACCACTTTGTCAATTAAAATGCAAAGAAATATTTACAACTGTAAAAATTTCTTTACAGTTATAATTTAATACTATTTAAAGGAAGTAACTACCTATATTGTCAATTTGCAGTCACTAATAGTTGACATTTAGACTATTAAATTATGTTATAGCATTTCATTTTTACTTGAAACAATTACTGTTTTAAATATAAAATTATATAGTAGGCATTTAATCAATTCACTATTATATTAAAAAGGAAAGTGGCGTTTATGAAAACTTACTTAAGACTTGAAATAATCTCACATGATCGAATAGGAATGGTTTTAGATATTTTAAAAAAGCTTTATGAAAATAACATCAGTATTCATTCTCTCGAGGTTTTTCCAAACAAAGTATACGTAAAGTCTGAAACCTTACAAGAAGAAAAAAAATCAAATACAATTGAAAATCTGCTCAATATAGATGGAGTTTTAAGAGTTCATGAAATCGAATTACTTTCTTATGAAAAAAACGAAAGGCGGCTTCGCGCCATTATAGATGCCGTACAAGATGGTATACTAGCTATAAACCACAGAGGAGAAATAGAACTCTTCAATAATTATTGTGAAAAAATATTTCACAGAAAAAAAGAAAATATAGTTGGGAAAAATATAAAAGAACTTTTAGGCTTCGATGGACCTATCATTAACCTTCTAAAAAGCGGTAAAAATTATGACAATATCGAAGTGCTTACAAAAGATGCCAAAGATGGTTTCCACTATATCACCTCAGGACGTTCTGTGAAAGATGATAGAGGGAAAACCATAGCTGCCGTTGCCTCACTTAAAGACATCAATGAGGCCTTAGAAATGTCAAATGTCATTACTTCAAAAGAAGAGTTTGCATTTAAAGATATTATAGGCAGCAGTCCCTCCATTATAAAAACTAAAAAGATATGTACATCTGTGGCAAAAAGCAATTCAACTATACTCCTTCGCGGTGAAAGCGGTACAGGCAAGGAATTATTTGCAAGGGCTATACATAAATTAAGCTCAAGAGCAGATAAGAATTTCACAGCTATAAATTGTGCCACCCTCCCGGATAATCTTATAGAAAGTGAACTTTTTGGGTATGTAAAAGGAAGTTTTACCGGTGCAGCAGAAAATGGCAAAGACGGTTTATTTAAGGCAGCAAATAATGGTACTTTATTCTTGGATGAAATAGGAGAACTGTCCCTTCCTCTTCAGGCAAAACTTCTAAGAGTTTTACAGGAAGGTACTATAAGAAAGATAGGCAGTACTGTAGAAGAAAAAATAGATGTAAGAATAATTGCGGCAACCAATAGAAATTTAGAAGATATGATCAAAAAAAATACTTTTAGAGAAGATTTATATTATAGGCTAAATGTAATACCTATATATATACACGGATATATATATTCCAGGCTTGGAAATCCAACTTGTTCAGAAGCTGAAGATAAATTAGCTTTACTAGAAGGCGGTGAAGCTGCCGTATCCACTTCATCTGGCATGGGAGCAATTTCTGCCGCACTTTGGACTGCACTTAAGGCTGGCGATCATGTAGTTGCATCAGACACTTTATATGGATGTACTTTTTCTCTTCTAAATCACGGCCTTACAAGATTCGGTGTTGATGTGACATTTGTTGACGCAACAAATATTGAAGATTTAAAAAAAGCTTTAAAACCAAACACTAAAGTTGTCTATCTCGAAACCCCAGCAAATCCAACATTAAAAATCAACGATATCAAAAAAATATCTGCTGCAGCCCACAAAAACAACAGGGACTGTCTTGTATTTGTAGACAATACTTTCTGTACTCCATATATCCAAAGGCCTCTGGAATTAGGTGCTGATGTAGTTGTTCATTCTGCAACCAAATACTTAAATGGCCATGGAGATGTTATCGCCGGATTTGCAGTTGGTAAAAAAGAATTCATAGATCAGGTTAAACTTTTCGGATTAAAAGATATGACAGGTGCAGTACTCAGTCCTTTTGACGCATACCTCATTATAAGAGGGATGAAAACTTTACCTATAAGAATGGAAAAACATTGTGAAAATGCCATGGAAGTTGCCAAGTTTTTGGAATCACATCCCGCTGTTTCTAAAGTATACTACCCTGGTCTTGAAAGCTTCGAATATCATGATCTAGCCAAATCTCAAATGAAACTTCCTGGTGCCATGATTTCCTTTGAATTAAAAGGCGGTGTATCAGAAGGTGCACTAGTTATGAACAGCTTAAAACTAGCTACGCTTGCAGTAAGTCTGGGAGATGCTGAAACTCTTATCGAACATCCTGCTTCCATGACTCACTCACCCTATTCAGCAGAAGAAAGACATGCTGCTGGAATAAGCGACGGCCTCGTAAGATTATCTGTCGGCCTGAAAAATGCAGAAGATATAATAGATGACTTAAAACAGGCTCTTGATCTAATAGCAAAATAACCTTTAACTTTTTACACTAACAAATTATAAAAGCAGGATAATATATTTATCTATTATCCTGCTTCTAAATCTCTCACTAATTCAATTTTTAAAATATCTCTCCAGTTCTTCCGCCCTTTTCATATCAAATATATCCACAGCAATTTTATCAAGGGTTTCATCTGATAAATCATCTATCTTATGAACATAGTTCTCTGGAAGTTTGTTAAATTTTTTAGAACGCATCTTGATAATTAATTCTGACTTGCCTTCTTTCCTGCCTTCTTCCAGACCCTTCGTCTTTCCTTCCTTTATAATGTTGTCTATAGTTTTACCTAAATTTGATACCATGGAATCCACCTCCCTCCGACTGGATTTTTCCAATATTTCCTCTGCCTTTATTCTGGATTCTCCATCCAACCTGAGTTTCATTATGCTTTTTAGCCAGGCTTTCAATATGCTTAGAACCTACACTTACGCTTTGATGCCTTTGCCTTTGCGGTATTCATTATCCATATTGACCTCTTCAAAGGTGCTCATGTTATTGATGACAGCCATGGCATTGCCCACAATTCCCATGGCGATCGGGCAGCCAGTACCCTCTCCAAGACGCATGCCGAGATTCAGCATCGGTTTTAATTCCATTGCATCTGCCGCAAGCCTGTACGCAGGTTCTTCAGAAATATGGGAGGGAATCATAAATTCCTTCGTAAGAGGATTGAATTTATATGCCAGCAATGCTGCGGCAATTGAAATCACACCATCGATAATCACCGGTTTTCGGTAATAAGCCGCGCCTATGTACAATCCTGTCATTGCCGCAATGTCAAGTCCGCCCACCTTGGAAAGTATGTCAACAACGTCGTCTGCATCAGGTTCATGCATAGCAAGTGCCGCAGTGATCACCCGCTTTTTATTTTCAAAAGCTTCGTCGCTCAGGCCGCCGCCTCTTCCAACCGCTTTTTCGGCATTGTTTATTCCAAGTGCCGCCATGATGCAGGCTGCCGCGGTGGAGGTGTTGCCCATGCCGACTTCGCCAGTTCCGATGATATCGTAGCCTTCACTGGATGCAGCTTTCGCAAATTCAAAACCCACTTCTATTGCTTTTAAAGCTATTTCACGGCTCATGGCCCTCTCCTTGTAAAAATCGTTAGTTCCGTTTGGCATAAGCCTTTTGTTATAAATATGGGGATCTTCAATTTCACCGATAATGCCCATATCAACAAGCCGAAGATCCACATGGTTGTACTCACAAAGAACATTTATCCCGCATTTTTTCCCTGAAGCATAGCCGCGCATTAAAAAGTTTGTAAAATATTGTGGAGCTGCGGTCACACCTTCCGCATAGATGCCATTATCCGCCCCGAACACGAAATGCACTTTTTTTTCTACACTGCTTTTTACTTTGCCCGTAATGCCCGCCATCTGAATACTGATACTTTCAAGCACACCTAAACTACCAGCCGGTTTTACGAGACTGTCCTGCAGATTGCGTGCACACTCAGCCGCCTCTGTATTTAACCCTGTAATTTTTTCTGAAATTTCTTTAAGTACCATTTTACTGTCCCCCAATGTTTTTAAAATTTATGATGAACCGGTTTTCCCCAAAGCCTGGGCGACCGGTTATCTCTTTATTTTATTATAGCAGATTCTTATTAGCCTCAGCATCAATTTTTAATTTGTAATTTTGTCAATCACAGTTTACCATTTATCATCACTTATACATATATAAAAATAACGGAGCTGGATCTGATTTACACAAATCCAGCTCCGTGAACCAAAAATCTCATGTTAAAAGTGCTGAAGTTCTTTTTCTGTCCAAATTAGAGCTTTGGCAGTAAAGAGCTTCTGCTGCATTCTCAAGAATATCCTTGGAGTTGTTTATAATTTTGCTTTTAGTGTATCCATCAATTTCTTTCAAATCCGCCAGACCTTTAGCTGCCATTTCCACTATCATATCCTGATACATAGCATCATTTACCACAGACACCATCTGGCTTTTTATTTCATCGGAAGCATCATCCAGAGGTTTTATGAGTTTCTTTTCTATTTGAGCTGTATTTTCAAGTATTGATACAATACTCAAATCTCCCTCTATATGTATACCATGTATGTCCTCACTTTTATGACCGTCATCTCCATAAAAATTCAGACTTATATCCAGATTTCCCCTTACTACAATATTTGAGCCATGACTGGTCTCTATACTGACCTGTCTGCCTGCAAACAAGCTTTTATCACCAAATATATCATTCATTATATTGTCCATGCTATTTATAATCTCTCTCGCGTTTTTTTCTATTTTTTCCTTTTCATCTTCTGTACAGTTGACGTCATTATATTTTTCGACAGTTTCTTCAAATCTTTGGACATATCCTTCAGCTCATCCACAGCTTTCCTTTTCTGCTGAAGAAGTGACATACCCTCCTGTATATGACTTTCGGCCAGCTGCCCCTTTCTAAGCTGCATCTTCAACTGATCCACTTTGAAATCATCAGCATCGAAAGGTTTTTGCTCCTTCATTCTTTCATTCAAATCACCCAGTGCATTTTTATTCTTTATGCGGATATTCATCATTTTATTTCTATTAATAACCCTTGAAATAATATTAATCATTTTAAGCTTTCCCCTTTTAACAATTTACCCTATTATCGTTCTCTGATTAACCCGGATGCGGCAAAACTACCCTCTTAAGAAAGTTTACTGCATCCTTAAACCAGCCTCTTTATAAATTTATATATTTTCCCCTTTCAACTGTCTCTGTTAGTGATTTCTACAGGGCATAGCCTATGGTCTTGGTAAAGAGCCCCGATTTCGCAAGGCTGATCTCTTTGCCCAACTGCAGCAGGCAATTCTCAATTTTTACTGCAATCAAAAAATCACTCCTGTTTTCATTCTTGATGAAATGCATATGGTTTCAAGTCATTTCCTAAATGATATCTGCCTTCTCTTCAATTTCAGAATGGATTCACAAAATCCTTTTATTATTTGCAAAACTTCAGCCTAAATATTGTGAAATTTATTTTTCATTATGTTCAAATAACCTGATAATCCTGCAAATTATTCCGGACTTTTATCTGCTTTATTCTGGATTTTCCCTGCTGATTTATTGTGAAAAATAACAAGAATGTATCAAATGTGTAACTTCTTCTCTGACTTCTTCTATTGAGCCACTTAAAAAGCAACCATTTGACAACATTCTGAAAACTCTTCACACCTCTTGTATAATAAGCCGATTTAATGGGGAAACCCTACTTTAATACTTTCAGACTTTAATTATTTTTACCTTTACATCGCTTCTGCTATCATCGATTCTGCATGTCTTTTATACCAAATGGATATTTGAATTGCTTCCTTAGTATAAATATAGTATCCACTATTATCCAAAGTTACTAATTTTTTTATTATATCTCCTCCATGATCATCTTCTATCCTATTCAACCAATCTTCAATCCATGAATACAAATATGAAAATTCATTTTTTCCATTATCTTTTTCTTTTATAAAATTTAATGTATTTAACAGTCCATTGTTTTTTATCAGCAAAGGTAATTTTCTACAGCAACTCCTCATTCTTTTCTTGTTATTATCATTTATATTACAATCTTTTAAGAATCTTTTTAAATTTATATAGGAAGTTATTGCCCTTTTCCTGTTTAAATCTATTATTCTACTTTTATTATCCATCAAAATTCATCCCCAAACTAATTATCTCAGCTAATCCTTTTCCCAATGTAGCATTTCCACCAATTTGTAGAATTTTCAATTGTCCATTAGAAAGCTTTTGCATAAACTTATTAAAAACTTGGTCTTTATTTTCTTTATCGAAAATATCATTGAATTTACTAATTATTCCATAAAATATAGTTTCAGAAGGGATATATTCTTGAGTAAACAGACTTTTATTTTTTGAAGCTTTTACATCATTATTTATTTCATTTCTCATAACAATTTCTGTATAATAAGTAACAAAATCAATAAAATTTTTATTAGATACAACTACAATTCTATTCAAAACAGTATTGAAATCCTGCATACCACAAAACATGTCTTCAAATTTTATTTTTCTTGTTTTAAATAAATAATCATTCAAATAAATATATTTAGGAATATTTTTATCAATATCAAATGGTATCAGCACCATATCATCTTTAACATATTTACATTCATCTATTAGCTCTCCCAATTTTTCTTTATTTATATCATAATCTGTATTATATAAAATACTCTCTTCAAAAAATCTTTCTAATATATAAGGACAGGATATTAGTGAATATATGTTTACAGATGATTTCACTGGAAAAAATAATAATTTAAAATCAGTAAATGCCAATTTCCCACTTTTTCCCTCTTTTCCAAACAATAATGGAATATCCTTTTCATTAAATAATTTTCTACAAGCTTCCCTCAACTCTCCTTTAAAAGTAGAGCTTTCAACTTTAGGTATATTGGTAGAAGACTCTCTTTGTACGGGCATATCCACCATTCCCAAACCTTCACTTGCTCCAACATGCATTGGTGCTATTGTTTTTAAAAAAAGCATTTTTGACTTATTCATTTAAATCCCCCATTTTTATAGAGCCTCTTCATATAATTCTTTTAATTTCTCACCTATCTCATCTATACCCCAAACTTCCAAGTTGGCCCTTGCAGCTGCCCTCAATGCATATATAACTGTTGAATTATATTTTCCAATTTTTTCTCTATCAGCTTTATCTAAACTACTTTTATTTTTAAAAATTTTATTTATAAGTTTTCTATCATATTGCAGAATCGGCGTTATCAAAACAGGTTTCCCATATACACCACCTGCTGCATAAGCTGTATACTGTCTTGCTTTTGCAACATCACTTGACATTACTCCTGATTTGCACTCAAACAATACAACCTGTCCACTTTTTGATAATAATACTATATCAAATTCACATAATTGAGTAGTATCCTTTTCCTTAAACTTTTTATCTATTCTATTTAAATTAATACTATGATAAACTCCTATAAAATAATTTTTCATTTCAGGAATTTGTATTATAGTATTCACTATAGATGATATTGACATATACTCCAATATATATCCGAATTTATTTTGATTATCATTTCTCATATTTAATAATATATTCTTATCCTCATTATCAAATTCATTTTTAAAATCTTTTTTCTTAAGCTCGTTCCAAAACTTTTCAACTTTTTCCTCATTACATATCATGTTGCCATTTTTATCTTTATGCTTATTTAATTCTAAAAGCCTTTCTCTAAAAAATTCTCCAAGCTCCATATCATTTTCATTCCTATAATGTTTATAAATTTTCTCACATAATTTTAATTGTTTGCACTCTTTAGTATCAATATTTTTATTACAATCATCAAGAAAATTAATTAGTTCATTTTTTCTGTTTGTTATTTCAAATCCAGCCAATTGAAATACATCTCTTATATGTAAATTATCTATACTGTATTTTTCATCCAATATTTCATATTGAAATCCTGAATTGTTCAGTTTTCCATAAACTATCTTATTTGAATTTCCTTCCAAATACAATAAATAATCATTTTTCCTCTGATTTTTCTTTATAAATTCCTGTATGGCAAATACTGTACTTCTCTGGCCTCCCGTGATATTCCAAAGTATTTTATTTTCCGAAGATATCCCGTTCATATAATTACATATACCATCCAAAAATTTCAAACCATCATCTTTATTTTTACTGATTATTTTTTTACAAAGCTCATCTTTTATGTATTTAACCTCTTTTCTCTCAATTTCAATAACATTTCTTTCATCTTCATCAGAATAGATTATATTAGATTCTCTTTTTTTAAGAACATCAAATAAATTTTTATCCCACTCTTTATTGTCAAACCGTTTAAAGACGCTATCCTTTTCTGATTCACTTTTCACAGTAATATTGAGTATTTTAACAGGTTTATTATAATTTTGTGATCTTACAACCTTAATTGGAATATAATTTACAATCTGATTTAAAGTTGAACATATGGCATATATATCTATATTTTCCCAAATATCTCTTAATTTCATAATTTATTTCCCCTTTCAAAAGGCATTATAATTACATTCCCAAATCCCTTAAATTTTTCTTTAACATCTAGTATAAATTTATTATATATTTCACCAATCTTTTTACCTTTAAAACAATCATTTTCCAGTATTAAAACACTCCCTGCTGGAATAGCTTTATTTATAGTTTTCTGCTCCCCTGAAGCCATATCAAACCCGCCAATATAATCTGGTCTTCCCGTAATTCTAATCAGTATGTTATCTTTTTTCTCCTTATTATCTTGTCCATCAATTATCATTAGACTTGTCAGAATGACTTTTATTTTATTGTTAAAAATAGTTATTCTATTAAAATAATTTTCTAAATCATCTAAGACATTTATAGATTTATCTGTAAATACAACAGATGCTATTTTCGATTCTCCTCCAAGTTTTAAAATATCATTTTCAAAAGGAATATTTTCAGGATCAATTCTACATTTCACTATATATGAAAATCTTTTATCAGCAAACTCTACCATATTAACTCTGTACATAAAGTTATTTTTAGCACTCCCAATTCCTCTATCCATTTCAATTCCAGTTTTAATATATGTAGTAAAAAAATAATCTCTTGAATATAATTGAATTTTATTTATAAATCCCTTGTAGTAACTATTAATTAAATCATCCAACCCTATAAATTTTCCGTCAGCTCTTTCATATTTGCTTATATCACTTATAGGACTATAAAAATGATTATCTTTATAAATTCCCAAAGCCGTGCCAAATTTATTTTCAAAAAGATCTAAAGGAGCTTTTATAAACATCCGTTTTTTAACTTCATCATATAAATATATTCCATCTATTTTAAATACTTTTTCTAATTCCTCTGGAATATTACCTGACTTATTTTTTATATACTCTAAAATATATTTGAATTTTTTCTGTCTTAAAAGCATTGAAAATATAGCACCATAAAATACAGAAGGATACGGTATATCTAAGCTTTCTATATAATTGCCAAATCTTTTTTTAAAAATTGATCCACTTCTAAAGAACATAGTATCACTAGGCTTTATTTTAAAATAACATATTTTTTGCTTCAATTTTCCACCTTCTTTTCACACAGTACATAACCTGTTTCTCTAGAATATTTGTCTATTATGTGAAGTAAATTAAAATACCCGTTAATATCCATATAATAATCAGTAGAATTTACGTGAACAAATTCAGAAAACAGTAATTTCATTTTTGAAACATATTTTTCACAATTATTCTTGTCAGGAATCTTTCTACTTACAACTATTTGGATTATATTATCCATAATATTTTTTAAAACCACATATTCTTCAAAATCCATATTTTCTCCAAGAAGCGATATCTGTCTTTCCACATCATATATCAGGCTGTGTGATATATGATTTTCAAAGCCATAAACCAATTTATCAATTGCTTTTATATTTTCCTTTTTATCTTTTAAATAAGTTATTCTAACATTACAGCTGGAATCTATAAGTAATAGAGCCAAAGCACATTTACCATGATTTTTAAATTTTTCTTTGGCTTTTTCCAAACTTGTTCTAGACAAGTTGATGACTTTTTTAAGTGGAATGGAAGTGTGGGAAATAACAATTGATTTGGATAAACTTAATTTTCTTTTATCCTCTAGTTCTTTAAATTCTTCATCAATTGATTCAATAAATTTAAAAAGCATGGAAAGAGGAGAAAAAAACAATAAGTCATCTCCACCGGAATAAATATAAAGTTCATTTTTAAAATTAGTATTTCTTATTTTATCTTTTATTCTTTTACCAAATTCCAGTATTTCACCAGACATTTCTTTCTGGAAATTCAGCAAATCTTTTTTTTCATCCAAGTATTTCCCTGAAAAATGCTTTCCAAGATCATCGATATCAGCTTTAATCAAAGCATAATAACTGCTATTATTATCTGCTATACTGACGACAGAACTGTATCTTTGTTTTTCATTTGATGTTTTATTTATTCTCTTCTGAAAACAGCTCTCACATAGTATATCATCATAACATTTTTTATAACATTCACCTTTAAATTCATAATCTGCTTTATTTTTTACAAAAGGATTATTCTCTGAGATATACTTTCCCCTTCTAATCTCACAAACAGTACAATTATCTCTTTTTTTATCCTTATCAATATTATAATTTATTAACGATCTATCTTTGAATTTATCATTTTTATAGCTGTCCAATTTTCTGTATAAATTTTTATAGGCCTTTTTATAATCATTATCGGTATAATCTACAATTATAATATAAACATTTAAGTCAATAAACTTAAGTATTTCATTACTAGAATTTAAATCATTAATGTAATTCTTCAAGTTGTTTCTTACTTTTTTTTCAAGAGTATCATTATTTTCTTCACTTGAAATAATATTCAACAAAAAATAATTTGGTATATCATAGCTTTCATCTTCCAATCTAGAAGGCAGTAACAACTCAAGCTTTTCTATACAACTGATATGATCCTTTATAATTCTGTATATTTTCCTCAAATATTCAATTATGATACTGCTCCCATTATAAAAATCAACAGTTTTTCTTGCATTAGCTATAAAATTCTGAACACCTGACACTGTTACAAGCATTAATTTATTCTGCAAAGTTCTCCTCTCCCTATTTACATTTTATACGTCCATATCCTACAGAGGTCTTGGCTCCCAAAGGCATTTCCTTTAAAAAGCTTTTAAATTCATCTATTATATTTACATTATCCTTTCCATTTAAATTAAAACATTTATACTTGCATAAAATTATAATTTCAAATTCAGATCCTTTTTTTATTACTGGAAATTCTATAGGATTAGGTTCTAAATCATTTCGCGGCAATTTAGAATTAGAATAATATTCTCCGTAATGAGGTGTCATAACATCCACATCTATTTCAAAATTTTTAGGATAGCTATCCAGAAATATTATTTCACCTTTCTTGTCATTATTGCCAAACATTTTTATTATCTGTTCTGTATTTTCAACAGATTTTTTGTCATCATCATTAATTCTGTATTTATTATTTATATAATTTCTAAAAGCACCCTTTATGGAAGTTGCAGGTATAAAGGGAATACCATATATATGATCTAATTTAATAGATGTCTCCCTCACAGATATTTCACCATGTCCAATTACAAGTTTTGAACAATTCTCCACTTTTAGACATTCTGCCACCTCATATTTATATCTTTCTTTGTAATAATTCATAATTTTGTTGTTTTTAATGCTTATATATTCCATAAGGTTTCTATAATTATCAGAGTTACAATACTTGGGACATAAAATTTTTGCTTCATCCCCCTGCCATATTACATATTTGTTCATCAATAAATTGCAGTTAATATTTCTTATATTTAATGAAATATTTTCATGCTTTTTATTTTTACCATCATATAAATTATGAAACTTAAGATTATCTATATCAAAATACAATTTACTATAATCCATTATTTTAAATCTTCTCCTTTTTCGAGAACTGATATTAAATTTCTAAGTTGGATTGAAAAATCATATACATCTTTTTGCAGGAACATATAGCTGCTGCTGTCTAGTTCCATGACTTTATTTACTATTTCAATTTCCTTAACACCCTTTGAATTAAACCATGTATATGAAATATAATCACAAACAAACCTAAGCGTCAACATGTACTTCTTGTTCTTATTTTTAACATTTTTAAATTTTTTAATAAAATATTCAAGAGACGAAATAAGACCATTATTTCTAATCATCATAGGTAACTTTTTTATCCCAGGGATATCAAAATCATTTATTCTGTATTTTTCTTTAAAATTTTTGAATATAAATTTAGATTTTTCTCTATCATTCATAATTATTCTTCACATCCCAATTTATATAAACTAACAATACCTTTTCCAAGAGCTTCATTACCGCCAAAGTGAAGAATTTTTACATTTTTTAAATATTCTTCAAACACTTCACTTATTTTATCAATCTTACCACTATAATTTTTTCCGACTATATCTTTTACTTTTTCTTCTGATATCCTTATCTGCGTATCTAAAAATCCATACATTATGGATCCAACAGGAATATATTCTTCTGTAAATAAAGCTCCATCTTCTGAATCTACAACTCCATCAGATCCTATTCTAATTCTTGTATTAACCTCAGTACTCATATTTACAAAATAATCAAATACTTCATTGCTCACAACAACTATATCCTTTTTTAATTTATCGAAAATATAATTATCTTTTATATATTTTAAAAGTTTAAATATAGGTTGTTTAGAATTCTCGGGTAATTCTGTAACTTTATATCCAAACTCCTCCAGCCAGATATATCTTTCACTATTACGACTAATTATCAAGTTCGAATCATTTGAAATTATGTAAGCTGTATTTCCGGAAGGCATTACATCTTTAAGTTCTATTTTTGTAAATTTATTTTTACTATCAATATTCATAATCTCCAGATCTCTGTTAAACCTGTCAAGCACAAAGGGACAAGTTATCCATCCAAAAATACCTTTAGCAGATTTCACCGGAAAAAATAAAATTTTGGCATCTGTAAATTTTAAACTTCCAGTATAAGCATCATTATTATCTTTATCAGGGCCAAAAAATATATTGGTATATTCCCTATTTTCCGTCTTATTTCCAAAATCACATCTAAAAATGCCCTTTATACCTGAAGATTCCATTTTGGGAAATCCAGTATGTTTTTCCCTTTGAACTGGCATGTCCACTAATCCCATTTCAGTACCCGATCCCATATGAAGAGGCGTTTCACATTTATATAACAATAATTCATTCATCCATAATTCCTCCAAAATTATTTCAATCTACAAATTTTTATTCTACCTTTCTTTAGCATTTCATCATATTTTTCAAATAAAAGATCTACAATATCATTCTCTCCTTCATAAGCCTTTTTATTTTTTTCAGTTGAATTAAAAACACCTGCTAATTTTATCAATAATATCTTACAATCAGCTCCATCCCTTAAAATCTTAATAATCAAAGGAGATGCTCCTCTTACAGGTTTAGAGCTTGAAGATTCAGATTTTAAATAATTATTTCTTATCTCTTTATATGTTCTCCCTATAAAATTCAAATTGTCCATAAAATTATTTTTGATTTTACTATTCTCCATATTGAGATTACACAGATAGATTTTACATCCTTCCGAAATAATATTAGGATAATTTCTACATTCCGAACTCTCTTTAACTTCAAGTATATTTTTGCAGTAATTTATTAATGGTTTTTCGTTTTTGAAACACTCTGTATATAAATATTTTTTAATATTATCCATACTGAGGCTGGACTTATTATCTATGTCTTCTACAACAAAATTCCCTCCTCCCCTTCTGCTTCTAGTACCTATCCCCCCAAAAATCTCAAGTAAATTAAATGCCTTTAAATACTCTTTCACATATTCCTTATTTTTATCTAGAAATTGTAATGTCACACTGAATTCTGTTCCTTCATCAAAATATTTTTTGTCTTTATTCAAATAGAGTATAGAATAAAAGAGATATTCATATCCCTTCATATGATTACAGGTTTGTTTTAAATTTCCATTTCCTAATATTGTATAAGTATCTCCTAGTTCAGCTATAATTTTTACTTTAGATTTCTTTAAAAATTCCTCTTTTCCTTCTATAATTTTACCTCCAAATATCTCCGATTCCTTATTTCTCATATCAATAACATTTTTAAATTCTTTATATGCAGCACGCCACCAAAACCTCATAAGCCCTTTTATAGAAGATGCTCTTATTTCAGGTTCACTACCATTACCATATACAAATGCAGGTGTGATAAACCTGCATTTTAATATAATTTTTTCCATATCAGTTCTCCTTATGTAGATTCAAAATTTATACATCATTGTTGTATTACATATAATTTCTACATTTTATTTATTTTTCCTTTCAATAAGACAATTATTTATAATAATTTCTCAAAAAATAGTATTTTAATTAATTTTCTGAGTATTTCGTTTCAATAAGACAACTAACACGGTCATTGAAACGAAATACTCAAAGAGAGGAAGCTTTATAAAAAAATGAAATTAAGTTAAATGAAAAATCAAAGAATACTGACGGAACTGTACACAATGAAATTTATTAAACAAATGTTTAAAGATAGAATAGAACCATTTATGTAAAATTATTGCCTGTACTATTTTACATAGGGATGGATAATAATAGCATTATTGCAAACAAAAATTACTACAGGAGCTTATAATCCTATAGTAATTTCCAAATAAATTTTATTTTACACAAATCTATGGACACTCTCTAAGAATCATTTGATAAATCAGATCTTTCTATGATCTTTCTTATAATCTCAACATCAATGTCATTTATATCTGCTATATATTCTACTGAAAGTCCCTTGCCATACTGTTTTAATATCAACTGTTCTATACCTTCTTGCTTACCTTTCTGTTCAAGCTTTTTATCAAGTTCAAACTTCTTCATCATGTCCATTAAAAACTCCATGTTGTTCTCACTTATTTTCGGCATTCCCATATCTTTATACACCTCCCATTAAATAGTGGAAAGTTGAAAATTAAGAGTTAACAGTATTGGTAGATTTTCAGCTATCACAGAAAATCTTCATTATCAACTCTCAATCTGATATTTTTCCTTCAGTTCCAGTATTCTTTCAATACTTAATCCCGTTCCTCTGGCTATCATTTCTTCATCTATTCCAAGTTTCAGAAAATTTATTGCATCTTCTTCTCTACCTTCTTCTTTACCTTTCTGTTCAAGCTTTTTGTCAAGTTCAAACTTCTTAATCATGTCCATCAAAAATTCCATATTGCTTTCACTTATTTTCGGCACTCCCATATCTTTATACACCTCCAATATTTCATCGGGATCCACTTTTGCAAGTACATCCATTATAACTGCATAAAGCGGATCCTTTATATTACTTATGTATTCTGTCAGCCAGTTTTTCATCAAATTCCTGTCCTGCTGCCGATTCTGAAGCAGTTTTAATTATCCGGCTTCTCCGTCATCCAATTGTTTTGACACTAAAATTTGAGTGTCTATGTCCGTATCTTTTATATAATATATGCCGCTGCCAGCTTTTTCTATATCAGCCTTTATCTCATTTTTCAAATAATCAAGCAATTTCCCGGGATATCTGCTGGAAGTCAGAGTTATGGTCATTTCATTTATATTAATCNATATCAGCCTTTATCTCATTTTTCAAATAATCAAGCAATTTCCCGGGATATCTGCTGGAAGTCAGAGTTATGGTCATTTCATTTATATTAATCTTATCTGTTTCCCTTGAAAGTGCTTTATAGAGATAAGCATATGCCTTGATCTTGTAATAGTCATCTATTGATATATAGTCTGTGGGAGATTTGTATTCCAGTATATTGTATTTTTTAAATAACCTGCCCAAAGATTTGTCTATCCTAATTTCCCTGAGCTTTTTAATTACCAGTACATCTATCCTGAGAGGCTCATCCGTAAGCTGATATTCCGTTATAAATTCAAGATATTTTCTGTATTCCTTGAGTTCCAGCTGCACTGCCGCCGCAAACGCCGGATGCCACTTGATCTTTTCATCCGCCAAATCCATCAACCACCCTGCTTTATTATTTTTATTATATCATACATTATGCTCACAAAAAGTTAATCTTATTCAAACATTTGTTCTTTTAATTCAAATCTTATTACTACTAATTTTATTTTTCTCTCAACTGCCTTTCAATTTCTTTTCCGATATCAGGCAATTTTGATAATTCTCCTGCAATAAGACATCCTTTCGAATTTTCAGTCGAGTAGACTTACACCTTACAACATAATCCCTCCACAGAATCTGTACGTGCGGCCTTCCCGCATACGGCTCCTCATAATAACATTCTATGGCGATGAAAAGACGGCACTTTATAAGGCACATCCACATAAAAATAAAGAAGGGATTGATGATAACGGAATATTAAAGCTGCTGCCGGAGGAAACAACAGTCATGCATGACCACAACAAGGTGAATTATAACAGGGAGTACAGCTTCAGCAATATTGAGTGCAATGTCCATCTGCTGAGGGATCTTCAGAAAACGACGGACAATCTGCAGCACCAGTGGTCTGAAGAACTGAAAAACCTTCTTGAAAAGACCAATGTGCAAGAAGGGGGAACGTACCTGGATTTGATTTACACAAATCTAGGTACGTTCCCTAAATCCGCATTGATATATCCTTTGATGGGTCAATACTTTCGATATTGATTTTATATGCATCTGACAGAGGGCTGTCAAAACCGCCCAATTGCTCATACCAGCCTTCTGAACGATACTGGGAACAGAAAATGGTGGATGACTTCTTCCGTCTCCGATGGAGAAGTTCAAAGATATCCTTCTGTTCATTTTCATTTGGTTTCAGCAGAAGCCACTCATCAATGATGAGGAGCACAGGGTTGGCATACTTAACCATAACTTTCTTATATGTGCCTTCGTTCCTTGACATCTCAAGATCAATGAGAAGATCAGGAAGCCTTACATATTTCGTGTTATAGTATTGTTTGCAGGCCTCCATACCAAAAGCACAGCTCATATAAGTTTTTCCACAGCCTGTTGCGCCGGTAATAAATTCCGGTGTTCAGTGATATATTCACAGGTTGCAATTCTTTTGATGAGATCTTTATTCAACTTACGGCCTGAAGTGTAATCAATGTCTTCAATATAAGCTTCAGGCTGGTCGAATTCAGCCTTATTAATCAACCTTTTCAGGCGTTTGTTCTTACGGCTGCTGAATTCTATATCGACCAGCATACCGAATCTATCCTCAAAAGGCACATCTTTAATCTTAGAGTCATTCAGCTGGCTGCAAAATGCATCTGACATAGCGGTCAGGCGCATTTCAATTAATTTGTCAATGGTGCTCTGATTAGTCATAGTGTGTTACCTCCTGTAATAATCGGCACCCCTTGTGATGCCATATTTATTCCGTGTAGTTTTCAGTTTGGGTTCTTCCGTCTGCCCTCTTTCTTCTGGAAAGGCTTTGCATTGAAAGCTTCTAGTTTCTCACGGATAGTTTTGTTCAATTCGGCCAGTGAAAAGAACTGTTCATTGCGTAATGCAGCAGTAATCCAGGTGGATATTCCATTGACAGAGGCTTCCGCATTTGGTTTATCTTTAGGACGGCGGACCCTTGCAGGTATAATGGCTGTACCATAGTGTTCAGACATCTCATGGTAAATGGTATTCAACTGCTGATTATGCCATCCGCCATTATATACCACAGCCGTCTTGCAGTTGTCTGGTACGAGAATTTTTGCCACGCCGCCAAAGTATTGGTACATGTGGACATGGGCACTGATCCATGCCTGCTGTTTCTCATTGATAAATGCTTCAACATAGGCATACTGACTGTAAGTCATAACACCGACAAAGATGTAGGCATTGATGATTTCACCGGTATCTGGATCAATGATATGCGCTGGATCTCCTGCCCAGTCAACTTCAACTTGTTCACCGGGTTTACGGTTGATATGCATAGCAGCGCGACGTTTCTGCTCGTCTTGCTGTATGTAATAACAGAATTTTGAATACATAAGTGGTTCTTCACCATTGAGGCGGCAATCCTCCATGTATTCTGTCCATAGGAGCTTTTTGCTGACCCCGTTGCGGAATAGTTCCTTATGGATGTAAGCTAGATTTGGCATTCTTTTGTTGCTGTTGTTTTTGCCTGCTTTAGGAAACATTAGATTTTCCAAAGCCTTGTCTGTAATATTTTGCTCCAATGGCCATACAAGATTTAATTCTTTTGCACGATGCTGGACTTTGACAACAGTTTTCTGTGCAACACCACAGCTTTGCATGATGTTACGCTGGGTGAATCCAAGACTGGTTAGCCTTAAGATTTCCCGATATTTGGTCATAATCATGACCTCCTTATAATGAATTTACATTTTTAGATGTATAACTTCATTATAAGATTTATAAACGCTGATTTCTGCATAACGGAATGATGATTTCTTAAAAACTGGAATGATGATTTCTATGTACCGGATAGATGATGGATTTAAAGCCGGAATACTCATACATGACACGGACGCTCCTTCTACCCCATTAAATAAAACTTTAGATAATCAAATTTATGGATTACCTAAAGTTTTATCATGTTTACCTATATTTCTTAGTAATATTCCATTATCTATATACTGCCACGTTACTCTAATACTCATAGTAATTGTCATTTCAAAAATACCATTAGTACCTTGTATCCTCTTTATACGTAAAGATGGATGAAATTCAGCATATGGATGTTCGATAAATTTAGAAAATTGTTTTTTAAAAGATCCTTTAACATCATCAGGCAGTTTTTTATATTCTCTCTTAAATTTATCAGTACGTTCAATTATCAAGATCGTCAAACAACTCCTGTGCAGAATTAAATTTTTTAGTTTTTCCATTTTTTATATCTTTATCTGCCTGCTTTTCATCATGCTGCCACTCTTTACTCCAAAACCATGCTTGATCCTTCGGAACTACAACTACAGGTTTCAGAATAATTTTGTTATCTTCAATATCAATATCTATAGAATCCCCAGTCTTTAAATTCAATTTCTTTATTACTTCCTTTGGAATTGTAATCTGAGACTTTTCTCTTAATTGAGTAATCATATGATCACCTTCTTAAATTATTATTTTCTTACTTTCTAACTTTATTATATACGGATTTTTATTTATTGTACATAGTAATTTTAAATAAAGTTATATAAATTTTCATAAGTTGCAAGACGCCATGATATCTCAAGAGATACTGTCTATGGATGGGTGAAGGCCAGCAAGAAGAGAGGATCGGTAAGTCCACTTCCAAGAAACAAGGACAGCAGGTTGAAAGAGATTGAAAACAGGCTGAAATCCATAAGTACTGAAAATGATAGATTAAAAAAGATTGTTGCGGATAAAGAACTTGAACTTTCGATTCTAAGGGAACTCAGGAGTAAATCAAACCCCAGGTAACCGACAGGGTCTCTATAGCAAAAAAGTGGATAGATGCTGGATATAAAGCAGCCAGAGTCCTTTACTTTGCCGGTCTGTCACAGTCCTCTTCATCAGCTATCTTTAAAGATTCCAAATATAATCTTTTTGAAATTCTATAATCTTCTTGAATAAGGATATCCAAATATGACTTAATTTGATTTATTTTGCCCAATTTCTTTGCCAGCTGTAAAATACCTATGATTCAAATTGGCTTAAGCAGCATATCTTTGGCTCTATTCCTAGCAGATCTATCATCAATAATAACTCTACTTATATTTAATTCTCTAGCTGCTTGTATTACTTCCAACTCACCTCGATGCAATCTTCCCATCATTGCCTCAACCAACTCATTATTTTTTACTTTATAAATTATCATTTTATTATCTCTCACTGCATTAATGAGTTCTTGCTCGCCATAATGTCTTAACTCATTATTTTGTACAACTTCCCTATACACCTCTTCAGCTACATACACTTTATCAAAAAGTTGCCATAGTAAATTTAATTTTTTAATAATGCATAAACCTATGATAGGACTAGAATTGCAGATAACTTTAATCATCTTTGTACTCCTTCATCAAGTCTTTTAATGCTAATTCATCCTCCTTCATATCTTCATCGGTATATTCACTCCAGGGTATATTTTTTAATTTAAGCGTATATATAAAATCATTTAATGAAAGTTTTGCAATTTCTGATGCTCTTGCTAAAGAAACACTATTAGCCACAAACAAACTTATTGCTATTGAAATACGTACATTTTCATCAAGTGAATCACCATGTGCCAAATCATCTAATAACGGAATTACATCTTGCGATATAATCACAACATTGTTTTTCCTTAATTCCATAAACCTCAAACCTCCTTTTTATTATTATATCACAATCATATTATTAGTTAGCCTTTGCTTTTTCTGATAGGAGGTGGTGCAAACTCAACAACTCATGACAAAGTCTCATCTTTTTTATGCATCCTTCCACGATATATATTTGTAGTTAAGGGATCATACTTATTAAATTTAATTGGCTAATATATTGAGAAATAGTTTCAAGTATACTTGCAGGATTATAAGGATCATTATTTTCATCTCTATTTTAAGTTCATCTACTATTCCACCATAAATTAAATCATAAGAATCTATTGTAGAAGAATTCCACAAATCACCTTCATAACTTAAACACTGGAAGATTATCTACAAACCAATTAAATTCTTCTTGATCAACTTCCCAATATGAAAAACCAACAATTACAAATGCCTTTTTACCTTCAGACATAGAATCTAATATGACCCCCTGATATTAAACATAATACCAAATTTTAAAATAATTGTTAGAGATAGTAGCATAAACACTAACATATTCATATAAAATAAACCTCATAAAGTATCTATTTCAATGAATAAAAAACTATATTTTTAATTCATGTCCTGACATCTGTCTTGTTTCCCAGATTAGGATCTATTGAAATATTCGGCATTATTTCAGTCATCTATGCTGCAGCCTGATTATTTCTATACATGGCCATTTTCATAATTGCTATACCTGCATCCTACTGAACCTTTGACTGATTCATTACAATTGACAGTGCTGCTATATCCATACAAACATCAACTCTTCACTATTAACTGAATTCCTAAAAATACCTCTCCAAATCCTCTATCTTTTCTATATCAAATATATCCACACCAATGACTTTAATTTTATCATTAGAAAGATTTTCTATTTTATTTTCATAGTTCTCTGGCAATCCATTGAACTTTTTTCTCAACTGCTCAATAAGCAGTTCTGCCTTTTCTTTCCTGCCTTTTTCTCTTTCTTCTTCTTTTCCCTCTTCTTTACCTTTCTGTTCAAGCTTTTTGTCAAGTTCAAACTTC